>JAJPIV010000045.1 GCA_021324595.1 Actinomycetota bacterium | reverse complement strand
TGAGGGCCGCTCCCTGAGGGCCGCTCCCTGAGGGCCGCTCCCTGAGGGCCGCTCCCTGAGGGCCGCTCCCTGAGGGCCGCTCCCTGAGGGCCGCTCCCTGAGGGCCGGGGCGTCAGCGGGCGCCGTAGTTGTCGAGCGGCTGGTTCACCGGGCTCTGCTGCGAGCTGTTGAGCGCGCTCGTCACCGCGAACGTGGCGCCGACCGCCAGCCCGGCGCCGGCGACGACGGAGATCACGAGCAGCACCAGTCGCGACACGACGATCCTCCTTGGTCGGGGACCACCCCGCCATCACCCCAGAGCGTGAGGAAATCGTAGTTTTCCGCGCCTGCCCCCGCAACCGTGCCCCGGCGGGCTGCGTGCCGGCATGCGGGCCCGGCGGCCACGTGGCGGGGCGGCAGCAGGAACAGCAGCAGGTCGGGGCCGTCCAGCTCGACCCGGGCGCCGGGCAGCCCGGCGAGGGCCGCCAGGCGGGCAGGCGGCTCCCCGCGGCGCGCCAGCAGCGGGCCGGAGTCGACGACCACGTACCGGACTCCGGCCGCCCGCAGCGGGCCCGTCATCGGCCGTCCCGAGGTGACCAGCGGCCCGAGCCGCATGGCCCCGGCGTCCTCGGCGGCCACGGTCACGCGGCCGACGGTCAGGGCGTCGTTCCAGATCACGGGCCGCGACGTGAAGCGGGGCCACGGATCGTAGACAGCCTCCCCGTGATTCCACGGGTAACGCCGGTACTGCGCCCAGGGCAGCAGCAGCACCGACCCCGGCCGCGGGTCGGCCTGGATCAGCTGCCGCGCGCGCAGCCAGTCGGCCGGGTAGCCGACCGCGCGCAACCGCCCGAAGGCGCCCCAGGCGAGCCCGGGCAGCAGCAGCACCGGCGCAAGCAGCGCGAGCACGCCGAGGGCGACCGCCGGCCCGCCGGGGCCGCGCCCGGGGCGGCCGGCCCCGGCGCGGCGCTCCCCGGCGCCTGCGGCCCCGGCGCGGCGCTCCCCGGCGCCTGCGGCCCCGGCCCACCCCACGAGCGCGGCGACGTCGGCGCCGAGGCCGATCGCCTCGGCGAGCGCGAGCGGCGCGACGAACTGCTGGCCGTCCCGCAGCAGCGCGAAGCCCGGCCAGAACGCGATCGCCGCCCGCAGCGCCGTGAGCGAGGGGCCGGTCAGGCCGAGCGCGGCGGCCCCGGCGCCGACGGCGGCACCGGCGCCCAGGCCCGGGCAGGCCCGCCCGCGCCGGGCCGCCAGCAGGTAGCCGCCGAGCGCGAGCAGCACGACGGCGAGCCAGCAGGTGCCCGCCACGGCCCCGCCGTACCCGGCAGGCACCGCCTGGGCATTCCAGATCCCGCCGAGCATCAGCAGGCTCCCGGCCGTGCCGAACGGGGTGTCGGCCCGTGCCGCGAAGGCCGTCGCGCCCGCCGGATCCGAGCGCACCGGGACAGCCAGCGCGGGGATCAGCCACGGCAGGCTGAGGGCACCGAGCACGGCGAGCGTGGCAGCCAGCCGCCCGGCCCGGCCAGATCGCCGGTCGCCGCCGGGCCCGGCGGCGACCGGGCTCGCCGGCGGGCGGGCGAGCGCGGCGGGTACGGCGGCCAGGGCCGTGATCGACATCGCCGCGAAGCCGCCCACCGCGGCCGGGAGCGCCGCGAGCGCGAGCCGGCCCGGCCGGGCCGGCCCCGCCCGGCAGGACACCTCGCGGAGCACCCACGGCAGCCCGGCGTAGCCGAGCAGCAGCGCCCACTGGCCCATGATCAGCCGTTCCGCGACGAAGGGGTTCCACGTGTAGCAGGCCCCCGCGGCGAGCCGGGCCAGCAGCGGGGGGCCGGCCCGGGCCGCCGCGGGGCCGCCCGGCGCCCGGGCCCGCCAGCCGGCCTCCAGCAGGGCCGCAGCGCCGGTGCACGCGAGCGCGAAGATCGCCAGGAGGATCACCTTCTGGACGGCGTCGGCCGGGGCGATCCTGGCCGCGAGCGCCACCACCAGGTCGCTGGGCACGGCGCGCGGCGGGCCACCGGAGAGCCCGAGGTCGGCGGCGTCGAGCGGCGGCCCGGGGACGAAGACCATGTCGTAGCTGAGCACGTAGCCGGGGGCGAGCGCGGGGCCGAGGGCGAGCAGGCCCAGGGCCAGCCCGGTCGCGGCCGGCCAGGCGTGGCGCGCGGCCCCGGGAAGCCCCATCAGGTCCTGCGGGCGTGCACGAGCAGGATCGACGCGGCCGACGGCCAGCGGCAGGCCAGCCGGTCCAGCGGGCGCAGGGCCGGCGGCACGTCGTGGTAGCAGGCACCGCTCACCCGCACGCAGGCCAGGCCGTGGGCGGCCAGCAGCTGGGTGAGCGCGCGCCGGGTGAACACGCGCAGGTGCCCGGCGACGACCCGCCCCGGCCGGCCGTGCACCGACCTGAGGCTGACCTCGGAGAACACCGGCTGCACCCCGGCGGCGAGCAGGGCCCGGTTGTACCATGCGGCGAGGTTCGGGGTGGACAGCAGCAGGGACCCGCCGGGCCGCAGCACGCGGTGCACCTCCTGGACGGCCGCGTCCGTGTCGACCAGGTGCTCGATCACCTCGCTCATGATCACGACGTCGATGCTCCCCGAGGCGACCGGCAGCGCTCCGGCGACGTCGGCCCGGACTACCCTCACCCCACGATGCCTGGCCAGGGCGGCCGACCGGGCGGACCAGTCCAGGCCGGCGAACCGGTGGCCGGGGCAGCGCGCCGCGGCGACCTGCGTCGCGGCGCCGGCGCCGCAGCCGAGGTCGAGGATCCGGGCCGGGGCGGGGACCGCGGCCAGGATGGCCGCGAGCATGTCCGCCTGCCGCCTCGCCCGGTCCGGCCCGGAGCTCACCGGAACGGCCGGGTCCTCGTACAGGCGGCCCAGCGGGCTGGCAGGCTGGCCGCCCATCATCCGGCCTCCGGCCCGGCGCCCCCGGGCCGGCGCGCCGGCAGGGCCGGCGCCTCCGCGGCGACCCCGGGAGGCTGCCCCCCGGCATGCCGGGCAGCCCGTCGCGGCCCGGCCGTCCAGCCCCTGGCCCGCGCGATGGCCTCGTCCGCCACCAGGTCGAACCCCTCGACCGCGGCCGACCATTGCAGCCGCATCGCGCGCTGCCGGGCCGCCCGCCCCATCGCGTGCCTGCGCCGGTCGTTGATCGCCAGCGCGGCCCAGGCCGAGGCGAACTCAGCCTCGGTGCGGACCAGCAGGCCGGTCTGGCCGTGCGCCACCGAGTCGCGCAGCCCGGGCACGTCGAAGCCGACCGCGGGCGTGCCGCGCAGCGCCGCCTCGGCGACGACCAGGCCCCATCCCTCGATGCTGGCCGGGTGGAGCAGCAGCCACGCTGCCGAGAGCAGCCGGTGCTTCTCCTCCTCGCTGACCCGGCCGGCGAACGTGACGCCCGGCCCGGCCAGCGTCCGCAGGCGCTCCCGCTCCGGGCCGTCCCCGGCGATCACCAGCTGCCCGCCGGTCACCTGCCGCACCCGGTCCCACAGGCGCAGCAGCAGGTCGATGCGCTTGTACCCGGCGAGCCGGCCGAGGGCGAGGAACAGCGGCTCGGGCGAGCGGGGGGCGGGCGGAGGGGCGGGCTCGACGCCGTTGCAGATCAACCTGATCCGGTCCGGCGCCACGCCGAGCCGGGTCAGGGCGTGCGAGGTGGACGCCGACACGGTGAGGAACAGGTTCCGGCGGTGCACCCACGGCATCACCACCGCCTCGGTGAAGCGGCCGAGCGCCGACACCGGCGGCCGGAACCGGAGCCGCCACAGGTCGACGTGGACGTGGTTGACCAGGCAGACGACCGGCCGGTCGGTCCACAAGGGGGCCAGGAACGGCATGCCGTTGCAGACCTCCACGACCAGGTCGGCCCCGCGCGCGTGCCGCCGCGCCACCACCGGCGCGCGGAGGAACTGCGTGTACGTGCCCCCGTTGCGCACGACCCGGTACGGCCGCTCGCCCACCGGGCCGGCGGCCACCAGCGTCACCCGGTCGCCCCGCTCCGTCAGCCCCTGAGCCAGCCGGTCCACCAGGATCTCCGAGCCGCCGGCGTTGGGGTTGGCCAGATCGCGCCAGGCCACGAACACCACGTGCCGCTCGCGGCTCGGCACGGCGCCCTCGCTCCGCTGGGCTCGCATCCTCGCGCCACCGCCTCGTCCCGGTTCCCGAGCCGCTGGCCCGGCACCGCCGCGCCGCTGGACCGCACTTGCGCCGGCCGGGCCAGGACGTAGCAGAGATACTGTGGCGATGACCACCAGATCGTCAAGTGTCGGATGAAACCGTCCCCCCGGGTGGCTGCGCGCCGTCACTGCGCGCGCTCGGGCGAGGCCGGCAGGGCGACGGCGGATCGCGCAAAAGCCTCCTCTGGCGCCCGGGCCGGTGCTACTGATAATGCTACTGGTTAGTAGCTTCCGTCCTGCGATCGTGGCCGGCCGAGGGAGCCGCGCATGATGAGGTCCGCCCGCCTGTTCCGGCTGTTCCTGCGCGAGCAGTCCGACCCGGATACCTTCTACTCGGCCCTGGCCAGCGACGCGGCGGACCAGCTGGCCAGGTACACCGCCGTGCGGGACCGGATCGTGCTGGACGTCGGGGGCGGCGCCGGGTACCTCACCAGGGAGTTCCGGCGGCGGGGAGCCCGCTGCTACCTGTTCGAGCCGGACCCGGCGGAGCTGCTGAGCCGGGGCGAGCCGCCCGACGGCTCGGTGCTCGCCGATGGCTACTGGCTGCCGGTCCGTGACGGCGCCGCGGACATCTGCGTCTCATCGAACGTGCTGGAGCACGTCGCCGACCCGCGCGGGCTGATCGAGGAGATGCTGAGGGCCACCCGGCCCGGGGGCCTGGTCTACCTGTCGTACACGAACTGGTACTCGCCGTGGGGCGGGCACGAGATGTCGCCCTGGCACTTCCTCGGCGCGCGGGCCGCCGAGCGCCGCTACCAGCGGGCACACGGCAGGCCGCCGAAGAACCGCCCGGGGAGCACCCTGTTCCCCGTCCACGTGGGGCCGGTGCTGCGCATGGTGCGCGCCCGCCGGGACGTCGAGGTGCTCTGCGCGCGGCCGCGGTACTACCCGGACTGGTGCGGGGCGGTGCTGCTGCTGCCGGGAATCCGCGAGATCGTGACGTGGAACCTGCTGCTGATACTGCGGCGGACCGGATGACGGCCGCGCGGGGCAGCACGGCGGATCCCGCCCCCGGTGACCCGGCGGGCGCGTCCGGCGCCCGGCTCCGGCGCTGGACGATCGCGGTCGCGATCGCGGCGCTGGCCGTCCTGACGGCCACCCGCCCCGGCCGGATCTTCTTCGACACCAAGCTGGGCGTGGACATCGACCCGGCCGGGTTCCTGGCGCGGCTGTGGCCGCTGTGGAACCCGCTGGAATGGTTCGGCGCGATGCAGGACCAGTACATCGGCTACGCGTTCCCGATCGCGCCGTTCTACCTGCTGGCCCACGGGCTCGGCGTCCCGGCGTGGGCGGCCGAGCGGGCATGGCTCGCGCTGCTGGTCGCCGTGGGGTTCGCCGGGGTGGCGCGGCTCGCGCGGGCGCTGCGGATCGGATCGCCGCGGACGCAGGTGGTGGCCGGGCTGGCATTCGCGCTGTGGCCCGCCAGCACGATCGTGATCGGCTCGACCTCGGCGGGCCTGCTCCCGGGGCTGCTCGCGCCGTGGGCGGTGCTGCCGCTGGTCGCCGCGGCCCGCGGCGGCTCGCTGCCGCGCGCGGCGGCCAGGTCGGGGATCGCCGTGCTCTGCATGGGCGGGGTGAACGCGGCGTCCACCCTGGCCGCCCTGCTCCTGCCCGCCCTGTTCATCCTCACGCGGCTGCGCGGCCGGCGGCGGGCCGCCCTCGCCGCCTGGTGGGCGGCGGCGGTGGCGCTGGCGACGTCCTGGTGGCTGGTGCCGCTGCTGCTGCAGGGCAGGTACGGGTTCGACTTCCTGCCCTACGTGGAGCAGTCGGCGACCACCACGGCGACGATGTCGGCGGCGGCGTTCCTGCGCGGCGCGGGGAACTGGACGGCCTACCTGGACCTCGGCCAGCCCTGGCTCCCGGCGGGCTGGATCGTGGTCACCAACCCGGCGGCGATCGTCGCCGCGGCCATGGCCGCGGCGACCGGCCTGCTCGGGCTGGCCCGCCGGGACATGCCGGCCGCCGGCTGGCTCAGGCTGACGCTCGGCGTGGCCGCGCTGGCCGCGCTCGCCGGGTACCCGGGGCCGCTCGGCGGCCCGTTCCACGCCGGGGTAGGCCGCCTGCTCGACGGCCCGCTGGCCCCGCTGCGCAGCGTCTACAAGGTCGAGCCGGCCGCCGCCGCGGTGCTGGCCCTCGGGATCGCCCACGCCCTGCGGCTGCGTGGCTGGCGCGCGCGCCTCGTCGCCGATCCCGAGCGGCGCCACCTGCTCCGCCTGCTCCTCGCGCCGGTGATCGCGCTCGTCCTCGCCGGCCTGGCCTACCCGTACCTGGCCGGCCAGGTGCTCAACCCCGGGGCGTTCACCCGGGTGCCCGGCTACTGGTACCGGGTCGCGGCCTTCCTGCGCGCGCACTCGCCGCGCGCGCCCGCGCTCGTGGTGCCGGCCCAGGCGCACGGCGCCTACCTGTGGGGCCAGACCGTGGACGACGTGCTCGAGCCGCTGGCCGGCTCGCCGTGGGTGGCCGACGGGCTGGTGCCGTTCGGCGGCGCCGGGTCGGCCCTGCTGCTCAGCTCGCTGAGCTCGGCGCTCGCCTCGGGTGAGCAGGTGCCAGGGCTGGCCGCCGCGCTCGCCCGGGCGGGCATCGGCTACGTGGTCGTGCGGAACGACCTCAGCCCGGCCTCGATCGGGTATGTGCCGCCCGAGCCGATCCACGCGACCCTGGCAAGCTCGGGCTTCCGCCGGGTCGCGGCATTCGGCCCGCTGGTCACCGGCCGGCAGACCGATCCGTCCGCCGCGGCGATCGCCGCCGCGCTGCCCTCGTACCCGGCGGTCGAGGTGTACCAGGCGGCGGCCCAGATCGGCCGCCCGCCGCCGTCCGCCGCGGTGACGCTTCCGGTGAGCCGGACCACCCTGGTCAACGGCGGACCCGACGCCCTGCTGCAGCTGGCCGGCCAGGGCCTGCTGGACGGCGCCCCCGCGGTGATCGCGGGTGACCCGCTGGTCACCCGCCCGGCCCGGTGGCTGGTCACCGATGGCCTGCGCCGCGCCGATCACGCGTTCGGGCTGATCGGCGCGCCAGCCTCCGACACCTACACCGCCGCCGGGGTGAACCCGCCCGACGACCCGCTCGGCGACCCCGGCGGGCCGCCCCGGCAGCTCCTGCCGGTCAGCGCCGCCGGCCACCAGACCGTCGCGGTCCTCACCGGGGCCGCTTCGGTCACCGCGTCCTCCACCGGCTCGTGGCTCGCCCCGGCGCCGCAGATCAGCCCCGTCAACGCGTTTGACGGCAACCCGGCCACCTACTGGACGGAGGCCAGCCCGGTGCGGGCCGCCGGGCAGTGGATCCAGATCAGGTTCGATCGCCCGGTCAGGCTGCCGCCCGAGGTGACCATCCGGCTCCTTGACGACGGGCCCGCGCGGGCGGTGCCCTCCCGGCTGACCGCCCGCACCGCGCCGGGGACGGTGACGACCCGGCTGCGCCGCACCAGCGCGCCGCAATTGCTGCGCGTCGCCCCGGGGCCGACCAGGTTCCTGCGGATCACGATCGCGGCCGCCACCGGCGGGGTGCCGGGCGGGCCGGGGGCGGGCATCTCCGACGTCACGATCCCCGGGGTCACGGTCACCAGCTACCTTGAGCCGGCGCAGAGCCGCGCCGGCCGATCCGCCGGGCAGGTCGCGTTCTCCTTCGATCAGCAGGTGCCGTCCCCGGCCAGCCTGGCGGACGTCGCCTCCTACCCGCCGCTGGCCAGGACCTTCACCACGTACCGTCCGGGCCGGTTCCGGCTGGCGGCCCTGGCGATCGCCGTCCCCGGGCGGGCGCTCGACGCCCTGCTCGCCGGGCTGGCGCCGGCCGGACGGAAGGCGGTCGTGGTCGCCGCCAGCTCGACCTGGGCGTCCCTGCCCCGGCTGTCCCCGGCGAACCTGCTGCGCGCCCGCCACCCGGGCCCGTGGGTGGCCGGCGGGCCGAACCCGGTGATCCGGCTGAGCTGGCGGGGACGGCGGACGATCGGGCGGCTGATCCTCGAGCCGCTGCCCGGATTCGCGGCGGCCCCCGCCTCGGTGAAGGTCACCAGCCCCGCCGGGGTCAGGTACGCCGACGTGGGCCTGGGCGGCCTCACCCAGCTGGTGCCGCCGCTGACCACGGACCGGATCGCGATCAGCTTCCCCGTGGTGCGCTACGCGACCACGCCCCAGCCGGCCTTCGGCCAGGCCGTTCAGCTCCCTGTCGGCCTGTCCCGGCTGGTGATCCCGGCGCTGGCCGGGCTGCGGCCGGCGACCGCCGCGCCCGGTGCCCGGTTCTCGCTGCCGTGCGGGAGCGGGCCGCAGGTGACCATCGACGGCCGGACGCTGCGCACCAAGGTCTGGGGGACGGTCGGGGACGTCGCCGCGTTCCTCCCGGTCCACGTCGGCTTCTGCTCGCCCGGCTCGGCGATCACGCTCCCGGCCCGCCGGCACTGGCTGGTCGCGGCGCGCCCGGGAGCGTTCAGCATCACCGGCCTGAGCCTGACCAGCGCCCCGGCCGGGCGGGCGGCCGGGGCGGCGCGGGCCGCGCCCGCGCGCACGGTGCGGGTGCTGGGCTGGCAGCCGGACAGCCGTCGGGTTCTCGTGGGACCCGGCCCGCGGTCCTACCTGGAGCTGCACCAGAACGCCAACGCGGGCTGGGTGGCCACGCTCGGCGGCCAGGTGCTGCGCCCGGTGCGCCTCGACGGCTGGCAGCAGGGCTACGTGCTGCCATCCGGCCGGGGCGGCGTCGTCACGCTCACGTTCCGCCCGGCGGGCCTGTACCACGCCGCGCTGATCGCCTCCGGGCTCGGGGTGCTCGCGCTGGCGGGCGCGGCACTTGGCGGCCGGCGGCGCGAGCCGGCCCGCCCGGCGCCCACGCCCGCGAATCCCGCCCCCGCGATCACGGGCGCCGGCGAGCCGGCCCCTGCCAGCCCGGCGGCCTCTCCCAGCCGGGCGGCCGCGGGGGAGCCAGCGCCGGCCGCGGGCTTCCCGGCCGCGGGCTTCCCGGCCGCGGGCTTCCCGGCCGCGGGAACGCCGGCCGCCGGGTGCCCAGCGCTCACCCGGTCGCCCGCCTCCTGGCTGCTGGCCGTCGCCGCGCTCGCCGCGCTGCTCACGGCGGTGGGCGGCCCGGTGGCACTGGCCGTGCCGGCGCTGCTCGCGGTCGCCTGCGCGGCGCCTGGCTGGTACCCGGGACTGGCGTTCGCCGGGATGCTCGCCGCCGGGGTGCTCAGCGCGGCCTCCTCCCAGCCGGCCGCGCCGGGGAACGGGGCGTTCGGCGCTCCCGCCCAGGCGTGCGCCCTGGTCGCGCTGGCGGTCGCGCTGACGCCGGCGCGGCCGGCGGTCCGGCCCCGCCGCGCGGCCGGCCTGCCGCGGCCGGGGCGGCCGGCCCGGCGGAGGTTCTCCGTGGCCGACGAGCTGACCTGCTACTACGACCGGCCCGGTGAGCCCGCCAGCATTCACCTCGAAGCGCGCGTCGCCGGCCGGCTCGACCTCGGCGCGCTCCGCGCGGCGGTGCAAGCGGTCCTGGCCGCCGAGCCAGGGCTGTCGGTGCGCCGGGCCGGGACCGGGCGCTGGCGGACCGGATGGCACTGGGAGAGCGCGGCGCCCGACGTGGACGAGGGCGCCCTGGTGCGCTTCGCCACGCCGGCCGGCGAGGCGGAGCTCGGTGCCCAGCGCGCCCGGTTCCTGTCCGAGCGCATCCCGCTGGAGCGCGTGCCGCCGCTGCGGTTCCTGCTCGCCTCCGGCCCGGACGGTGACTGCCTGATCGTGAACGCCCACCATGCCCTGCTCGACGGCTACTCCTGCCTGCGGCTGCTGCGAGCGGTCGCCGACGAGTACAGCCGCCTCGCCATGGGTGCCCGCGCGGGGGCGGCGGCTGCCGGGGCGGCCGGCCCGGCGGGTGCCGCGGCGGCCGAGCCGGCGGGTGCCGCGGCGGGCGAGCCGGCGGGTGCCGCGGCCGTCCCGGCAGCCGGGGGCGGCGCGCCCGGCGGCTGCCTGCCCGGCCGGGTCCCGGCACCGCCCGCCGGCCGCGGCCGCCTGCCCGCGGGCTGGCGGTTCGCCCGGCCAGCCCGCGTGGCCGCCGAGCCCGGGTCCGATGGCCCGGGCGGGCGCACCGGCCCGGGCGACGGCTACGGGCTGTGCCAGGTCGCCTGGGACGGCCTGGATCGTGCCGCCGGCCGGCTCCGGATGCTGGGCGCCAGCGTCAATGACCTGCTCATCGCCGCGATGGCGATCACGATCACAGGATGGAACGAATCGCATGGCGCCCGACCCGGCCCGGTCCGCGTCACGATGCCGGTCGGGGACCGCGCCCAGGCCGGGCCGCGGGGCGCCTGGGCCAACGCGTCGCGGCTGACCACGGTCACCGTTCCCGGAGCCGCCGGCTCCGACCTGGCCCGGGTGATCGCCATCGTGGCCGCGCAGACCGCCCGGTCCAAGGCTGCCGTCGGCCCGCAGGTCGGCGGTTCGCTTACCGCCGTGGCCCGAGCTCCGCTGCCGGTGGCCGTCAAGGGCGTGCTGCTGCGCGCTGCCCTGCGAGTGGCCGGCCCGGCGCTCTGCGACACCACGCTGGTCTCCAACCTCGGCGCGGTCGAGCCGCCGTGCTTCGGGGCACTGCCGCCGCCGGGGCTGTGGTTCTCGACCACGGCGCACATGCCCCGCGGGATCTCGCTCGGCGCCGTGACCACCGGCTCCCGGCTCCGGCTGAGCTTCCGCTACCGGCAGGCGCTGCTCGCCGACCCGGCCGCGGCCGAGTTCGCCGGCCGCTACCTGGCGGTGCTCACCGCGTTCGCCGGGCCGGGCGGGGCCGATCCGGGGCAGGCAGGCCGGGGGCGGGCGGTGCCCGGGGCGGTGGCCTGATGAGCGCGCCGGTCGCCGCGATCGGCGTGGCGCTCGCCGCGACCGCCGCCTACAGCCTCGGCCTGGTCCTGGAGAAGCGGGCGCTCGCCGCGCTGCCGGCGATCGATGCCCGGCACGCCGTGCGCCTCGCCCGGATAGTGCTCACCTCGCCCGCCTGGCTGGGCGGCTTCTCGCTCATGCTCTGCGGATTCGGGCTGCAGGCCGTCGCGCTCGCGCTCGCGCCGGTGAGCGTCGTGCAGCCGGCGCTCGGCTCGGGCGTGGTGATCCTCGTGGCCGCCTCGAGGCTCCTGCTGCGTGAGCGGCTCGGCCGCTTCGAGCTGGGATGCGTCCTGGCCATGGCGGCGGCGATCGCGGCAATCGCCGCGTCCGCGGCCGGGCCGGCCGAGCCGGTGGGCCAGCGCGCGGACGCGGCGCTGCTCACCGTGGTCGCCGCCGCCGCGGCGGCCGCGTTCGCGCTCGCAGCGGCGGCGCTGCGCGCGCGGGCGCGCGGTTCCCGCCGGGCGGGCACCCGGGCAGTCTCCTTCGGCGTCTCCTCCGGGCTCTTCCACGGCGTCGCGACGCTGGGGATCAAGGCGATCCCCGGCGAGCTGGCCGGTCACCCGGGCGCGTTCGCGGCGGCGCTGGCCCTGGTCGGCTCGCCCTATCCCTACCTGGCGTTCGGCATGTCGGCGGCCGGCCTGCTGGTCTTCCAGACGGGCCTGCAGCGGTGCCGCGTGTCGATCGTGGGCCCGGTCTCGAGCGTGACCGGGAGCGCCTTCTTCATGGTGGCGGGCACCTGGTTGTTCGGCGAGCGCCTGCCCGCCGACCCGGCCAGGCTCGCGCTGCGCCTGGCGGGCATCGTCGTCGCGGTGCTCGTGGTGCTGGTCCTGTCCACGCGGCCGGCGGGGGACAGCCCGCGTCCGGATCCGGCGCAGCGCGATCCGGGAGCCGCCGCGGCGGCCGGGCCGGCGTGACGCAGCCGGCGGCGACAGGCGGAACCGCGCGGCGACGCGGGGCCGCCGGGGAAGGAGGAGAATCCATGCCGCTCGAGCCCGGGCTGCTCGACATCCTGGCCTGCCCGATCGACAAGCTCGGCCTGCTGTACTTCGCCGACGAGGCGATCCTGTACAACCCGAGGCTGCGCCGCGTGTTCCGCCTCGTGGACGGCCGCCCGCTCCTCCTCCCCGACCGGGCCGAGCCGGTCGGGGAGGAGGAGCACGCGCGGCTGGTGAAGCGCGCCCGCCACGGAGAGGCGGCCGGCACCGGCGGTGCTACGCCGGCCGAGCTCTCCCGAGGGGAACCGGCGTGAGCACGGCCAGCGCCGCCGCCGTGACCGGTGCCGCGGGCCCCGCGCACCGTGACGCTCAGCCGCCCCACTGGGCTAGTGACACCAGAGATACTGGCCAGTATCATACCTCAAACATGCACAATCCCCTCTCGGCCGCCTGATTCGGCGGCCAGTGACCAGGAGGGCCCATGCGCCGCGTCATTTGGTCGGTGCTGACCGGTCTCGGGGTTTTCTTTATCGTCCTTGCCCTCATGCTCCGTTTCTTCGTTCCCGGGCAGTCGGTCAAGTTCCCGCTGAACGAGTACAGCAAGATTACGCTCGAGGGGACCGGCCTCAGCTACTTCAGCGCGGCGCAGGTCCAGGAGTTCTCTGGCGTCACGATGGCGGCGACCAACACCACCGCCGGGAACGTCGCCGCGGCCGATGCCGCGGGCAGCTCGCGCATCGCCGTATGGCGGTCGTTCACCGCGATCGAGGACCTCACCCATCACGCGCCGTTCCAGTACTCGACCGAGCAGCTCGCCTTCGACCGGAAGACGGGGGTGCTGATCAACTGCTGCGGCACCTTCGTCGGCAGCGACCACCCGCACGTCAGCGGCCAGGGCTACGTCTGGCCGTTCGGCACACAGAAGCGGACCTACCAGGTCTTCGACACCACGCTGCTCAAGCCGGTGCCCTATGCCTACGCCGGGACGGCTACCGTGGACGGCATCACCACGTACGTCTTCGTGGCGCACATCCCCAGCCAGCAGATCGGCACCCAGACGCTGCCCGCGTCGCTGGTCGGCCTGCCGGGCGCGGAGGTCACGCTGCCGGAGTTCTACTCCGCGACCAAGACGGACTGGGTGGACCCGGTCACCGGCACGCCTATCAAGTTCGACCTGAAGCAGCGGTACACCCTGCAGGACAGCTCGGGCGCGACCCGGCTGGTCCTCTTCGACGGCGACCTCACCTCCACTCCCGCGAGCGTGGCGGCGAGCGCGGCGAGCGACAACAGCAACGCGAACCAGATCCGGTTCGTCGAGATCTGGGGCCCGCTGGGCGCGGGCATCCTCGGGCTGATCCTGCTGGTCGCCGGCCTGGTGCTGGCCGCGCGCCGGCCCGAGGGCCAGTACGAGGAGTACGAGGCGGGCGAGCCGGTCGGGTCGGCGAGCTAGCGGCCCGCTCACGGCCGGCCCCGGGAGCGGCCGGCGGGGCGAGAGGGGGCGGGCGCGGGATCGGAGGGCAGCCGGTGGGGTTCTGGAGGCGGGCGCAGGAGGATCCGGGCTGGATCGCGGTGATCGAGGCGGACGGCACCGCGCACCGGGCCGGCGACCTGCTCGGCCGGGCCAACCAGATCGTCCACGCGCTTCGGGCGCGTGGCCTGCGGGCCGGGGACGGGATCGCCGCGGTCGTGCCGAACGGCGTCGCGCCCCAGGAGCTGAGCCTCGCCGCGCTGCAGGCCGGGTGGTACTACACGCCGATCAACTGGCACTTCACCGCCCCCGAGATCGCCTACATCGTCCGCGACAGCGAGGCCAAGGCCTTCTTCGTGCACGAGCGGTTCGCCCAGGCCGGCCGGGAGGCGGCCGACCTGGCCGGGGTGCCCGGGGACGCGCGGTTCAGCTACGGCGCCGTGCCCGGGTTCACCGAGGCCGGGCGGCTGCGCGAGGGACACCCGGCCGGCCTGCCCGCCGACCGGACAGCCGGGGCGGCCATGCACTACACGTCGGGCACCACCGGCCGGCCGAAGGGCGTGCGCCGGGCGCTCAGCGGCCTGGACCCGGACGACTCGGCCGACCTGCTCACCGGCCTGCTCCAGTTCTTCGGCATCACGGCCGGCCCCCCCAACGTCCACCTGGTCACCTCGCCGAACTACCACACGGCGGTGACCATCTTCGGGGGCAGCGCCCTGCAGTTCGGCCACACGCTGGTGTGCATGGACTCCTGGGACGCCGAGCAGGCGCTCGCGCTGGTGGAAAGGCACCGGGTGACCAGCACCCACATGGTGCCGACCCAGTTCAAGCGGATGCTCTCGCTGCCCGAGGAGACCCGGAGCCGCTATGACGTCTCCTCGATGCGCTGGCTGATCCACGCCGCCGCGCCCTGCCCGGTCCCGATCAAGCGGGCGATGCTCGACTGGTGGGGCCCGGTCATCTACGAGTACTACGCGGCGACCGAGGGCGGCGGCACGCTGGTGACGCCGCAGGAGTGGCTGGAGCGGCCGGGCACCGTCGGCCGGCCCTGGCCGCTCAGCGAGGTCATCGTCGTCGATGATGACGGCGAGCCCTGCCCGCCGGGCGTTCCCGGCACCGTCTACATGAAGATGGGCATGGAGTTCGAGTACAAGGGCGATCCGGAGAAGACGGCGGCCGGCCGGCTGCGTGACTTCTTCACCGTGGGAGACGTGGGCTACTTCGACGACGACGGGTACCTGTTCCTGTGCGACCGCAAGGCTGACGTGATCATCTCCGGCGTCGCGAACATATACCCCGCCGAGATCGAGGCGGAGATCGTCAGCCATCCGAAGGTGGCCGACGTCGCCGTCTTCGGCATTCCCGACGAGGAGTGGGGCGAGCAGGTCAAGGCGGTGGTGCAGCCCGCCGAGGGCGTCGAGCCGTCCGGCGAGCTCGCCGCCGAGATCCTCGCCTCGCTGGACGGCAGGCTGGCCCGGATGAAGTGGCCGAAGTCGATCGACTTCGTCGCCGAGCTGCCCCGCGACCCGAGCGGCAAGCTGCTCAAGCGCAGGCTGCGCGAGCCCTACTGGGCCGATCGCGCCACCGCCATCTAGCGCCCCGCGCCCTCGGCGCGCCACCGCCGCCGGGCCCCGGCGCCGAGCGGTGGTCACCTCCGCCAGGTCACCGGGCATCCCCCGAGGGCGCGCGCCGGCCGTGCAGCAGCGGGGACTCCGGTCGGCGCGCCGGCTGCCCGGCCAGTGCCCTGCGCCGCCAGGCGATCCCGGACAGCGCCTCAAGCACCACCCGGTTCGCGAGGAACGCGGTCACCTCGGCGTGGTCGTACGGCGGTGCGACCTCGACCACGTCCACGCCGGCGAGCGGCAGCTCCATGGCGATCCAGCGGACGGCGTCGAGCAGCTGCCTGGCGGACAGCCCGCCCGGCTCGGGCGTGCCAGCTCCCGGCGCCATCCCGGGGTCGACGACATCGACGTCCACCGACAGGAACACCGCCTCGCACTCGTCGGTCGCGATCCCGGACGCCTCGGCGAGCACCTCGTCCAGCCCCCGCGCGACCACCTCGGCCATCTCGTAGCTGCGCATCCGCCGGCCCGCCATCCAGTCCAGGGTCTCCGGCTCCGGCCAGTACCCGCGCAGCCCGATCTGCAGGAACCGGTCGCCGCGCACCGCCCCGGACTCGATCAGCCGGCGCATCGGCGTTCCGTGCCCGTAGAGCGACCCGAACTGCGTGTTCCCGGTGTCGGCGTGGGCATCGAAGTGGATCACCGAGACCCGGCCCCAGCCGGCGTGCCTGGCCACCCCGGTCACGTCCGGCAGGGCGATCGTGTGGTCTCCGCCGAGCACGACGGGGATCGCACCGGCCCGGGCGGCGCCGTGGACCGCCTCCTCCAGCCGGGACAGGCTGAGCTCGGTCTGCCCGGGCGGCATCTCGACATCCCCGGCATCGACCACCCGCAGCTCGGCGAGCGGGTCGACGCCGAGCGCCAGATGGGGCCGCGAGCCGTCGTGCGGGAGGTAGTCGGTGAAGCGGATCGCCTGCGGCCCGAACCGCGCGCCCGGCCGGTGCGAGGTCCCGCCATCGAACGGCGCTCCGATGATCACGATGTCGGCGCCGGCGGCGGCCGCCGGGTCCGACAGGTCGGCCCGCGGCACGCCGAGGAAGGTGGCGTCCGGGCCGTACATGTTGCCAATCCGGGTCATGAATCGCCTCCGGCCCCGACCCTAGCCGGTCCGGCGGCCGGACCGCCGCCGCGCCCGCGGATCTGCGCAGTTCACGCGGCTGGGCGGGCCGGATTGGGCTAGAGTCGCAGCATGTCCGAGCGTGACGACCGTTATGCCCGCGATGACGTGCCAGGCCTGCCGAGCAGCACGGCCGAGTTCCGCGCCATGCCGGATGCCTCGGCGAGCACCGCCCAGTTCCAGGCGTTCGCCGCGGGTTACGACCGCAGCGAGGCACGGCGCCCCGGCCCGGCGGCATCCTGGCCGGGGCAGCCCTGGGACTCCGGCCGCGGCGGGTCGCGCCGGGCCGCGGCCCTGGTGATCGGCGGGCTCGCGGCCATCGCCCTCGTGGTCGTCATCCTGGTCGCCGCCTTCGGGGGCTGACCAGCGCCGGGCTGGCCCGGGCCCGCCGGGGGAGCCGTAGGCCGGCGGCCCGCCCGTCAGAACCCGCCGCCCGCCTCGGTCCAGCCGCTCCAGCCGCTGCCGTCGTTGCTCGCCGTCGCGATCTGCAGGTGGCCGTCGAGCGCCACGATCCCCGCCGCCCCCGTGGTGTTCAGCCAGCCCGTGGGGCTGCCGTTGACGGCGCCGCCGGCCGTGCCCGGGATCGGCGACCAGGCGCCCCAGGGCGCGCCCCCCGCGGCGCCGAGCTGGCGCAGGCAGTAGGGCGGGCCGTTCCTGGCCGCGGCATAGACGATCACCTGGCCGGCCGGCCAGGTCGCCGCCGACGGGGAGCCGGCGATCACCAGCGGGCCGGCCGCCGATCCGGGGCCGGCCAGCGGCGGATACCAGCTCCAGCTTCCCGACGCCGCCAGCGCCCCCGGCGCCGCCTGCCAGGCGCCGGCCATCCCGCCGCCTGAGGTCGCCGCGAACAGCTCGGCCTGGCCGGCCCCATTGACGACCGCAGCGGGGGTCCCGGTCAGGTCCGACGGGCCGTTCCCCACGCTCGCCCACCCGCTCCACCGGGTGCCGTTCCAGCTGTCGGCCGCGGCCCCGCCGGAGGTGGTCACGCAGAACACGTCGACGCCGCCCGCCGGGTCGGTCAGCGGCACCGGCGTGCTGGCGCAGTGCCCTCCGATGTCGCCCCACGCGGTCCAGTGCCGGTTGTCGCCGGGGCGCAGCTGCCGCCTGGTGAGCACGGCGCCGGTCGCGGCGGTCTGGTAGATCTCCACGTCACCGCTGGGCAGCAGCACGGCGGCCGGGTCGGTCCCGGCCCGGGCCGGGGCGCGCGGCGCGGACAGCGGCGTGCCCCACTCCCAGTCGTTGGGGAAGCCGGCCTGCTGCCAGGCGTGCGCGATCCGGCCCTGGGCGTCCCTGGCGAACACCGTGAGCACCCCGTTGGCCTGCGCCACCGCGGCCGGGTTGCTCGCCAGGCCCGCCGGCGAGTCACCCACCGTCCGCATGCGCGACCAGGTCAGGCTCCCCACGGGCTGCTGCCAGGCGTGCGCGAGCTGGCCGGCGGCGGTCCGGGCGAACCACTCCGCGGTGCCGTTCGCGTTGACCGCCACCGAGACCCGGAAGCCGGAGTGGCCGGCCGGGGGCGGCGGCGGGGGCGGGGCGCCGGACAGGCGGACGTCGAGCTGATCGCTGTCGATGTCGATCGCGACGCCGCCGTGGCTCTCCACGTGGCCGCCGAGGTACTGGTGGATCCGCTGGTGATTGGCCCACATGGCGGCCGGCATGTAGGGGCTGGTGGTCGTCGGCTGGCCGTCCCAGTCCGCGTAGTAGATCACGTCCGGCTCGGTGATCCGGCCGGCCGCGGCGACCAGCGCGCCGATGTTGGTGAACGACTCATAGACCCCGGCGGTCCAGCCCCGGGCGTGCAGGGTGGCGTCCCAGGCGGACAGGAAGGTCGTCACCTGCGAGTCGCAGGCCGGGCCATAGGCCTCCATGTCGTCGATCAGCGGCGTTCCCCGCGGTATGCCGAGGCTCGTGGCCTGGGCGATCGCGTCGCTGGCCGCGGCCGCGCCCTCCGCGGCGGCCTGGCTCGTCGTGATCACCGCGTCCCCGGCCCCCTCGACGCAGCTCGACTGCAGCCCCACGTAGATCGGGAAGTAGCGCCAGCCCTGGCGGGTGATGCCGGCCAGCCAGGAGGCGGTGAGGTTGGGCTGGGCGCAGGCGCGGTTCACCCCGCCGATGTAGACGCCGACCGCCCGGTAGGAGGAGGCGAGCCAGCTGGTCATGGCCGCGGCGCTCGGGGCCGCGCAGGTGTCGAACCCCGGGCCGGCGTAGACGGCCGCGGCCGCGTGACGGACGGCGCGCCGCGCAGCCCCGCGGGAGGTCCCGTGCCGTGCGGGCCCGCGGGCGCCCGCGGGCCGGGCCGCGTGGCGGATGGCGGGCCTGCGCTCCCCGGCGGCGCGGCGGGCGCGCGCGCCGCGCCCTCGCCGGTCGGCTGCTCCGGGGGGCCGGCGCACGGTGAGCGAAGCCTGGATCTCCCGGGCGAGGGCCCGGTCGGCCCGGAACGAGATCGAGACCTCCACGCCTGCGCCGGGCAGCGCGTCCACGATGTCGCGGCTGACCGCCTGGTCGGCGTTGGTGAGCACGGCCTGCCCGCGCAGGCCCGCGTCCGCCCGGATCACGGCGCGGGCCAGGGGCGCCCGGGCCAGCCGGGCGTCCGGGCTGCCCGGCCGCAGCGGCCCGAGCACGACCGCCTCGGTCCGGCCGACCAGCCGCGCCGGGCAGGCCGGGTCGGGGCCGGGCGCTCCGAGGTAGACGGCATGGACGTCCAGGCGGGGGCAGGCACGCGGGTGACGGCTCAGGTCGATCACCGGCCACCGCGCCGGCACCCGCAGGCTGACCCCGCGGAAGGTCACTGTCCGCCACCGGATGCCTGCCGATCCCGGGGCGAAGCCCGCGCCAGGAATGCCCGCCGGCACGGCGACAGCCACGCTGCCAACGAGTCCGAGCAGTACAAAGCCATGCCTTCGAAACCCCATGCAATCCATGCTCGCTCAGTAGCCGCGAGCCGACAGGCAGTTTCAGATAACTGTGCGTAGTCAAGACCCGTCTTTGGCGTTCGGGCCCGGCTGGAACCGGTACCCCATTCCGGGCTCCGTGACCAGCCAGCGCGGCCGGGCGGGATCAGGCTCCAGCTTGCGCCGCAGCTGCGCCATGTACAGGCGCAGGTTGCCCCGAGCGCCGGCGTACCCCGGCCCCCACACCTCGAGCAGCAGCTGCCGCTGGCTCAGCAGCCTGCCGGGATGGCGCACCAGGGCCTCGAGCAGGCGCCATTCGGTGGGGGTCAGCCTGATGTCCTCCTCGCCGCGGGTCACCCGCCTGGCCGCGAGGTCCACCACGGTGCTCCCGAGCACGACCCTGGGCTCGTCCGCGTCCGCCGGGCCTCGCCGCAGCGCCGCGCGCATCCTGGCGAGCAGCTCGTCCATCCCGAACGGCTTGGTGACGTAGTCGTCGGCGCCCGCGTCGAGCGCCTCCACCTTGTCCGCGCTGTCGGAGCGGCCGGACAGGACGATGATCGGAGCCGCGGTCCAGCCGCGCAGGCCGGCGATCACCTCCATGCCGTCCAGGTCGGGCAGGCCGAGGTCGAGGATGACGAGGTCGGGCGGGTGCCGGGCGGCCCGGGCGAGCGCCTCCGCGGCGGTGGCGGCCACGTCGGCCTCGTAGTGCCGGGCCCGCAGGTTGATCCGCAGCGCGCGCAGGAGCTGCGGCTCGTCGTCCACCACGAGCACCCTGGTCACGTGGGCTCCTCGCGCGCGCTGGCCGTTCCGTCCGCGGCGCGGGCGGCTCCGGTCGTGAAGGCCGTGCCCGGCACGGCGGGCAGCGACAGGACCATCGTCAGGCCGCCGCCGGGCGTCTCCTCGGGCGCGAGCGTCCCGCCCATCGCCTCGGCGAGCCCGCGGGACAGGGCCAGGCCGAGGCCGGAGCCCGAGGCGTTGTCGGTGGCGCCGAGCCGCTGGAACGGCACGAACATCCGGCTCACCTGGTCGGCCGGCACTCCCGGGCCGTGGTCGATCACGCGCAGCTGCACCATGCCGCCGAGCGCGCTCCCAGTCATCACGGGCGGGAGGCCGGCCGGGGAGTACCGGGCCGCGTTGGAGGCCAGGTTGACGACCACCCGCTCCAGCAGGGCCGGGTCCGCGCGGACCTCAGGGAGATCCTCGGGGATCTCGGCGACGATCGCCGCGCCGGCCGGGCCGAGGTCGTCCAGCGCCCGCCCCACGATCTCGGCCAGGTCCGTCGGCCGGGGGAAGACGGCCATCGCCCCGGCCTGCAGCCTGCTCATGTCGAGGAGGTTCGCCACGAGGCTGGTGAGCCTGTCCAGGGACTCGTCCGCGGTGGCGAGCAGCTCCTCCGTGTCCTCGGCGGCCCATTCGACCTCGTGCGAGCGCAGGCTGGTCACGGCGGCCTTCGCGGCGGCGAGCGGCGTGCGCAGGTCGTGGCTGACGGCCGCGAGCAGCGCCGCCCGCATCCGGTCGGCCTCGGCGATCGGCCGGGCGGCCTGCGCCTCGGCGGCCAGGCGCTGCTGCTCCAGGGCGGTGGCGGCGTAGGCCGCCAGCGCGCCGAGCACCCCGTGGTCGGCGGCGGCGAGGGCGCGCCCGCGCGCGGCCAGGCACAGCGCGTCGTTCACCGGCACCGTCACGTCGGCCTCGCCCGGATCGCTGACCGTGCCGTTCCCGGCCCACGCGACCGGCCGCCACCCGGCGCCGGGATCCGGCTCGCCGCCCGGCCCGGGCTCCCGCTCGAGCAGCGTCACCGATTCCATGGCGAACGCCTCCCGCGCCCGGTCGAGCACCGCATGAAGCGGCTGCTCGCCGCGGAGCACGCTGCCCGCGGTGGTCACCAGCAGGTTCGACTCGGCGCTGGCCCGCGCCGCCTGGGCGGCCCGCCTGGCCGCGCCGGTCACGATCAGGCTGACCGCGACCGCGACCACGAGGAACACCGCCAGGGCGAGGGCGTTGTTGGCCTGGGCGATCGTGAGCGTGTGCAGCGGCGGCGTGAAGTAGTAGTTGAGCAGCAGCGAATCCGCGACGGCGGCGAGCACGGCGGGCAGCAGGCCGCCGGTCAGCGCGACGCAGATGACGCCGACCAGGAACAGCAGGAGGTCGCTGGTCAGGTTCAGGCGGTGTCGCAGGCTGGCCAGGACCAGGGTGAGCAGCGGCGCGAGCAGGACCGCCAGCGCGTACCCGGCGACCGTGCGCGAGAGCGGAAGGCCGCGGCGGGGGGCTGGCAGGCCGCGCCCGCGCCCCATCCGCGGGTGGGTCACGATGTGCACGTCGATGTCGCCGGACTCGCGGATCGTGCGCCGGCTCACCCCGGGCCCGGTGAGCAGCGCGGACAGCCAGCTCCGGCGGCTGGCGCCGAGCACGAGCTGGGTGGCGTTCTCCGCCCGCGCGAACGCGAGCAGCGCCCGTGCCACGTCGTCCCCGACGACCTGGTGATAGCTGCCGCCCAGCGCCTCCACGAGCCGGCGCTGCCCGGCCAGTGCCGCCGGGCTCGCTCCGGTCAGGCCATCCGGCCTGGCCACGTGGACCGCGAGCAGCTGACCGCCGGCGGAGCGGGCGGCGATCCTGGCGGCGCGGCGGATGAGGACCTCCCCCTCCGGGCCGCCGGTCAGCGCGACCACCACCCGTTCCCTCGCCTCCCAGGTGGCGCCGATGCCGTGCGCCTCGCGGTAACGCTGGAGCCCCTCGTCCACCTTGCCGGCGAGCCAGAGCAGCGCGAGCTCGCGCAGCGCGGCCAGGTTTCCCGGCCGGAAGTAGTTGCCGAGCGCCGCGTCGATCCGCTCGGCCGGGTAGATGTTGCCGTGGGCCATCCTCCGGCGCAGCGCCTCGGGCGTCATGTCCACCAGCTCCACCTGGTCGGCCGCCCGGACGATCGCGTGGGGCAGCGTCTCGCGCTGCCGCACCCCGGTGATCCTCGCGACCACGTCGTTGAGCGACTCGAGGTGCTGGATGTTCACCGTGGTGATCACGTCGATGCCGGCGGCGCGCAGCTCCTCGACGTCCTGCCAGCGCTTGGCGTTCCGGGAGCCGGGCACGTTCGTGTGCGCGAGCTCGTCGACGAGCGCGACCTGCGGGCGGCGCGCCAGCACCGCGGCGAGGTCCATCTCCTCGAAGACGGCGCCGCGGTAGGCGATCCTCGCCCTGGGGATCACCGGCAGGCCCGCGAGCTGCCCGGCGGTTCGCCGCCGGCCATGCGTCTCGGCGAACGCCACGACCACGTCGGTGCCGCGGGAGAGCCGCCGGTGCCCCTCGCCGAGCATGGCGAAGGTCTTGCCGACCCCGGGCGCCGCTCCCAGGTAGATCCTCAGCTGGCCGCGGCGGCCCGGTCCGGCGCCCCCGGCTGGCCGTTCCAGGCCGGTGTCGGTCATGCTCCCTTCACCGTACGGGGTACCTCTGGTCGAGCGCGATGTTGAGCAGCAGCACGTTCACCCCGGGCTCGCCCAGGATCCCCAGCGCCCGGCCCTGGGTGTACCGGCGGACCAGGGCCATGATCGCCGCCACGCTCACGTGGCGGGCGGCGGCGACCCGGGCCGCCTGGATCGCCGCGTTCTGGGGCGAGATGAGGGGGTCAAGGCCCGAGCCCGAGGTGGTGACCGCGTCGGCCGGTATGGCGGAGACCGGCACGTGGTCGAAGGCGGCCACCCGCCGCTGCCTCGGCTCGATGTCGCGTACCAGCACCGGGTTGTCCGGCCCGAGGTTGGAGGCCCCGCTGGCCAGCGGGTCGCAGCCGCCGGCGCCGCTGGTGGGCGAGGCCGCCGACGCCGATGGCCGGGGCTGGAAGTACCGGGCCAGCGGCTGGCCCCCGGGGGTGGTGAACTCCTGGCACAGCAGGCTGGAGCCGACCACCCGGCCCCGGTAGGTGACCAGCGAGCCGTCCGCCTGGCGGGGGAAGGCGATCTGCGCGACGCCGAAGACCACCAGCGGGTAGGCCAGGCCGCAGATGATCGTGAAGATCACCCAGCCGCGGACGGCGGCGGCGAGCTGGCGCGCGGATGACGACAGGTGGGACATGGCGGTCAGCCCCCCAGCCCGGGTATGTGGCAGACGAGCAGGTCGATCAGCTTGATCCCGAGGAACGGCACGATCAGGCCCCCGGCGCCGTAGACCCACAGGTTGCGCCGGAGCATGGCCGCGGCCGACGACGGCTTGTACCGCACGCCGCGGAGCGCCAGCGGGATCAGCGCGATGATGATGAGGGCGTTGAAGATGATCGCCGAGGTGATCGCCGACTGCGGGCTGTGCAGCGCCATGATGTTGAGCCGGCTCAGCCCCGGGTAGACGGCGCCGAACATGGCCGGGATGATCGCGAAGAACTTGGCGACGTCGTTGGCGATTGAGAAGGTCGTGAGGGCGCCCCGGGTGATGAGCAGCTGCTTGCCGATCTCCACGATCTCGATGAGCTTGGTGGGGTTGGAGTCGAGGTCGACCATGTTCCCCGCCTCCTTCGCCGCGGAGGTTCCGGTGTTCATGGCCACGCCGACGTCGGCCTGGGCGAGGGCGGGGGCGTCGTTGGTGCCGTCGCCGGTCATCGCGACCAGCCTGCCGCCCTCCTGCTCGGCCTTGATCAGCGCCAGCTTGTCCTCGGGGGTGGCCTCGGCCAGGAAATCGTCCACGCCGGACTCGTCGGCGATGGCCTTGGCCGTGAGCGGGTTGTCACCGGTGATCATGACGGTGCGGATGCCCATCGCCCGCATCTGGGCGAACCGCTCGGCGATTCCGTCCTTGACGATGTCCTTGAGGTGAATGACGCCGAGCGCCCGGGCGGATCCAGGCTCGCCGGGCTGGCCGGGGACCCGCTCGGCCACGACCAGGGGCGTGCCGCCGGCGGCGGAGATCGCGTCGACCAGGTGCCCGAGCTCGTCCGGCAGGGTGCCGCCGGACGAGCGGATCCACTCGCGCACGGCGCTGGAGGCTCCCTTGCGGACCTGGCGCCCCCCGGCCAGGTCCACCCCGCTCATCCGGGTCTGGGCGGTGAACGGGGCGAACCGCGCGCCGGGCAGCTCGCCCTCGGCGCGCTCCCGCAGCCCGTACCGCTCCTTGGCGAGGACCATGATCGAGCGCCCCTCGGGCGTGTGGTCGGCCATCGAGGACAGCTGCGCGGCGTCGGCTAGCTCGCCCTCGGTGACCCCGCCGACCGGGAGGAACTCGGTCGCCTGCCGGTTCCCGAGGGTGATCGTGCCGGTCTTGTCGAGCAGCAGCGTGTTCACGTCGCCCGCCGCCTCCACGGCCCGGCCGGACATCGCGAGCACGTTGCGCTGGACGAGCCGGTCCATGCCGGCGATGCCGACGGCCGACAGCAGGGCGCCGATGGTGGTCGGGATCAGCGCCACGAGCAGCGCGACCAGGGTGACCAGGCTCTGGGGCGCTCCCGAGTAGTAGGCCATCGGCTGCAGGGTCGCCACCGCCAGCACGAAGATGATCGTCAGCGAGGCCAGCAGGATGTCCAGCGCGATCTCGTTCGGCGTCTTCTGCCGCTTCGCGCCCTCGACCAGGGCGATCATCCGGTCGATGAAGGTCTCGCCGGGCCTGGAGGTGATCTTCACGACGATCCGGTCCGACAGCACGCGGGTGCCGCCGGTGACCGCGGACCGGTCGCCGCCGGACTCGCGGATCACCGGGGCCGACTCGCCGGTGATGGCGGACTCGTCCACCGAGGCGACGCCCTCCACGACATCACCGTCCCCCGGGATGACCTCCCCGGCCTCGACGACGACGAAGTCGCCGACGGCGAGCGAGGTGCCGGGCACCAGTTCCTCGCGGGCCCCCTCCTGGCCCGGCTGCCAGCCAAGGAGCCTGCGCGCCATGGTCTGGCGCCTGGCCCGGCGCAGGGCGTCGGCCTGCGCCTTGCCGCGGCCCTCGGCGACGGCCTCGGCCAGGCTGGCGAAGAGCACGGTCAGCCAGAGCCACGCCACGATCGTCCAGTTGAAGACGGACGGGCTGGTGATCGCCGTATAGGCCGTCAGGGCGGCGCCGACCTCGACCACGAACATCACCGGGTTCTTGACCTGGACTCGCGGGTCGAGCTTGCGGAACGCCGCGGGAGCCGATCTCCACAGCAGCACCGGGTCAAGCAGGCCGCCCCCGGCTGGGCCGGGGCGGCCGGGGCCGGGGCGGCCGGGGGCCCCGCGCCGGGCCGGCGCCATCGCCGCGGGCTCGGAGCTGTCCGGCGCCATCAGCGCAGCCCCTCCGCGAGCGGGCCGAGCGCCAGCGCCGGGAAGTAGGTGAGGCCGACGAGGATGATGATGACCCCGATCAGCATCCCGGCGAAGAGCGGCTTATGCGTGGGGATGGTGCCCGCGCTGGCGGGCACCGGCTGCTGCCTGGCCAGCGACCCGGCCAGGCCGAGCACGAAGATGATCGGGGCGAAGCGGGCCAGCAGCATCACGGCTCCGCCGGCCGTGTTGTACCAGAGCGTGTCGGTGGACAGCCCCGCGAAGGCGGAGCCGTTGTTGTTGGCCATCGACACGAACGCGTAGAGGATCTCGGTCAGCCCGTGCGGGCCCGGGTTGAGGACCGACGCCCGCGGGGACCTCAGGCCGGCCGAGGCTCCCGCCGCGGCCAGGGCGACCATCGGCGTGGTCAGGAAGTACAGGGCGGCGTACTTCATCTCGGCGGGCCGGATCTTCTTGCCGAGGTACTCCGGGGTGCGGCCCACCATCAGCCCGCCGACGAACACCGTGACGACGGCCAGGATCAGCATCCCGTACAGCCCCGCGCCGATCCCGCCGGGGACGATCTCGCCGAGCGCCATGTCGAACAGGGCGATGCCGCCGCCGAAGGCGGTCAGCGAGTCGTGGGCCGCGTTGACGGCGCCGGTCGACGTCACGGTCGTGGACGCCGCGAACAGGGCGGACCCGGGAATGCCGAACGCCACGTTCTTGCCTTCCATCGCGCCGCGGGCCACCGCCGGGGCCAGGCCGGCGCCGCGCGCCTCGAAGTAGCTGATGCCCCCGGCCGCCGCCAGCCACAGCAGGGCCATGACCGAGGCGATCGCGTAGCCCTGCCGGGTGTCGTTCACCATCCTGCCGAACGCGCGCGGCAGCGACATCGGGATCAGCAGCATCAGGAAGATCTCGAACCAGTTGGTGAAGGGGCTGGGGTTCTCGAACGGGTGCGCCGAGTTCGCGTTGTAGAAGCCGCCGCCGTTGTTGCCCAGCTGCTTGATCACCTCCTGCGAGGCGACCGGCCCGCCGGTGATGGCCTGATGGCCGCCCGCGACCGTGGTGACGACCTGGCTGGCGTGAAAGTTGTCGATCACGCCGCCGGCCGCCAGGACCAGCGCGCCGATGACCGACAGCGGGATGAGCAGCCGGGTCAGTGACCGGGTCAGGTCCACCCAGAAGTTGCCCAGGCGGTTCGTCCTCGACCGGGCGAAGCCGCGGACCAGCGCGATCGCGACGGCCAGGCCGACCGCGGCGGACAGGAAGTTCTGCACCGCCAGTCCGGCCATCTGGACCAGGTAGCCCATCGTCGTCTCGCCGGCGTAGTTCTGCCAGTTGGTGTTGGTCACGAACGACGCGGCGGTGTTGAAGGCGAGGGCGGGCGGCACGCCCGGCAAGCCGAGCGAGAGCGGCAGGAGGTGCTGCAGCCGCTCGGCAGCGTACAGCAGCACGACGCTGATCAGCGAGAACGCCAGCACGCTGCGCGCGTAGGCGGACCAGGCCTGGTCCGAGTCCGGATCGGCTCCGATCAGCCGGTAGATCACCCGCTCAGCCCGCCAGTGCCGGTCCCCGGTGAAGATCCGCGCCATGTGGTCGCCGAGCGGCACGTGGCAGGCGGCGAGCGCGACGACCAGCAGGCCGGCCTGCAGCCAGCCGGCGGCGGTGGCGGACATCAGAACCGCTCCGGGAGGACGAGGGCGGCGAACAGGTAGACCACCAGGGCGACGGCGACCACCAGGCCCAGCCAGTCGCTAGCGCTCACCGCGCTCCATCCCCTTCAGCAGCAGGAACAGCACCGCGAAGATCGTGACGCTCAGCGCGGTGAAGGCGAGGTCGGCCATGGCGTGCTCCGGGCGAGGCGATGCGACATGGCCAGTCAACCGCGCCCGGGGCGCCGGGAGCCGCTTCCTTGCGCGGCCCATGCGCCCTCGCGGCGATTCCTCACGGGGCCCATGCGGCGCGCGGCCCGCCGTGACGGCGGGAGCGGGCTGGGAATAACGCATCGGGTCAGCCGCCCCGGCGCGGGCGGCCCGGGTCACGATGCGAGCGGCGAGGAGACGGGGACGGGCATGGTGCGGTACGCGTCATACGTCGCCCTGGGCGACAGCTTCACCGAGGGCGTGGGCGATCCCGACGCCGCCGGGACGGGCTGCCGCGGCTGGGCGGACAGGTTCGCCGAGCACCTGGCCGCGCACCGTCCCGGCCTGCGCTACGCGAACCTCGCGGTCCGCGGCAAGCTGATCGGCGAGGTGCTCGGCGAGCAGGTGCCGGCGGCGGTCGCCATGGCGCCCGACCTGGTCAGCCTGGCGGCGGGCGGGAACGACCTGCTCCGGCCGCGCGCCGATCCCGATGAGCTCGCCGCCACGTTCGAGGCCGCGGTGACCGCCCTGACGTCGGCGGGCGCCGTGGTGATGGCGTTCACCGGGTTCGATCCGAAGGCGTTCCCCGTGCTCCGGCTGATCAGGGGGAAGGCCGCCGTGTTCAGCATGCACGTCAGGGCGATCGCGGGCCGCCATGGCTGCGTGCTCGTCGACCTGTGGTCGATGCGCGCCCTGGCCGGCCGCGAGCTCTGGACGGCCGACCGGCTGCACATGGCGCCGGACGGCCACCGGCGGGTGGCGCTGCTCGCGTGCGAGGCGATCGGGCTCCCGGTGACCGAGGACTGGCGCGAGCCGCCGGCGCCGGGACCGCGCGGGCCGGGGCGGCTGGGCGCGGCGGCGGCCTGGATGCGGGCGCGGTGGGACGACCTGGAATGGGTGACCGAGCACGCCGCGCCGTACCTGAGCCGGCGCCTGCACGGCGTGTCGAGCGGGGACGGGCGGCCCGCGAAGCGGCCGGGGCTGGCGGTCGTGCGGGCGGCGGGCTCCGGCGCCGCGCCGCGGCCCCGGGCGGCCCGGGTGACGGCGGCCGCGGCCGCCAGTGAGCGCGCCCGGCCCGGGAGGCGGGCGGGCCGCTAGTCTGGCGCGATGGACCTCGACCTGTGGGCGGACGCCGGGACGCTGACCGCGCGGCTGGTGGACACCGAGTCGGTCAGCGGCGCCGAGCGCCCGCTCGCCGACGCGATCGAGCGCGCGCTGCGCGGGCTGCCGCACCTGGCGGTGCACCGGGACGGCAACGCGATCGTCGCCCGCACCACGCTCGGCCGGGACCGGCGGGTGGTGCTGGCCGGGCACATCGACACGGTGCCGGCGGCGGGGAACCTGCCATCGCGGACCGACGGCGGCGTGCTGTACGGCTGCGGCGCCTCGGACATGAAGGCGGGCGTCGCCGTGCAGCTCAGGCTGGCCGCGACGATGACCAGCCCCGCCATGGACGTGACGTACGTGTTCTACGACTGCGAAGAGGTGGAGTCGGAGCGGAACGGCCTGCTCCGCATCGCCAGGAGCGCCCCCGGGCTGCTCGCCGGCGACTTCGCCGTCCTGCTCGAGCCCACCGGGGGCCTGGTGGAGGGCGGCTGCCAGGGGACGCTCCGGGCCGAGGTGCGCGCCGCCGGGGAGCGGGCCCACAGCGCCCGCTGGTGGATGGGGCGCAACGCGATCCACGAGGCCGGCGACATCCTGCAGGTGCTCCGGTCCTACCGTCCGCGGGAGCCCGAGGTGGACGGGCTCACCTTCCGCGAGGGCCTGAACGCGGTCGGCATCACCGGGGGGGTGGCGGGCAACGTGATCCCGGACGAGTGCGTGGTGACGGTGAATTACAGGTTCGCCCCGGACCGGTCGGCCGAGCAGGCCGCGGCGCACGTGCGCGAGGTCTTCGGCCGGTGGCCCGTCGCGATCGTGGACTCGGCCGGGGGCGCGCGGCCCGGTCTCGCCAGCCCGGCCGCGGCGTCGTTCGTGGCCGCGATGGGCGGGCAGCCGCGGGCCAAGCTCGGGTGGACCGACGTGGCGAGGTTCGACGCGCTTGGTGTCCCCGCCGTCAACTTCGGGCCCGGCGAGCCCTCGCTCGCCCACAGCCGCGGCGAGCACGTCCGCCTGGAGGCGGTCGCGGAGTGCGAGGCCCGCATGCGCTCCTGGCTCGCCGGCGGGTAGGGCCGCGCAGGCAGGAGCCCGGGGCGATCGCGCAGGCAGTCCCGCCCGCGCAGGGCCGGGCGGGACTGCCGCCGGGCCGGTCAGTGCGGCGGCGCCTGGATCAGCACCAGCCTGCTGCGGTGGATCTGGCCGTTCACGTCCGCCCACGTGACCGTGACCGTCATGCCCGGCTTGAAGCCGTGCATGACCGTGGTCAGCTGGGCGGGCGAGGTGACCCGCTTGCCGCCGACCGCCGTGATCACGTCCCCGGCCACGATCCCCGCGCGATCGGCGGGCGTCCCGCAGAGCTCCCCGATGATCAGCGCGCCCGAGCTGACCGGGGCGACCCGCGCCGGGATGCCGGCGTTCAGGTCGTTGGCCAGGCAGACCGGCGTGGACGGCTGGACCGGGAACGCCGAGCTCGCCTGGTCCTGCTGGAGCTGGAGCTGGCGCTGCCGCCGCGGGCTCGTCGCCCGGCTCGCCCCGTCCGCGGGCACGAGCACGCCCATGAAGCCCGTCGATCCGATCTGGACCCGGGGGCCCGGCCGTCCGGCGATGATCTGGTCGGCGATCCGGAGCGCCTTGTTGATCGGGATGGCGTACCCCTGGTTCTCGGCGCCGAAGCCGATCTGCCCGGTCACCGCGGCCGTGTCCATCCCGATCACGCGGCCCGCGGTGTCGACGAGCGGGCCGCCCGAATCGCCGCGCACGATCCCGGCGTTCGTCTCGATCATGCCGTGCAGCGTCTCGCTGGTGGCGACCCCGCTGTCGCTCGCGGTGATGGTCCGGTTCAGCCCGGTCACGGTGCCGGCGGTGGCGGGCGCGCCGCCGGCGCCGTTGGCGTTGCCGAGCGCGATCACCCGCTCGCCGAGCCTGACCGTTGCCGAGTTCCCGATCGGCACCGTGCGCAGGTCGCGCGCGCCGATCAGCTTGATGACGGCGACATCGTCGACCGCGTCGTAGCCGAGCCACTTCGCCCTGAAGTGCTGGCCGGTTGAGACCAGCGTGGCGTACAGCTGGGTGGTGTCGGTGATCACGTGGTTGTTGGTGAGCACCAGGCCGTTCCTGCTGATGATCATGCCGGTGGCGGCGGCCTGCGTGCCCTGGTAGCCGAGGTTGCTGGAGATGTCGACCAGGCCCGGCCGGACGGCGCTGACCACCGCCCGCATGACCGAGCCGGGAACGCCGCCCCTGGCCCCGCCGCCGGGCACCTGCCCGCCGGGGAAGCCCGGGCCGCCCCCCTGGGCCGGCCCGCTCGCCGAGCTTCCCGGCGCCGCGGCTCCGCGCAGCGCGTATCCGGTGATCCCGGCGCCGGCGGCGGCGGCGACGACCGCGACCACCAGGTAGGCGAGCAGGCCGCGCAGGCGCGCGGGCCGCGGGCCGGGGGGCGGCAGGTGCTGAGGCGGGCTCGCGTAGCCCCAGGTGAACGAGGGACCGCCGGGACCCGGGGCGGATCCGGGGAGTTCTCCCGGCCCGGGAGCGCCAGGGGCCGGCGGCCAGGCGCCCGGCCGGCCCGGGGCCGCCGGCGCGCCGCCGGTCCCCGGCTCCCCTGGGGGCAGGCCCTCGCCGTTGCCCTGATCGTCTCGCATCGCCATCCACCCTCACCCCAGGGTCAGCCTAACCGGCCGCGGCAGCCCGCCACGGCAGCCCGCCACGGCCGCGCCCGGCCAGCCCCCGGTGCGGCCGGGCGCGGCCCGGTGCGCCGGAGTGACCGCCGGCCGCGCTCGCCTGATGCGGCGGGCCCCGGGGACCCGCCTGCCAGTGCTCGCGCTGCCCGGCCCGCGGCTTGGCCGGCCAGCGCGAGCGTCCTGGCGTACGAGGTCCGATCCGCCCGGGCCCGTACGCCTCCAGTAAGCCGCACCAATCTGGAGGACGGCTGAACGCCGCCTGAGGATCGCCTCTGCGTGCCGGGCGGGCGGCGTGCCCGGCGCGCGGGCCGCGTGCCTCGCGTTCCGCCATTGGCGCTGATGGGTGGTCACGACCGGCTAGAGTGCAATCGCGCAGCGTGGGCGAGAAGGGCGCGGTTCAGGCAAAGGGGGAGTCCCGTTGGGCCGGCCAGGCCGCCGGGTGCTTCTTGTGCCCGGATCGATCCGCACGGGGCATCAGGCCGCCGCGCACGCCTGCGCCCAGGCCCTGGAGGCCCTCGGCTGGCGCACCCGCACGCTGGATGCCGCCTGGCTGGCCGGGCAGGGCTGGGGAGCCGCGGCCGAGGCCGCGTTCCGCGCGATGCTCGCGATCCCCGGGCTGTACGACGCGCTGCACTTCGCCGCCCTGCGGACCGGGAACGGGCTCGCCGTCCGGGCGGACGCCATGCTCCGGCTCCGGCTGGTGCCGCGCCTGCGCGAGCTGCTCGACCGGGACGCGGCCGAGGTGGTGATCTCGGTCAGCCCGGCCGGGGCCTCGGCGGTCAGCGCGATCGCCCCGCGCTACCCGTCGATGTCGCACGTGGTGCTGTGCACCGACGCTCTGCCGCACCGCCTGTGGATCCAGCCGCGCGTGGACCTGTACCTGGTGACCTCGGCGGCCGCCGAGCCGTTCGTGCGGCGATTCCAGCCGGGCGCGCGGGTGCGGGTCATCCCGCCGCCGGTCCGGCCCGCGTTCTACCGGCCGCCGGCGAGGCGGACCGCGCGGGCCGGGCTCGGCATCGGCGACCAGGAGCGCTGCGTGCTGCTGGCCGGCGGGAGCCGGGGCCTCGGGCCGCTGGCCGGCCTGGCCGACGCGCTCGCTGCGGCCGGCCTGAGCGTGCTCGCCGTGGCCGGCTACAACGCCAGGCTGGAGCGCAGGCTGCGCGAGGTGGAGCGCCGCCGCCCGAACGTGCGGGCGTTCGGGTTCACCGACCGGATGCCCGAGCTGATGGCGGCGTCCGACCTGGTGATCACCAGCCCGGGCGGCGCCTGCGGCGAGGCGCGCGTCGTCGGCCGTCCCCTCCTGCTGCTCGACCAGGTCCAGGGGCACGGCCGGGACAACCTGCAGCACGAGCTCGCGCTGGGCGACGCCGCCGTCGCCTCGCCCCGGGCGGCGGACGTGGTGCGGGCCGCGCACGCCATGCTGGACCGCGCCAAGCCCCCGGAGGACGGCCCGACGCGGTCGCTGGCCGCGTGGGAGGACATGTTCCGCCTGGCGCTCGGCTCGATCGGCCTGTGAGCCCGTCCGGCGGGCGCCCCGGGCCGCGGGCTGCGCTGGCCTGCCGCTCAGGTAGCGTGTCCTGGGCGGCCGGTGGTCGGGCACCGGCCGGGCGCGCCCACGAGGGCGGGAGCGAGAGGCAGCACGTGACCCAGCTGACGCGGACGCTGCCCGGGCAGCCACTGCCCCTGCCGGGGCGGCCCGCCCGCCGCCCCGCCCGGCTCCTCGCCGGGTCGCTGCTGGCGCTGACCAAGCCGCGGATCGTCGAGCTGCTGCTGGTCACCACGCTGCCCGCCATGTTCCTGGCCGCGCACCGCGTCCCGCCAGCCGCGCTGATCGTGGTGACGCTCGCCGGAGGGGCGCTGGCCGCCGCCGCGGCGAACGCGCTCAACTGCGTGATCGACCGGGACATCGACGCGGTCATGCGCCGGACGAGGCGCCGCCCGCTGGTGGCGGTCGGCGGCCGGGCCGCCGCGCTGCGGCCCGCGGAGGCCGTGGCCTTCGCGGCCCTGCTCGCGGCCGGCGCGAACGCGCTGCTCGGGCTCGGCGCGAACTGGCTGGCCGCCGTGCTGGCCGACGCGGCGATCGCCTTCTACGTCGGCGTCTACACGCTGTGGCTGAAGCGCCGGAGCACGGCGAACATCGTGATCGGCGGGGCGGCCGGCTGCCTGCCGGTGCTGGTCGGCTGGGCGGCCGTGACGAGGACCATCGCCGCGCCCGCGATCGTGCTGTTCGGCGTGGTGTTCTTCTGGACGCCGCCGCACTTCTGGGCGCTGGCGATCAAGTTCCGGGACGACTACGCCGCCGCCCGCGTGCCGATGCTCCCGGTCGTCGCCGCGCCGGCGGTGGTGGCGCGCAAGATCGTGGTCTACAGCTGGCTGATGGTCGCGGACTCGCTGCTGCTGTCGTGGTGGGCCGGCTGGCTCTACGGGACCGCCGCGGCCGCGCTCGGCGGCTGGTTCCTGCTGCGGGCGCACCGGCTCGCGCGGCAGGTGAGCGCGGGCACGGCCGGGCCCGGCGGGCAGGCGGGCACGGCCGGCCGGCCGGCGGCCCCGGCCTGCGCGATGCGGCTGTTCCACCAGTCGATCGCCTACCTGGCCCTGCTGTTCGCGGTGGTGGCGGTGGCCGCGCTGGTGCCCTTCGGGGGGCGCTGAGCGCTCGCCGGGCGGCGAGGGCGCATCGCCCGGACTGGTCGCCCGGCGGCTCACGCTGCGTCATCCTAGGATCCATGTCGGAGAGCTGGTCGCGCCGGGATCCGCGCGGGGGGCCGTGGGGTCAGCCGTGGGCCGGGCCGGAAAACCCCGGCCCGGCCGCCTGGGGCGGGCCGCCGGGGCCTGCCGGCGAGGCGCCGCGGGCCGGGCCGGGGAGGCCGCTGCCGGGCCGCTCCCGCGGTCCCGGGGCCGAGCCCGGGCCTCCGCGGGCGGGGCGCTCCCGGCGGCAGTTCCTGCGCCGCGCCGCCGGGGCGGGCGCCGTCGTGGCCGCCGGATTCGCCGCCGGGGCGGTCGCGGGCGGGATCGGCGGCTGCGGCAACCTGTTCGGCTCGGGCGGGCAGGGCACGGCGGGCGGCGGCAGGGGCGCCGGGTCCTCGCGCCGGCCGGCCGGCTCGCCGATCCGGGCGGAGAACGCGCTGCCCGGCGAGAGGCACTGGTGGCTGCGCAGGACCGGGCCGCCCGATGCGATCGAGGGCTTCACTGACCGGGCAAGCGCGCTGCCCGGCGAGCCGGTCGGCCTGTACGTCTCGACCACGGCCCGCGAGTTCCGGGTCGTCGCGTTCCGGATGGGCTGGTACGCGGGCGACCTGGCCCGCAGGGTCTGGAGCTCCGGGCCGGTGCGGGGCCGGCGCCAGGCGCCGCCCACGTTCACCAGGGCGACCCGGACCGTGAGCTGCGACTGGCACCGCTCCCTGGAGCTGCCGACCGCGGACTGGCCCCCTGGCTGCTACCTGCTGCGGCTCGACGGCGACAACGGCGCCCAGCGCTACGTGCCGCTCACCATCCGGTCGGCGACCACGGCGGGCAAGATCGTGTTCAAGAACGCGGTCGAGACCTGGCAGGCCTACAACCTCTGGGGCGGCTACGACCTGTACCAGGGGCCGGGCGGGTACGGCGACCGGTCCTACGCGGTCAGCCTCGACCGGCCCTACGCGGGCAAGGGCGCCGAGCAGTTCCTCGTGTTCGAGCGCAAGCTCGTCAACCTGGTCGAGCGGCTCGGGCTGGATGTCGCCTACGTCACCGGCATGGACATCGACGCCGACCCCCGCCTGCTCGACGGGGCGCGGGCGCTGATCTCGCCGGGTCACGACGAGTACTGGACGCCGCCCGAGCGCGCCCACGTGACCGCGGCGCGCGACGCCGGGGTCAACGTCGCCTTCTTCGGCGCCAACGCCATGTTCCGGCGGACCAGGCTCGCCCCGACCAGGCTCGGCGCCAACCGGCTGGTCATCTGCTACAAGACCAGCTACACGCTCGACCCGATGTACGGCAGGGACAACGCGCTGGTGACCAGCGACTGGCGCGACCCGCCCCACCCGGACCCGGAGTCGTCGCTGACCGGGACGCTGTACGAGTCCAACCCGACCACGGCGGACTACGTGGTGGCGGTGCCGGACGCCTGGATGTTCGCCGGCACCGGCGTGCGCAAGGGGACCAGGTTCCGCGGCCTGGTCGGCGACGAGTACGACCGGGTCAACCCGGTCTACCCGGTCGAGCGCCCGATCGAGATCGTCTCCCACTCCCCGCTGACCTGCCGCGGCGTGCACAGCTACTCGGACTCGGCGTACTACACCCACCCCGGCGGGGCCGGGGTGTTCAACACCGGGACGATGCGCTGGGTCCAGTCGCTCGCCCCCGTGTACGGGTCGGAACTTGGCCCGCATCCGGGGCGTTTCACCAGGAGGGTGACCGCGAACGTGCTGCGCGCCTTCGCCGAGGGGCCGGCCGCTCACGCCCACCCGGCGAGGGATAACCTGGCCGCGATGCACGAGTGGCCGGGTGACCCCATCGCCGCCGGCCATAACCTGTGGCCGCCGATCGTGCTGTGACGATCCTCCCCGGGAGGCGCTCGATGGGCCAGAATCGGCGGATGATGCTCCGCGCGGCCGTGGCGGCGGGCGCCGCGCTGGCCGCTGCGGGCGCGCTCACCGGCGCGATGATCGCGAGCGCCGCCTCCCCGCCGGCCCTGCCGAGGCGGACGCCGGCCCAGCTGCTGGCCGCGATGGCGCGCGCGCGGCCGCCTGCGGCGATGACCGCGGTGATCTCCCAGACGGCCAGCCTCGGCCTGCCCGCGCTGTCCGGCATCCCCGGCGCTCCCGCCGGCGCCGCGTCCGCGCTCTCGCTGCTGTCGGGCACCCGCACCGTCCAGATCTGGTACGGCGGCCCGCGGCACCTGCGGATCGCGGTCCCGGTGCCGTTCGGGGAGACCGACCTGAGGGTGAACGGGGACCAGGCCTGGCTGTGGAGCAGCCACGGCCAGCAGGCCACGCGGCTGATCCTGCCGGCGCCGTCCGCGCTGCGGCGGGCCGTCGTGGCGCCCCGGGCCCGGCTGAGGCTGCGGGGGCACGGGCTCCGCCTCGCCAGGCTCCTCCCGGCGTTCCGCGGGCCGCGCCGGGGGGCCGTCCGGACGCCGCCCGGCGCGCTCCCGCTGCCGCCCGGAGCCGGGATGGTGCCGCTGCCGCTGACGCCCGCCGGAGCCGGGCGGCTGCTCGCGCTCGCCGGGCCGGCCACGCGGGTGACCGTCTCCGGCACGACCACCGTGGCCGGCCGCGCCGCGTACGTGCTGCAGGTGACGCCGCGCACGGCGCAGTCGCTGGTCGCGCGGATCGACGTGGCGGTCGACGCGGCGCGGTACTGGCCGCTGCAGGTCCAGGTGTTCGCGCGGGGGATGGCGGGCCCGGCGTTCCAGGCCGGGTTCACCTCGCTCGCGCTCGGCAGGCCGGATCCGGCGAACTACACGTTCACCCCGCCGCCCGGCGCGCACGTCAGGACCGTCCGCGTGCCAGCGCCGGCGGTGCCCGGGCTCCCCGGCGCGGGACCGGTGCCAGTGCCCGCTCCCCTGCCCAAGGGCGCGCCCGGGGCGGTGCGGGCCGGCGCCCGCGTGCTGGGAAGCGGCTGGCTGACCGTGGCCGAGATCCCGGTCGCGCACGCGCCGCGATCGCTGTCGGCCCTGCTCCCGGCCCTGCTCGCGGTCGCCACCGCCGAGCACGGCCGCTGGGGGAGCGGCCGGCTGCTGCACACCGCGCTGGTCAACGTCCTGGTCACCAGCAAGGGCGAGATCCTCATCGGCGCGGTCACGCCGCGGGTCCTCTACGCCGACGCCGCCGCGTCGCCGTGACGGTCGCGGCCCGCGCCGCCGCCGGCGACGCGCCGCCAGCGGATGAGGCGGCGGCCGGCGAGCACGCGATCTCGACCGAGGGCCTGACGAAGCGGTTCCGCGGCGGGCAGCTCGCGGTGGATCACATCGGCCTCGCGGTGCCGCGCGGCAGCGTCTACGGGTTCCTCGGGCCGAACGGGTCGGGCAAGACCACCACGATCCGGATGCTGCTCGGCCTCGTCCACCCGACCGAGGGGAGCCTGCGGCTGCTCGGCGCCGACCTGCGCGACGGGCTCGACCCGGTTCTGCCGAAGGTCGGCGCGCTCGTGGAGGGGCCGGCGTACTACCCGTTCCTGTCCGGGTGGCAGAACCTGGCCAGGCTCGACGCGGCCGACCGGAGCGCCGACCCGCGGACGGCGCGGTCGCGGATCGACCACGCGCTCGACCAGGTCGGCCTGCTCGCCGCGGCGGACAAGCGGTACCGCGCCTACTCGCTCGGCATGAAGCAGCGGCTGGGGATCGCGGCCGCGCTGCTGCGCCCGCGGGAGCTGATGGTGCTCGACGAGCCGACCAACGGCCTCGACCCGCAGGGCACCCGTGAGATCCGCGCGCTGATCCGGCACATCGCAGCGGACGGCACCACGGTGTTCGTCTCCTCGCACCTGCTCGCCGAGGTCGAGCAGATCTGCACCCACGTCGGGGTGATGAGCCAGGGCCGGCTGGCGTTCCAGGGCACGCTCGCGCTGCTGCGCTCCCGCGGCGAGCCGCGGATCGGCATCCGCACTGCGCAGCCGGCGGCCGCCGCCGGCGTGCTCGCCCGGCTCGGCCTGGCCGACATCGACGCCGACGGCACCCGGGTCACCGCCCGGCTCGGCGGGCAGGCGCCCGAGCATGTCAACGCCGAGCTGGTCCGGTCCGGGGTGCCGGTCTCCGGGCTGGAGACGATCCGGCCCAGCCTGGAGGACCTGTTCGTGGAGCTGACCGGCGAGGGCTTCGATGTCACCGGCTAGGCGCGCCGCGGCCGGGCTGGCCCGGTGGCCCCGCTACTACCGGTCCGAGCTGAGGATCGCGTTCGGCCGGCCGCGCAACCTGCTGATGCTCGCGGCGCTCGCCGGGGCGCCGGTCTTCTTCGGGATCGTGCTGAAGGTCAACACTCCCGAGCCGGGAGCCGGCGGGCCGTCCGGTGCCGGGGAGTTCATCGGGCAGGTGGCGGAGAACGGCGTGTTCCTGTCGCTGCTGGCCATCTACGCGCTGCTGACCGTGCTGCTGCCGCTGGCCGTGGCGGTGGTCAGCGGCGACAGCGTCGCCGGCGAGGCCGGGATGGGGACGCTGCGGACCATGCTCACCGTCCCCGCCGGGCGGCTGCGGCTGGTGGCGACCAAGTACGCGACGATCGTCACGTTCAGCCTCGCCGCCTGCCTGATCGTCGCCGGGATGGGGCTGCTGATGGGCGTGATCTTGTTCCCGGTCGGCAGGGTGACGCTGCTGTCCGGGGACACCGTGCCGCTCGCGGACGGGCTGGGCAGGCTAGCGCTGATCGTCGGCTACGTGGCCGCGGGCCTGGCCTCGCTGGGAGCGATCGGGCTGGCGCTGTCCACGTTCACCCAGCATCCGATCGCGGTGATGGCCGCGACCCTCGTGGTCGTGATCATCAGCGAGATCCTCGACGCGATCTCCCAGGTCGGCGCGATTCACCCGTACCTGCCGACCCATTTCTGGTTCTCCTTCGACGCGCTGCTGCGGACGCCGATCGCGTGGCCGCAGATCCTGCACGGGCTGGCCTCGTTCGCCGCCTACGCGGTCATCTTCGCCGGGGCCGCCCTGGTCCGAATCCGCCGCGCGGACGTCACCTGCTGAGCCGCCCGTGTCGCGCGGCCCCGCCGCCAGTCAGCCCTTCAGGTCGGGGAAGTCCTCCTCCCAGAACTCGGTGACGCCCCGCCGCCCGCCCGCCGGGCTGCCGGCCGCCGCGGTGCCGCCCGCCGCGGTGCCGCCCGCCGCGGCGCCGCCCGCCGCGGCGCCGTACCGCTCGAGCTCGGCCGCCCGGAGCTCGACCCGGCGGATCTTGCCGGAGATCGTCTTCGGCAGATCGGCGAACTCCAGCCGCCGCACCCGCTGGTACGGGGCGAGCCGCCCGCGCGCGTAGGCGAGGATCGACCGGGCGGTCTGCGCGGTCGGCTCCGCGCCGGCCGCCAGCGTCACGTAGGCCTTCGGCACCGCCAGCCGCAGCGGGTCCGGGGAGGGCACCACGGCGGCCTCGGCGACCGCCTCGTGCTCGATCAGCACGCTCTCCAGCTCGAACGGGGAGATCCGGTAGTCCGACGCCTTGAACACGTCGTCGGTCCGGCCGACGTAGGTGAGGTACCCCTCGTCGTCCCTGGTCGCCACGTCGCCGGTGTGGTAGTAGCCGCCTGCCATCGCCTCCGCGTCGCGCTCCGGGTCACCCCGGTAGCCGGTCATCAGGCCCAGCGGGCGGCGGGACAGGTCCAGGCAGATCTCCCCCTCCGCGGCCGGCTGCCCGGTCACCGGGTCGACGAGCACGACCGGGTAGCCGGGGAGCGGCCGGCCCATCGAGCCCGGCTTGACCGGCTGCCCGGGGGAGTTGCCGACCTGGGCGGTCGTCTCGGTCTGGCCGTAGCCGTCCCGGACGGTGATCCGCCAGGCCCGCCGGACCTGCTCGATCACCTCGGGGTTGAGCGGCTCCCCGGCCGCCACGCACTCGCGGAGCGCCCGGACGTCGGCGGCGGCCAGGTCTGCCTGGATGAGCATCCGCCACACCGTGGGCGGCGCGCAGAACGTGGTGACCGCGCACTCGCCGAGCGCGCGCAGCAGCTGGTCCGCCGAGAACCGGTCGTAACCGAGGATCAGCGCGGTCGCGCCGGCGTTCCACGGGGCGAACACGTTGCTCCACGCGTGCTTGGCCCAGCCCGGCGAGGAAATGTTCAGGTGCACGTCGCCGGGCCGCAGCCCGATCCAGTACATCGTCGACAGGTGCCCGACCGGGTAGGAGGCGTGGGTGTGCTCGACCAGCTTGGGGCGCGCGGTCGTGCCCGAGGTGAAGTACAGCAGCAGCGGGTCGCCGGCCCTGGTCGGCTCGTCGGGCGCGAACCTGGCGGGCGCGGACCGCGACTGCGCGTAGGAGTGCCAGCCCTCCGGGGCGCCGTCGCCCCGGCCGCCCGGCGTCACGGCGATCCTCGTCCACGCGCCGGGCAGGCCGTCGAACTTGGCGGCCTGGCCGGCCTCGGTGATCACGTGCCGCACGTCCCCGCGCCCGATCCGGTCGGCCAGGTCCTCGGGCCCCAGCAGCGTCGTCGCCGGGATGATCACCACGCCGAGCTTGATCGCCGCGAGGATCACCTCCCACAGCGGCGCGATGTTGCCGAGCATGAGCAGCAGGCGGTCGCCGCGGGCGGCGCCCAGCCCGCGGAGCCAGTTCGCCACCTGGTCCGAGCGGGCGGACAGCTCGCCGTAGGTGAGGGCCGCCGCGGCGTCGCCGTCGGCGACGATGCGCAGCGCCTCGCGGTGGGGGTGCTCGGCCGCGATCACGTCGAACCAGTCGAGCGCCCAGTTGAACTCATCAAGCGCCGGCCAGGTGAACGCGCCGACCGCCGCGTCGTAGTCCTCGCGGTGGTGCAGCAGCAGGTCCCTGGCCGCCCGGAAGGCAGCAGTGGCAGGTGCGTCGGTCATGAGGCCATGGTGGCAGCTTCGCCGGCCGGGCGGGAGGCCGGGAGCCCCGGCGGCCCGGCGCGCCGGGGCGGTAACGTACCGGAATGGCCCCCGGCGGCGTGCCCGGCGTGGCGGACCTGCTGGCGCTGGCCGTCGCCGGGATCGGCGGGTCGTCCCGCCCGGGCCAGGTGACGATGGCGAACGCGGTCGCCCGCGCGATCGAGACCGGTGAGCACCTGGCCGTCCAGGCCGGGACGGGAACCGGCAAGTCCCTCGCCTACCTCGTCCCCGCGGCGCGCCACGCGGTCTCGGGCGGCGGCACCGTCGTGGTCTCGACCGCCACGATCGCGCTGCAGCGCCAGCTCGTCGAGCGGGACCTGCCGCGGCTCGCCGAGGCGCTCGCGCCCGCGCTCGGACGGGCGCCGGCGTTCGCGATCCTCAAGGGCAGGCGCAACTACCTGTGCCTGATGCGGCTGCGCGGCGGGCCGCAGGACGACGCCGGGCAGGCGCTGTTCGACCCCGGCCAGGCCTCCGCGATCGGGCGCCAGGTCCAGCGGCTGCACGAGTGGGCGGCCACGACCAGCAGCGGCGACCGCGACGAGCTGGTCCCCGGGGTGAGCGACCAGGCCTGGCGGCAGGTCTCGGTCAGCGCCCGGGAGTGCCTGGGCGCCCAGCGGTGCCCGTTCGGCACGCAGTGCCACGCCGAGCTCGCCCGTGACCGGGCCGGCCGGGCCGACATCGTGGTCACCAACCACGCGCTGCTGGCGATCGACGCGATGGAGGACTTCGGCGTCCTCCCCGAGCACGACGTCGTGATCGTGGACGAGGCCCACGACCTGGTGGACCGGGTGACCTCGGTCGCCTCCGGCGAGCTCTCCCCGGCCGGCATCGAGGCTGCGGCGCGGCGCTGCGGGCGGATGATCGGGGAGGAGGCGGCGGCCCGGCTCCGCGAGGCGGGCGCCGCCGCCGAGCGCCTGCTGGCGGCGCTGGCGGCGGGGCGCATCGACACGCTCGACCCGGCGCTCGCGGCGTGCCTGGAGGCGGTGCGGGACGCCGCGTCGGGGTGCGCGGCAAGGTTCCGCGCGGCCGGCGCCGCGGGCGAGGAGGAGCCTGGCCGGGCCGCCGCGCGCCGGGCCGCGCTCGTGGCCGTGGACGAGCTGGCGGAGACGGCGAGCCGGATGCTCGGCGCGTTCGGCGCGGACGCCGCCGGGCGGGCCGAGGTGGTCTGGCTGGACCGGCCGGCGCCGGAGGAGCCGGCCCGGTCCCCGGCGCTGCGGGTCGCCCCGCTGGCCGTCGGCGGGCTGCTGGCCAGCCGGCTCTTCGGCACCCGGACCGTCGTGCTCACCTCGGCGACCCTCGCGCTGGGCGGATCGTTCGAGCCGCTGGCCCGGCAGTGGGGGCTGGCGGGCGCGGGCGGCCAGGAGCGACCACGGCCCGCATCGCCGCCGGCCGGGGGGAAAGAGCCGGCGGAGGCCGCCGGCGAGACGGCGGCCGAACGGCCGCCGCTCCGCTGGACGGGCATTGACGTGGGCTCCCCGTTCGACCACCCGCGCAGCGGGATCCTCTACATCGCCCGGCACCTTCCCCCGCCAGGCCGCGACGGCCTGCCCGCGGCGTACCTGGACGAGATCGCCGGGCTGATCGAGGCGGCCGGCGGGCGCACGCTCGGGCTGTTCTCCTCGATGCGGGCCGCGCGGCAGGCGGCCGGGGAGCTGCGCGCCCGGATCGGCGTGCCGCTGCTGTGCCAGGGGGACGACCAGACCGGGCGGCTGGTCGCCGAGTTCGCCGCCGACGAGCCGACCTGCCTGTTCGGCACGCTCTCGCTGTGGCAGGGCGTGGACGTGCCCGGGCCGGCGCTGCAGCTGGTCATCATCGACCGGATCCCGTTCCCCCGGCCGGATGACCCGCTCGCGTCCGCCAGGCAGCGGGCGGTCGCCGCCCGCGGCGGGAACGGTTTCCTGGCCGTGGCCGCCTCCCATGCCGCGCTGCTCCTCGCCCAGGGCGCCGGCCGGCTGCTGCGCACCGTCACCGACCGCGGGGTGGTGGCCGTGCTCGACCCGAGGCTGGCCACCGCGCGGTACGCGGGGTTCCTGGGGGCGTCGCTGCCCCCGTTCTGGGCCACCACCGACCCGGAGGTGGCCCGCGGCGCCCTGCGCCGCCTCGCCGCGGCCGCGTCCGGAGGCGGGTAGCCGGCCGCACGGGGGCCCGGCGATCCCGCGTTCGCCATCCCCGGCGGGGAGCGGGTGGCCGGCGGCCTCCTGCGGCACGGCGGCCGGCCGGCCCGGCTACAGCACGTCGTGGCCCGGACGGGGCGCCTGCGGGATCACCGCCGGCCCGGCCGGGATCGTGCCGAGCCGGCCCGCCCGGTAGTCCTCGAACGCCTGGACCAGCTCGGCCCTGGTGTTCATGACGAACGGGCCGTAGGCGGCGACCGGCTCCCTGATCGGCTCGCCGCCCAGGACCAGGACGTCCAGGCCCGCGCTCGGGCCGTCCGGGCGCCGGCTCCCGGCGAAGGTCAGCGCCGCGCCCGGGCCGAACACCGCCAGCTGGCCGGTGCGCACCGGGCGGTGCGCCGGGCCGGCGCTGCCCGACCCGGCCATCACGTAGGCGAGCGCGTTGAAATCGGCGCGCCAGGGCAGCCGGAGCCGCGCGCCTGGCTGCACCGTCGCGTGCAGCAGGGTGATCGGCGTGTGCGTGATGCCGGGCCCGGCGTGGCCGGCGACCTCCCCGGCGATCACCCGGACCAGCGCCCCGCCGTCCGGCGAGGTGAGCAGGGCCACCTGCCCGGCCCTGATGTCCTGGTAGCGGGGCGGTGCCAGCTTCAGGCGGGCGGGAAGGTTCACCCAGAGCTGGAAGCCGTGGAACAGCCCGCCGCTGGCCACCAGGTCCTCCGGCGGCTCCTCGATGTGCAGGATGCCGCCGCCCGCCGTCATCCACTGGGTGTCGCCGTTGGTGATCAGGCCGCCGCCGCCGTGGGAGTCCTGGTGGCGGAACGCGCCGTCGATCATGTAGGTGACGGTCTCGAACCCGCGGTGCGGGTGCCAGGCCGTGCCCTTCGGCTCGCCGGGCGCGTACTCCACCTCGCCCATCTGGTCCATGTGAACGAAGGGGTCGAGCGCCCGCAGATCGACCCCCGCGAACGCGCGGCGCACCGGGAATCCCTCGCCCTCGAACGCCGACGGCGCGGTCGTGACCGCCAGCACCTCGCGTTCCCGCACGGTGACGTCGGGCTCGGGGATGCGCGGCAGGAGCAAAATGTCCTCCACCGTGACTGCTGGCATGTGCCTGGATCCTCCCGCGGGTACGGCGCCCTCTCGTAGCATCGCCAACGGTGATTGAACGCGCAACATTCCCCGGGCCGGGGTGGTGCCGGGCGGGCCGGGCGGCGGATAATGGACGGCGACGGCGAGGCGGCAGCCCGCGCGCGGGCCGGACCGGTGCGGGCGTCGCGGCGGCGAGACCACAGGAGCGGGGAGAGGCAGATGCCACAGCCAGAGGGCGAGGAGCTCGAGCGGATCCGGGCCAGGCGGGCGGAGCTTCGCGAGAAGTACCTGCGGCCCCCGGCGGACCGGCCGGCGACGACCGTCCAGGGCGTGCACCACCTCGCCCTGATCTGCCGCGACGCCGAGGAGACGATCAAGTTCTACCAGGACTTCCTCGGGTTCCCGCTGGTCGAGCTGGTGGAGAACCGCGACTACAAGGGGTCGAACCACTTCTTCTTCGACATCGGCAACAAGAACCTGCTCGGGTTCTTCGACTTCCCGGGGCACGAGCACCCGGCGTGGCAGGAGACGATCGGAGGGGTGCAGCACCTGGCGATCTCGGTCTCGCCCGAGCAGTACGACGCGGCGCGGCGGCGGCTCGACGAGGCCGGGGTGGAGTACCTGGGCCCTGACCGGGGCGTGGAGGAGAGCATGTACTTCCGCGACCCGAATGGCGTCCAGATCGAGCTGTACCGGGAGGAGCTCGGCATCTTCAACGGCAGGCCGCTGCTCGGCTGAGGCAGCCTGGCCTGCCGCCCGCACCAGGACCCCGCGGCCCGGCTGCCGCGCGGGTCACGCGGCGGCCTTCGGGTCAGTGCGCAGGGCGCCCCAGGTCCGGGTCGTCGGGCGCCTCGAGGCCGTGCTGGCGGAGCCGCGAGGCCCGGATGTCGTCCGCGTAGGCCGCGACCGTGAAGACGCTGCCGGCCAGGATCAGCCCGATCATCATGCCAGCCAGCCAGCCGGGCGCGGGCAGCCAGGTCAGCAGCACCGCGGCGACGCCCGCGCAGACCGGGACGATGATCGCCAGGTGGCGGACGACCGTCCTGGCGCGCCAGCCCGCGTCGGTCAGCTCGTGGCGGACCCAGTCGGTGTACCGGTCGGGCAGCCGGAACCCGAGCGCGAAGAGCAGCCAGCGCAGCGGCCCGGGGTCGCCTGCCAGCCTCGGCATCGCTCAGTCCGCCAGGCTGCAGATCACCTGGCCGGCCGGGACCGTCTGGCCGATCGCGACGGCCAGGCCCGTCACCGTGCCATCCTTGTGGGCGGCGAGCGGCTGCTCCATCTTCATCGCCTCGAGCACCACGACCGTGTCCCCGGCCCGCACCCGCTGCCCGTCCGCGGCGACGATCTTCACGATCGTGCCCTGCATCGGGCTGGTGAGCGCGTCCCCTCCGCCGGGCCCGGCCCGGGCGGCGCGTTCCCGCTCCGGCCGGACCCGGCTGCCCGGGCGGGCCGCGGGCGCGCCGTGCCGGGCCGCGGGCGCGCCGTGCCGGGCCGCGGGCGCCGGGCCGTCGCCTGAGGCGAGCCAGGCGGGCACCACCACCTCGAGCCGCTTGCCGGCCACCTCGACCACGATCCGCTCCCGGCCGCCGTCTCCTGCCGGCCCGGCGGTCCCCGGGCCGGCGGGGGACGGCGCCGCGCCGTCGGCGGCCGGATCCCAGGGGGGCAGCTGGCCGGCGAACTCGGCCTCGATCCACCGGGTGTGGACGGTGAACGGCTCGCTGGTGAACGCCGGGTCGCTGACCACCGCCCGGTGGAACGGCAGGACGGTCGGCATCCCGCCGACGTCGAACTCGGCCAGGGCGCGCCGGGCCCGCGCAAGCGCCTGCGGGCGGTCCGCGCCGGTGACGATCAGCTTGGCGATGAGCGAGTCGAATGCCTGCGGCACGGTCATTCCCGCGGCGTACCCGGCGTCCACCCGCACCCCCGGCCCGGACGGCGGGCTCCACCTGGTGAGCGTCCCCGGTGCCGGGAGGAACCCGCGCCCGGGGTCCTCGGCGTTGATCCGGAACTCGATCGAGTGCCCGCGCGCCGGCGGGTCGCCGTCACTGATCCGCTGGCCGTCGGCGACCGCGAACATCGCCAGCACCAGGTCGATCCCGCTGACCTCCTCGGTCACCGGGTGCTCGACCTGAAGCCTGGTGTTGACCTCAAGGAACGAGATCGTGCCGTCGGGGGCGACGAGGAACTCGCAGGTGCCCGCGCCGACGTAGCCGGCCGCGCGCATGATCGCCTTGGAGGACTCGCGCAGCACGCGGTCCTGATCCGGGGTGAGGAACGGGGCCGGCGCCTCCTCGACCAGCTTCTGGTGGCGGCGCTGGAGCGTGCAGTCCCTGGTCGAGACCACCACGACCGTGCCGTGGCGGTCGGCCAGGCACTGGGTCTCCACGTGGCGCGGGCGCTCCAGGTAGCGCTCGATGAAGCACTCCCCCCGGCCGAACGCGGCCAGCGCCTCGCGGACGGCCGATTCGAAGCGCTCCGCGATCTCCTCGGCGGTGCGGGCGACCTTGAGCCCGCGTCCCCCGCCGCCGTGGGCGGCCTTGATCGCGATCGGCAGGCCATGCTCGGCGGCGAAGGCGGCCGCCTCGTGCGGCCCGGAGACCGGCCCCGGGGTGCCCGGCGCGAGCGGCGCGCCGACCGCCCGGGCGATCGCCCGGGCCGCGGTCTTGTCGCCGAGCGCCTCGATCGCCTCGGGCGGCGGCCCGATCCAGGTCAGCCCGGCGGCGATCACCTCCCGTGCGAAGCGGGCGTTCTCCGCCAGGAATCCGTAGCCGGGGTGGACCGCGTCGGCGCCGGAGTCCCCCGCCGCCTTGAGGATCTTAGCGATGTCCAGGTAGCTCTCCGCGGCGGACAGCCCGCCGAGCGCGTAGGCCTCATCGGCCATCGTGACGTGGAGCGCGTCGGCGTCCGGCTCGGCGTAGACGGCGACGCTGGCCAGGCCGGCGTCCCGGCAGGCGCGCGCCACCCGGACCGCGATCTCGCCGCGATTGGCGATCAGGACCTTGCGCACGGCATCGCTTTCTCTCGACTGCCAGGAGTCTAGTGAGTGGTGTTCCGGCCGCCGGGGAAGGGACCTTCGCCGCCCTGACCAGGGCCGCCCGCGGGCGCACGGACGGCACCAGGCCGTTCGCCGCGGTCGTCCGCGCGATCTCGGGCCGCCCGCGGGCGCACGGACGGCCCGGGGCGGCAGCGGCCAGCACGCGCGGCGGGCGGTGCGCGCGTGCCGGCGCCGCGCGCGAGCGGTCAGCGCGGCAGGGCGCCGCGCCGCCAGGCTCCCGGCCCCGGGATGAGCGGGGCGCGCAGCAGCGCGGCCCGGTCCAGCCAGGCGGAGCGGCGGGCCGGTCCCGCGTCACAGGCGGCCGGCCCGGGCGGCGCCGCGCCGGCCGCCGCATCGGCGCGCCCGCCGCGCCGGCGGGCGGCGAGCACGCTCAGCACGGCGAGCACCGCGGCCAGCTCCTCGGCGTCCGGCAAACCGCGGGTGATGCGGATCAGCGGCCCGGAGCCCGGCAGCCGCCCGTGCCCGGGCTCGCCGGCTGCGGGCGGCCGGCCCGGCGGCTCGCTCACCATCTCCGGCTCAGCCCTTGGACCTGCCGATGTTGATGCCGAACTGCCGGTGGACGCGCGCCCAGAACGCGTCCCGCAGCCACTCCCTCGCCTCCTGGTAGGAGCGCAGCGACAGGCCGAGCTCCTTCTCCGCGTCGACCAGCAGCTCCTTGTCGATCACGGGCGGGAGGATCGGCCCGGGCAGCAGGTCGCGGATGTTGTCCTCGCCACGGGTGAGGATCCACTTCTGCGCCACGTGCTCGCCCGCCTCCTCGACCCGCTCCCGGGACGGGCCGAGCCTGGCCGCGGTCACGTGGGCGTTGAGGTGGGCCTGGCGGGCATGCGGCCGGAATCCGATCCGGTCCCCGAAGAGCTGGGCAGGGGACGGCGCCGCGCTCGGCGCGGCCGCGGCGGCCGGCGCGTGGTCCGCCCGCGCTGCCGCCGAGGAGGCCGCCGGAGCCGCGCCCGCCGGGGCGGCCTCGCTGGGCTGCGGCGAGAAGTACGGCTCGATGAACGCGCGCTCGAGGACCTCGACCGTGTCCGACTCCCACACCAGCCGCTCGGCCTGGTTGGTGCCGTAGGGGGGCTCGACGCCCCACAGGTGGACCCGCACCCCGTAGGCCTGGGCGGCCTCGACCGCGGGCACCATGTCCTCATCGCCGGCCACCAGCATCGCGTCGGTGATCGCCCGGTGCCTGGCCAGCGCCTCCATGTCGGCCCGGATCTGCGCGTCGACCCCCTTCTGCTGGCCGCGCGCGTTCAGGTTGCCGAGCCGGAGCTTGACGAACGGCATCTGGGCGATCACCCGCTGGTCGATGGTGGGCACCCGGTCCCGGGCCGCGTCATACCAGTACACGCGCAGCAGCTGGCCCCCGGGCACGCGCTCGCTGGCGTGCCCGATCAGCGCCTGGATCAGGTTGTCGGCGTCCACCCGGTACTCGCGCCGTGAAGCCGCGCCGAACAGGAGCTCGCCGGCGGAAGCGTAGATGTAGCCGACGTCCACCATGATGGCGTAGCGGGACGTCAGGAACGGCAATCCGTCCGGAGCGGTCATGACCCTTCGACTCTAGCCGGACCCCGCCTCGGCTGTCGCCACCAGATCGCGGGCGCGAGCCGCGCCGTGCGCGATCGGCCGTGGCGCCCGTAGGCCTCCGGCCTCCGGCGGCCCTTGCCGTGCCGGCCGGCTCCCCCTCGCTGGCAAGGTGAGCTCGCTGCGGCCATCGGGGGCACCACCGGGCAGCATGTCAGGCGGGTTGCCGAGCAGAGCAGGGGCTCGCGGGGCGCTACAACGGGATGTTGCCGTGCTTCTTGGGCGGCAGCGTCTGCCGCTTGTTCCGCAGCGCGCGCAGCGCGCGGATGATCGCGGGCCGGGTCTCGGACGGCCGGATGACCGCGTCCACGTACCCCCGCTCGGCCGCGATGTACGGGTTGGCGAGGGTGTCCTCGTACTCGGCGGCCCGTGCCGCCCGGATGCGATCGCGCTCCTCGTCGCTGGCCGCGGCGGCGAGCTCCCGCCGGTACAAGATGTTGACCGCGCCCTGGGCTCCCATCACGGCGATCTGCGCGGTCGGCCAGGCCAGGTTGACGTCGCCGCCGAGGTGCTTGGAGCCCATGACGTCGTACGCGCCGCCGTATGCCTTCCTGGTGATCACGGTGACCTTCGGCACGGTCGCCTCCGCGTAGGCGTAGATCAGCTTCGCGCCCCGCCGGATGATCCCGCCCCACTCCTGGTCGGTGCCGGGCAGGAAGCCCGGGACGTCCACGAACGTCAGGACCGGGAGGTTGAACGCGTCGCAGGTCCGGACGAACCTGGCCGCCTTCTCCGAGGCGCCGATGTCCAGGCAGCCCGCGAAATGCAGCGGCTGGTTGGCCACGACGCCGACCGGCGCGCCCTCGACCCGGCCGAAGCCCACGACGATGTTCCGCGCGAAGCCGGCGTGGACCTCGCAGAACCCGCCCTCGTCGAGCACCCGGGTGATCACCTCGTGCATGTCGTAGGGCTGGCTCGCCGAGTCGGGGATCAGCGCGTCGAGCTCGGCGTCGGACTCGGTCGGCGCGCAGATCTCCTCCGGGTCCGCGCCGGGCGGCCAGGCGGGCGGCTCCTCCATGTTGTTCGACGGCAGGTAGGACAGCAGCTCCCGGGCGAAGTCGAGGCAGTCGCGCTCGTCGGCGGCCTGGTAGTGCGCCACGCCGGACCTGACCGCGTGCGCGTGCGCCCCGCCGAGCTCCTCGAACGTGACATCCTCCCCGGTCACCGTCTTGATCACGTCCGGGCCGGTGATGAACATGTGCGAGGTCTGGTCCACCATCAGCGTGAAATCGGTGATCGCCGGGGAGTACACGGCGCCCCCCGCGCACGGCCCCATGATCAGCGAGATCTGCGGGATCACCCCGGAGGCCAGCACGTTCCGGTGGAAGATCTCCGCGTACAAGCCCAGGGCGACCACGCCCTCCTGGATCCGCGCCCCGCCGCTGTCGTTGATCCCGATCACCGGGCAGCCGGTCTTCAGCGCGTGGTCCATCACCTTGACGATCTTGGAGCCGAAAACCTCGCCGAGGGAGCCGCCGAAGACCGTGAAATCCTGGCTGAACACGCAGACCGGCCGGCCGTCGATGGTCCCGTACCCGGTCACCACCCCGTCGCCGTAGGGGCGGGTCGCCGCCATCCCGAAGTCGTGCGCCCGGTGCCGGGCCAGCGCGTCCAGCTCGGTGAACGAGCCGGGGTCGAGCAGGTACTCGATCCGCTCCCGCGCGGTCATCTTGCCGGCGGCGTGCTGGCGCTCGACCGCGCGCGCCGACCGGGCGTGCGCCGCCTCGCGCCGGCGCCGCTCCAGGTCGGCGATCTTGCCCGCCGTGGTGTGAATTCCGGCGTCCGCCGGCGGCCCGTCCGCCGGCGGCCCGTCCGCCCGCGGGCCGGCCCGGCCGCCGGTTCCCTGGCCGGCGGCCACGGCGGCCTGCTCCGCGGGGCCGGCTGCGTCGCTGGCCATGCCGCACAGGGTAGGGCACGGTGCGCGCACGGCGACCCGCGGGGCGGCGTGCCGGGCCGTTCCGGCGGGCAGAATGAGGTCATGCCCGGGACCAGCGCGCACGCGGCGGGGGAGGCGCCCCGGCCCGCGGGCGGCCGGGATCTCGACGCGGCGTGGCTGCGCGCCGAGGTCGTGCGCGAGGGCCGCCCGTGGACCGCGGTCACCGTGGCCGAGCGGACCGGCTCCACCAACGCCGACCTGCTGGCGCTGGCGCGGGGCGGTGCGCCCGAGGGCCTCGTGCTCGCCGCGCGGGAGCAGACCGCCGGGCGCGGCCGGCTCGGCCGGAGCTGGGTGAGCCCGCCCGGGCGGGCGCTGGCGTTCTCCGTGCTGCTGCGGCCTGGCTCCGTCCCGCGGGCGGCCCACGGGTGGCTGCCGCTGCTGTCCGGCGTGGCCGTGGCGCGCGCCGTCAGGTCCCTCACCGGGCTCCCGGCGCGGCTCAAGTGGCCGAATGACGTGCTCGCCGGCGAGCGCAAGCTGGCCGGGATCCTCGCCGAGCAGGACGGCGACGCGGTCGTCATCGGCGTGGGCCTGAACGTCGCCGGCGGCCCCGACGAGCTGCCGGTGCCGACGGCGACCTCGCTGGAGGCGCAGGGCGCGGGCCAGGTCGGCCGCGGCGACCTGCTCGCCGCGATCCTGGCCGAGATGGGAGACCGGTACGTCGCCTGGCGGGACCGGGCGGGGGACGCCGACCGCTGCGGGCTGCGCCGGGAGTACCTGGCCCTGTCCGCGACGGCCGGGCGTGCGGTGCTGGTCCAGTTCCCGGATGGCCGCTCGCTGGGCGGCCTGGCAGCCGGGGTGGACGGCGCCGGCCGCCTGCTGATCCGGCCCGGCGAGCGCGCCGCCGGGGATCGCGGCGGCGCGGCGGGCGACCTCGTCGCGGTCAGTGCCGGGGACGTCGTTCACGTCCGCTGACGCGGCCCCTCGCCCGGGTTTGTCGCGGGCCTGGCGCATCGCTGCCACAATGTGGTTCATGGCCGGCATGGGCGACCTGGCGGAAGGCGAGCACCTGGTGCTCCGCCTCCACGCGCACGGCCGCACGATGATCCGCCCCGCGGCGATCCTGCTGCTGATCCTCGTGGCCGCCAGCGCGCTGATCGTCTTCCTGCCCGGCGTCGCCCGGGAGTGGCCGGTCCGGGCCGGCATCGGCGCCGCCGCGCTGATCGCCGCCCTGATCTGGTGCGGAGTGCCGTTCCTGCGCTGGCGGACGACCACGTACGAGATCACCACGCGCCGCCTGCGAGTGCGGCAGGGGATCGCCAGCAGGTCGGGCAGGGACTTCCCGCTCAACCGGATCAGCGACGTCTCCTTCTCGCAGGGGCTGACCGACCGGCTCTTCGGCTGCGGCAGGCTGATCGTGGAGTCCCCCGGCGAGCTCGGGCAGCTCGTGCTGGCCGACATCCCGGACGTCCAGCGAGTGCAGGCGATTCTGTTCGCGCTGGTGGACGACGAGCTGACGCGCGCAGGCCGGGGAGGGGCGCCCGGCGGGCCCGCGCCACGCCGCTGAGCGCTAGCCTGGCCAGCATGAAGGAGAGCCCGGGCGTGCTGGTGCGCCCTGCGGGCGAGGCGGTCGCGGAGGTCGTGCTCGACCGCCCCGAGGCGCTCAACGCGCTGAGCACCGCCCTCCTCCTGCAGCTGGCCGGGCACCTGGACGGCCTCGCGGGCGATCCGGCCGTCCGCGCCGTGGTGCTGTCGGCCGCCGGCGACCGGGCGTTCTGCGCCGGCGCCGACCTCAAGGAGCGGGCCGCGATGAGCGACGAGGAGATCACGGCGCAGCGCCCCGCGTTCCGCGCCGCGTTCGCCGCGCTGCTCGGGCTGCCGCAGCCGGCGGTCGCCGCCGTGCACGGCTTCGCGCTCGGCGGTGGCTGCGAGCTGGCCCTGAGCTGCGACGTGATCGTGGCCGACGAGACCGCGGTGTTCGGCCTCCCCGAGGTCTGCGTCGGCCTCGTGCCCGGCTGCGGCGGCACGCAGCTGGCCGCGCGGCGGATCGGCCCGGGCCGTGCCGCCGACCTCATCCTCTCCGGCCGGACGGTGCCCGCCGCAGAGGCCCACGCGATCGGGCTGGCCGACCGGCTGGTGCCGGCCGGGACCGCGCGGGAGGAGGCGCTCGCCCTGGCCGCGCGGATCGCGGCCAACTCGCCGGTCGCGGTCCGGGCCGCCAAGCGCGCCCTGCGGGCCGGTGCCGCCCTGCCCCTGGCGGCGGCCCTGGAGGTGGAGGACGCCGCCTGGCGGACCGCGGCCGCCTCGGCGGACCGCCGCGAGGGGATCGCCGCGTTCACCCAGAAGCGCCCGCCCCGCTGGCCGGCCGCGGCGGGGACCGGGGCCGCGGGGGACGCCCCGGGGCAGGACGCCCCCGGGGGGGACGCCGGGGGAACCGGGGCCCCGGGAGAGGACGCCGCGATCGCGGCCGCCGCGGCGCGCCCGCGCCGCCGGGGGCCGGACGGGAGCGCTGCGGGTGCGTGACCTTCCCAGCCGGATCTCGGTCCGCGAGGTCGGTCCGCGGGACGGGCTGCAGAACGAGCACCCGGTCCCGACCGAGGCGAAGATCGAGCTGATCAGCCGGCTCGGCGCCACCGGCGTCCGCCGGATCGAGGCGGTCTCGTTCGTCCGCCCCGACGCGATCCCGCAGATGGCCGACGCCGACCAGGTGTGGGCCGGGGTGGCGCGGGCGCCCGGGGTCAGCTACTCCGCGCTGGTCCCGAACCTGCGGGGCGCGGTCCGGGCGCTGGACGCCGGGTTCACCGAGATCGAGGCCGTGGTCTCGGCATCCGACACGCACAACCGCAAGAACGTGCGCCGCTCGACCGCCGAGTCGCTGGACGACATCGCCGCGGTCATCGCGCTGGCCCATGAGCGCGGCGCCGCCTGCCAGGTCATCGTCTCCACCGCGTGGGGCTGCCCGTACGAGGGCGACGTCCCCGAGGAGCGGGTGCTGGGCGTGGCCGCCCGGGCGATCGCCGACGGCGCGGACTCGGTCTCCTTCGGGGACACCACGGGGATGGCCACGCCCGGGCGCGTCTGGTCGCTGGCCGGCTCGTTCCGCATGGCCCATCCGGGCACCCCGCTGAACCTCCACTTCCACAACACCCGCGGCACCGGGCTGGCGAACGTCCTCGCCGCGCTCGAGCTCGGCGTGGCCGACTTCGACGCCTCGGTCGGTGGCCTCGGCGGCTGCCCCTACGCGCCGGGCGCGACCGGCAACATCGCCACCGAGGAGCTCGTCCACATGGTGGAGGACATGGGGATCGGCACGGGGATCGACCTCGGCGCGATGATCGACGCCGCGGCCGCGGCGGAGCGGATCGTGGGCCGGACGCTGCCCTCCCAGGTGCTGCGGGCGGGCCCGCGGACCCGCACGATCCCCGCGTGACCGCCCCCCGGGTGCTCGCCCGGGGCCGTCCGGGCCTGGCGGCGGTCAGGGCTTGCGGGCCACGCCGCCGTGGACCGGGACGTACTCGGGCTCGGCCGCTCCCTCGCCCGGCCGCCACCGGGAGCAGGAGACCACGCCGGGGGCGACCAGCTCCAGGCCGGTGAAGTAGGCCGCCACCTGATCGGGGCCCCGCAGGTGGTAGGGATTGGGGCTGCGCTGGTTGTACTGCTCCTGCGCGACGTTCCCCTCCGGGCTCGTGTCGACACCGTCGGCCGCCACCAGGTAGCTGCCGCTGGCCAGCGCCGCCACCAGCCGGCCCACGATCGACATGGCCTCCTCGTGGCTGCTCATGTGGCCGAGGATGCCGAGCAGGATCAGCGCGACGGGCCGGGTGAAGTCGAGCGTCGCCGCGGCCAGGCCGAGGATCCGCCCGGGATCGCGCAGGTCCGCGTCGAGGTAGCTGACCGTGTCCTCCGGCGTGCCGCGCAGCAGCGCCCGCGCGTGGGTGAGCACCACGGGGTCGTTGTCCACGTAGACGACCCGGCACCCGGGCGCGATCCGCTGTGCGATCTGGTGCGTGTTCTCCGCGGCCGGCAGCCCGGTGCCGATGTCGAGGAACTGGCGGATCCCCGCCTCGCCGGCCAGGTAGGAGATCGCGCGGGCGAGGAAGGCGCGCTGCGTCTGGGCGGAACGCACGATGCCGGGGAAGATCTGCCGGACCTGATCGCCGACCGCGCGGTCCACCGCGTAGTTGTCCTTGCCGCCGAGCCAGTAGTTCCAGATCCTGGCCGAATGGGGGGCGGAGACGTCGATTCCCGGCGGCGCATGCTCGGCAAGCGCGGCATCCTCGGCAAGCGCGGGTTGCCCAGGGTTCTCGCGGGGCGCCGGGGGCTCGTCGGTCACCGGGTCCTCCCTCCGCTGCATGCGCACGATGGGCCGGCAATGGCCGGATTCTACCGCAATGGCCATGCGGCCATTGACGCTGCCATTGCCGGCCAGATGACCTCGCATCCGCCGCGAGGCCCGAGGGGGATCGCGCGCGGCGTCCCGGCGAGGCGGAGCGGGCGCCTTCTGCCCCCGCCGGGCCTGCGGAGGCGGCAGCGGGGGCCGGGTGCCCCGGCGGACTCGCTACGCTCAGGGTCGTGAGCGGAGCGGGGAGCGAGCGGCCAGGCCCGGCGGCCACCAGCGCCCCGGGCCCGGGCAGCGCCCCTGGCCCGGGCAGCGCCCCTGGCCCGGGCAGCGGTGGCGCGGACGGCCCCGCCCGGCCGGACGAGGCCCGTGCCGGGCTGGCCGCCCGGCGGGCCGAGATCGTGAAGGGCGGCGCGCCCAGGTACCATCAGGCCGCCGCGGCGGCGGGCAAGCTCTTCGCCCGGGACCGGATCGCGCTGCTGGTCGACCCTGGCAGCCTGGCGGAGGACGGCATCTTCGCGAACGCGCTCGCGCGCGGCCTGCCGGCGGACGGCGTGATCACCGGCACGGCGACCGTCGCCGGGCGGCCGGTGGCCCTGATGGCGAACGACTCCACGGTCAAGGCCGGGTCCTGGGGCGCCCGGACCGTCGAGAAGATCATCAGGATCATCGAGAAGGCCTACGCCGCGGGTATTCCGATGATCTACCTGGTCGACTCGGCGGGCGCGCGGATCACCGACCAGGTCGACATGTTCCCCGGCCGGCGCGGGGCGGGGGGGATCTTCCACGCCCAGGTGCGCGCCTCAGGATCGGTTCCCCAGGCCTGCGCGCTGTTCGGGCCGTCGGCGGCCGGCGGGGCGTACATCCCGGCCTTCTGCGACTACGTCGCGATGGTGGACGGCAACGCGTCCATGTACCTGGGCAGCCCGCGGATGGTGGAGATGGTGGTCTCCGAGCGGACCACCCTGGAGGAGATGGGCGGCGCCCGGATGCACTGCACGGTGTCCGGGTGCGGCCACCACCTGGCACCGACCGAGGCCGACGCGATCGAGGCGGTCCGCCGGTACCTGTCGTACCTGCCGTCCAGCTGGCGGGGCCGGCCGCCGGCGGCCGAGCCCGCCGGCCCGGAGCCGGTCGACCTGGGCGCCCTGGTCCCGGCCAGCTAGCGGCAGGCGTTCGACATGCGCCGCTACGTGCGCGGGCTGGTGGACGCCGGGTCGCTGTTCGAGATCCACCAGCTGTGGGCGCGCGAGCTCATCACCGCCTTCGCCCGGCTGGATGGCCAGGTGATCGGGGTGGTCGCGAACAACCCGATGTTCAAGGGAGGCGTGCTGTTCGTCGACTCGGCGGACAAGGCGGCCAGGTTCATCCAGCTGTGCGACGCGTTCAACGTGCCGCTGCTGTTCCTCGCCGACGTGCCCGGCTTCATGGTCGGCACGGCGGTGGAGCGGCAGGGGATCATCCGCCACGGCGCGAAGATGATCAGCGCGGTCTCCGAGGCCACGGTGCCGAAGATCTGCGTCATCGTGCGCAAGGCCTACGGGGCCGGCCTGTACGCGATGGCCGGGCCGGCCTTCGAGCCCGACGCGACCCTGGCGCTGCCGACCGCGAAGATCGCGGTGATGGGCGCCGAGGCCGCGGTCAACGCGGTCTACTACAACAAGCTCGCGGCGATCGCCGACCCGGCGGAGCGGGAGCGGGAGGTGGCCCGGCTGCGCGCGGAGTACGAGGCCGGCATCGACATTCTCCGGCTGGCCAGCGAGCTCGTCGTCGACGACATCGTCGAGCCCGGCCAGCTCCGGTCGGAGCTGATCCGCAGGTTCGCGGCGGCGGCCGGGAAGGACCGGTCGTTCTCCCGCCGCAGGCACGGCGTCACCCCGGTCTGACCGGGGACCGCGCCCGGGCCAGGCGCGCCGCCCGCCCGGCCCGCCCGGCGGTGCCCCGGACGCCCGGCCGGGAATTCCCGGGAAGTTCATCAGCCTCTGTCATCCATCGCACCGGTCCGGGCGTCTTCGAGTCGTTGGCGTGAGCGATCCGGAGAGGAGACGCATGATGGGTTCTGAGCCCGGGCGCCGGCCCGGCAGGCACCACCACCTCATCCGCCGCACGGCCTCGCTCGTGGCCGCGGCGGCGGCCGCGTGCGGGGCGGTGGCGGCGGTCCCGGCCATGGCGGCCCAGGCCGCGGGCACCCAGGGGGTGCCCGTCGGGGCCGCGCCCGCAGTGCCGCACGGCGCGATCGCCCTGGGCCGGACGGCCGGCTCGCAGGCGCTGAGCTTCGACGTCGTGCTGCGGCCCCGTGACCAGGCCGGGCTGAGCGCGCTGGCGCTGAGCGTGTCATCCCCGGGCTCGCCCGACTACGGGCGGTACCTGACCGTGCGCCAGTTCGCAGCGGCGTTCGGCCAGCCCCCGGCCGCGATCTCGGCAGCCGACGCGGCCCTGCGCGGCGCCGGGCTCACCCCCGGGCGCGTCACCGCCAACCACCTGATCATCCCCGTGACGACCACGATCGCCGGCGCGGAGGCGGCCCTGCGCACCGGATTCGTCAGCTACCGGCTCGCCTCGGGCCGGGTGGCGTTCGCGAACACCGCCGCGCCGCGGCTGCCCCGGGCGCTGGCCGGGATGACGCTGGCGGTGGTCGGCCTGAATGACCTGCTGACTCCCGCGGTCACGCCGCCCGCGCCGCGGGCCGCGGCGCGCCAGGCGGCGCGGCCCGCCCAGGCGGCCGGGCCCCGGGCCTGCCTGGCCGCCCGCGCGGCGGCGGCGAAGTACCGCGGGTGGACCTACCCGCAGCTCGCCTCCGCGTATGACCTGACCGCCCTCTACCGGCACCGGCATCTCGGCGCGGGGACCAGGATCGCGCTGTTCGAGCTGGACCAGTGGTCGGCCTCGGACATCGCGGCGTTCCAGTCCTGCTCCCACACCAAGGTCCGCGTCCGGACGGTCAAGGTCGACGGCGGCGACCGGGGCGGCGCCAACAACGGCGAGGCCACGCTCGACATCGAGACGGAGATCGCGCTCGCCCCGAAGGCAGCCCTGACCGTGTACGACGCGCCGATCACGAACTACGCCAGGTCCGTCGTCGATGAGTTCGCCTCGATCTTCGACCACGACAACGCCCAGGTCGTGTCGGTCAGCTACGGGCTGTGCGAGCAGGTCGTGCGGAGCATCAGCTCCGGGCTGCTCGGCGCCGAGAACGTCCTGTTCGAGCAGGCGGCGACCGAGGGGATCTCGGTCTTCGTGGCCTCCGGGGACTCGGGGTCGGAAGGGTGCTACCGGGCCGACCACAGCACCGGGCTGGCCACCCTCGACCTCGGCTCCCAGCCGTTCGTCACCTCGGTCGGCGGCACCGACCTGACCTCGGTCAGCAGGCCGCCGCACGAGAAGGTGTGGAACGAGGGGGTCTCGTCCGGCGAGGGCGCCGGCGGCGGCGGGATCTCCAGCGCGTGGCCGATGCCGCGGTGGCAGTCGGGGCCGGGCGTGATCAGCTCGCGCAGCAGCGGCGCCCCGTGCGGCGCGTCCTCCGGTTACTGCCGCGAGGTGCCGGACGTCACGGCGTCGGCCGACCCGGTGCACGGCTACATCATCCGGTGGCGCGGCCAGTGGCTGCCGATCGGCGGCACCAGCGCGGCGACCCCGCTGTGGGCGGCGATCCTGGCCGACATCGAGTCCGCCCACCACCCCGCGTACCGCGCCGGCTTCCTGAACCCGCTGCTGTACGCGGCCGCGGCCACGGGCAAGGGCGGCTTCAACGACATCAGGGTCGGGAACAACGACTACACCGGGACGAACGGCGGGCTGTACCCGGCGACCCCCCGGTACGACATGGCGTCGGGCCTCGGGTCCCCGGTGGCGGGCGCCCTCGCGAGGATCATATCGTCGCACGACGCGCGGATCGCCTTCACCGGCGCCCCGGGCACCGGGTCGCCGCCGCGCCGCCTCGGCCAGTACAAGGTGCAGCGGTTCAGGCACTTCACGTGCCGGGCCGCCAGCCTGTACCGGTCGGTCTCCGGGCCGACCGGCCGGGTCGGGTTCTTCCCGCGGCTGAAGTGCGAGCCGGTCGGCCGCGGCTGGGCCACCTGGAGCAACGGGTACAAGGGCGACGTGTACTGGGCCTACCAGCATTTCGGCAAGGCCACCACGGTCACGCTCACCCTGCCGAGGGGCACCCGGGCGTTCTACTTCTACGCCGAGCCCGACAAGTACGCGGTCTTCGACCTCAAGGCGACCGCGCAGAACGGCTTGATCACAGTCGGTCCAAGCAATCGGGAATAACCGGCGACACGCCGTTACCGTCCGAATCGGGCGTTACCGGAGTTGAGCTTCCTGTCGTGAAAAGGTCTCGCG
>JAJPIV010000004.1 GCA_021324595.1 Actinomycetota bacterium | reverse complement strand
GATGTGGGTCGCGATCCGGTCCAAGAACCACCGGTCGTGGCTGGTGATGACGGCGCAGCCGGGGAACTCCAGCAGCGCGTTCTCCAGCGACGACAGCGTCTCCACGTCCAGGTCGTTCGTGGGCTCGTCGAGCAGCAGCAGGTTCCCGCCCTGCTTGAGGGTGAGCGCCAGGTTCATCCGGTTCCGCTCGCCGCCGCTCATGACCGCGGCCGGCTTCTGCTGGTCGGCGCCCTTGAAGCCGAAGGCAGCCACGTAGGCCCGGCTGGGGATCTCGGCCTTGCCCACCCGGATGTAGGACTCTCCGTCGGAGATGACCTCCCAGACGTTCTTGTCCGGGTCGATCCTGGCGCGGGCCTGGTCCACGTAGGCGATCCGGACCGTCTCGCCGATCGTGATCGTGCCGGAGTCCGGCCGCTCCTCGCCGACGATCATCTTGAACAGGGTGGTCTTCCCGACGCCGTTCGGGCCGATGACGCCGACGATCCCGTTCGGGGGCAGGCTGAAGCTGAGGTCCTCGATCAGCATCCGGTCGCCGAACCCCTTCGACAGGTCCCGCGCCTCGACGACCGTGCTGCCCAGCCGCGGGCCCGGCGGGATCTGGATCTCCTCGAAGTCGAGCTTGCGGCGCTGATCGGCCTCGGCGGCCATCTCCTCATACCGCTGGAGCCTCGCGCGGCTCTTGGCCTGCCGCGCGCGCGGGCTGGACCTGACCCACTCCAGCTCCTCCTCCAGCCGCTTGCGGCGCTTGGCGTCCTTCAGCCCCTCGACCTTCAGCCGCGCCGCCTTGGTCTCCAGGTAGGTCGAGTAGTTCCCCTCGTAGGGGTAGGCGCGGCCGCGGTCCAGCTCCAGGATCCAGCCGGCCACGTGGTCCAGGAAGTACCGGTCGTGCGTGACCGCGACGACGGTCCCGGGGTACTTCTCCAGGTGCTGCTCGAGCCACTGCACCGACTCGGCGTCCAGGTGGTTGGTGGGCTCGTCGAGCAGCAGCAGGTCGGGCTGGGACAGCAGCAGGCGGCAGAGCGCCACCCGCCGCTTCTCGCCGCCGGACAGCGGCCCCACCTCGGCGTCGGCGGGCGGGCACCGCAGGGCGTCCATGGCCTGCTCCAGCTGGCTCTCCAGGTCCCAGGCATTGCGGTGGTCAAGCTGCTCCTGCAGCCTGCCCATCTCCTCAAGCAACTCGTCCGAGTACTCGGTCGCCAGCTGCTCGGCGATCTGGTTGTACCGGTCGAGCAGCGCCTTGGTCCCGGCGACCCCTTCCTCGACGTTGCCGAGGACGGTCTTGGCGTCGTCCAGCTTCGGCTCCTGCTCAAGGAGCCCGACGGTGAACCCCGGCATCAGCCGCGCCTCGCCGTTCGACGGCTGCTCGACGCCCGCCATCATCCGCAGCAGCGTGGACTTGCCCATGCCGTTCGGGCCGACCACGCCGATCTTCGCGCCCGGCAGGAACGCCAGCGTGACGTTGTCGAGGATCACCTTGTCGCCGTACGCTTTGCGAACAGCCTGCATCTGGTAGATGAACTCGGGCATGTACCAAGCGTAGGGGCACAGGGCAGGCACTCGGCACCAGGCAGCCACCCGGGCGCGGCCACGCCCGCCGGGCACCGCGCGGCCCCGCCGGGCACCGCGCGGCCCGGCGCGGCCGACGCGGGCCGGGCCTGCCCGCCCGGGCGCTCGCCGCGCCGGAGCCGCCGCCTCGCGGGGGCGCTCACCTGGCCGGGGCGGCCATCTCCTCCTGCTCCGCCCCGCCCGTCGGCCCGTCCTCTTCCTCGGGCGGCGGACCGGAGATCGCGCGCTCGTCGAAGAACGCCTCGTCCTCGAGCAGGTCGTCGTCCCCGGGCTGGGCGTCACAGCCCCCGGCGTCCGCGACCGCGGCCCATGGCGAGCCGAAGGCACCGGGCTGGCAAGCCGCGGCGGAGCCATCCGGCAGCCCCGGCACGGCGCCGCCGCCACCGGGATCCGCGCCCGGCGTGCCGCCCGCGGCCTTGGATGCCGCGTACTCCGAGGCCGTCAGCCCGGTCTGCGGCCTGACCCGCTGGAACCCTGCGATGCCGTGGGACAGGTCGTGCCCGATCGCGCTCGCGTCCACCTCGACAGCCTGCCTGGTGATCCCGTCCTTCTCGTACGGCCGCACGGTGAGCCTGCCCTTGACCACCACCGGGTCGCCCTTGCGCAGGCAGACCGCGGCGTTGCTGGCCAGCTTGCGCCAGCAGATGACGGTGAGGTAGGAGGTGACGCCATCCACCCACTCGCCCGTCACCCTGTCCTGCCACCTCGGGGTCCACGCGACCCGCATGGTGAGGTTCACCACGCCCGGCTTGATCGTCTTGGCGACCGGCTGGGTGGCGATGAACCCCGCAAGGCTGATGTGAGCCTCGTTGATCATCCTGATCCTCCTTCGCCCGCTGGCTCGCTCGACGCGCGAGTGGCTCGCGCGCGTCTCACGATCCCCGTCATCGGGCGGTCGCGGGCGCCCGGCGCGCAGGCTGTGGACAACGACCAGCGGAGCACACTGTCCTGTGGACGCGCACGCGCCGGCGGCCGCGCAAGGTGGTAGTGGCGGCTGCAGGCCCCGTGAGGCAGGCCCGCGGCGCGCGCGAAGCGGCGACCGCCTGGCCGGGCCGCCCCGCGCGGCTACCCCGCGTGCGGGCCGCCCATGGCGATGGTGACCTCGTCCCGGTACCGCGCCAGCTCCGACAGCTCCCGCTCGGCGGGATCGATCACCATGGAGTTGACGACCTCGGCGATGTGCTGCCGCGCCGCCGCCGCGACGCGGGCATGCTCGCGTCGTGCGCGGCGCCGCACGACGCGCAGCCCGATCGTCTCGGTCAGCCACCCGAGCACCAGCGCCAGGACGGTCCCGAGCGTCAGCCACGGCGTCAGCGCGAGGGGGTCAACCTCCGCGAGGCCGGCCGGATGCGCGCCGAGCCCGTGCAGGACCCCGATCATGGCGATCCACAGCACCCCGAGCCCCGCCGCGCCGGCGAGCAGCCCCTGCCACAGGTCCCCGAGCCACCACCACCACTGGGCGGTCTTCTCGGCTGGCAGCGACTTGCCGATGGCGGCGCCGATGGCAGCGGGTATCTGGTCGGCCCGGGAGCGCACGGCCGCCCGCACCGTCTGCGCCCACGGCCTGGGCAGCGGTCCGGCTACCTGGTCGCCCAGGTGGGTGAGGGCGTTGTCGATTTCGGCCTGCTGGGCTCCGGACGGTCCGGCGGTGACCGAGCGCAGATCGTTCCAGAGCATCCCGAGCCGCACCTTGCGGAGCGGGTCCCGGCCGGCGAGCCGGAGGGCGAGCCAGGCGGCCGGCCAGCCGACGAAGTCGGCGGCACGCAGCTCCCTGGCACTGAGCAGCGCGTCGCCGATCGCGGCCACGCCGGCCGCGGCGCAGAACGTGTCGGTCAGCAGGCCCGGCGCCTGCGGCGGGATGCCGGTCACCGGGGCGCCCAGATTCCCCGCATAGGGGAGCAAGCCTGCGGCCGCGCGGTCGACGTCCGCGGCGATCCTGGCCACGGCAGCCTGCCGGGCGGCGACGCCGTCGGCCAGGAGCGCGCGAAGCTCGGCAAGGCCGTATCCGGTCACCGCCGAGGTGACCATGACCGGCACGTCGTGCAGGCCCTCCGCGTCGAGCAGGCGGCGCAGGTCCGCGACGCAGTCGTCGAGCTGGCCGCCGTCGAGCAGGTCGGCCTGGTTGAGCACCACGACAAGGACGCCGGAGTGGCTGGCCAGGGGCACCAGGAACCGGTCGTGGACGGCGGCGTCGGCGTACTTCTGCGGGTCGAGCACCCAGACGAGCACGTCGGCTAGGCTCACGAACCGGTCGGCCAGGTCGCTGGCGTGGCTCATGACCGAGTCGTGGTCGGGCAGGTCGAGCAGGACCAGGCCCGCCAGGTCCTGCTCTCCCCCGTCCAGCGCGCTGGCGCGGGAGTACCGGTGCCTGGCGGGCACTCCGAGCCAGTCGAGCAGCGCGCCCGACCCCTGCTCGTCCCAGACGCAGGCGTGCGCCTGCGAGGTCACCGGCCGGGTCACCCCGACGGCGGAGAGCTCTGCTCCGGCGAGCCGGTTGAACAGCGACGACTTTCCGCTGCCGGTACCGCCGGCCAGGGCCACGACGGTGTGGCGCGCCGACAGGCGCATCCGGTCGCCGGCCCTGGCCAGCACGTCCTCGGCGTCAGCGAGCGCATCCTTGCTGAACGCGTCCCGCCCCGACCGGGCCGTGCCGATCTCGACCATCCTCGCCAGCGCGAGCAGCCGCTCGGACAGCCCTTCAGGCGCGTGCTCAGCGGCGTCCGCGAGGTCGCGCGGCTCGCGCCGCGGCCTGCCGCCCGCCCGGCGCTCCCGGGCCGGCAGGGCGCCGGGCGGCGGCGCCACGCCACCGAAGCCGCCCACGGGCTCCCCCGCGGGGCCGGACTCGGCGGCGGGCGCGGTGCCGGTGCCTGCGCCCGCCGCGCCGTCCCTCACCGCACCGGGAGGGCCGGCCAGGCTCTCGCCGGCGGGGCCTGCACGGCCGGCGCCGGGGAGCGTGGCAAGGCCGGCTGCTGGCTGGGACGCGGATGTCATCGGGCTGACTCCAGGGCATTGCTTGCTGCGTACAGGTCGGCAGGTGAACCTTCCTCGGCCCGCTCGATGGCGTCGATGATCCCGGTGAACCGCAGCGACTCCTCGGCGAACAGCGCGCCGACCCGCTGGTGCAGGTCCTGCCTGGCCTGCCCGCCGATGTCGCGCATCAGCCCGGCCCCGAACAGGGAGGCGAGCAGGCGCTGCGGTACCGCGCTCGCCCCCTCGGTCACGACGACGTCGCCGGCCCCGTAGCCGAGGGCGCCGATCGTGAGCACGAGCGCGAGCGACTCGGGATCGAAGGCGGCCACCCGGGCGATCGACCGCCGGATCACCCGCTCGGTCTGCACCAGGCGGAGAAGGTGCTCCTGCCAGGCGGCGACCGCCTGCGCGGCCCGGCCAGGGAGGCCGGGCGAGGACCGCCCCAGCGCGTCCAGCCCGCCCTCGGGCAGGCTGCCGGCCAGGCCGGCCTGGCCGTCCGGGAAGCCCCAGTCATGGTCGCCTTCCCACTGGCGCAGGGAGGCGTACGCCTGCTCCGCCTCGGCCAGTTCCCGGGCTGCCTGCTGGGCCTGCGCGAGCAGCCCGGCGCCGGCCGGAGCGGCCCGCCACCGCTCGATCGCGTCCTCGGCGGCCCGGTCGCCCAGCGAGACGATGAGCGCCTCCACGCTGGTCCGCAGCGCCGCCTTGAGCGCGCGTGCCCGCTCCGAGCCCGGCGCCTGGCGCCTGCCCTTGGGCGCCGGGCGCCGTGACCCCTTCACCTGGAGCGTCCGGAGCAAGTCGCCGGTCCCGGCGAAGTCCTGCCACCGGGCCAGCACCTCGCCGCGGAGCAGCGAGCCGCTCCTGGTGGCCTCGTCGAGCTCGGCGAGCGCCGCGGCGTAGGCGGCCTCGGCGGCGGCCCGCAGCTCGGCGCGGACCGCCACCTGCGCCTGCGCCTGCTCGGCCAGGGCGGCGACCCGGCCGGGAAGGCTGTCGAGCACGCCGGACATGGTCTGGGTCAGGATCGCGATCCTGCGCTCGCTGCTGACCGCCGTCTCCCGGAGCCAGGCCCGCACCGGCGCGGACACCGCCGCGGGAAGCTGGGCGTCGGTCACCGTGGTCTCGGGTATCACGAACCGCTGCACCTCGCCGAGCCCGTTCGCCTCGAGCATCGCGCCGAAATGAGCGGTCAGCTGCGCCGATGCCGGGGGCGGGACGCGAGACAGCACGATGCCAAGCGCCGCGCCCCGGTCCCGCGCGTCCTTCAGCAGCTCCCACACGGCGGCGTCGGCGTACCGGCGCGCGGTGGTAACGAACAGCCACAGGTCGGAGGCGTCCAGGAACTGGCGCGCGAACTGCCGGTGCGCGGCCACGACCGAGTCGATGTCCGGCGTGTCGAGCAGGGCCACGCCCCTGGGCATGCCGTCGCTGGCCGCGAGCACGAGCAGCCCGTCCCGGCCGGGCATCGCCAGCCCGCTCTGCCGCACCCGCGGCAGCGTGGGCAGGAACACGTTCTCGGCGAACCAGCCGATGTCGTCGGGATGGCAGGCGAGGACCGGGCTGTTCGTGGTGGGCCGGCGGATTCCCGTCGCGCTCACCTGGCTTCCGGCGATGCTGTTGAGCAGGGTCGACTTGCCCGCGCCGGTCGAGCCCACCATGGCGACTAGGAGCGGGGCGCTGGACTGCCGCAGCCGGGGCAGCAGGTAGTCATCGATCTGGCCGAGCAGGTGGGCACGGTCGGCCCTGGCTTCCTCGACGCCCGGGCAATCGAGCAGCAACGCGAGCCTGACGACCGGCGCCCGCAAGCCGAGCAGCGCGTCCTCCAGCTTCCGGTCGTCCACCCGGACATGAGATTCCGGCTCCCCGCCGACGTCGCCCGGCGGGCCGGCCGCATGCCGGGGCCGAGGCGCCGCGTGGCCCGGCTCCCCGCCGGCGTGCGGCGCGCGGGAGGGCGGCCCGGCCGCGGGCGCAGGACCTGGCGTGGTCACGCCGGAGCCGCCCCAGGGCACCGACGTGGCCGCCGCCTTCTGTCCCTCGTTCATGCCTGCGAGCCTCCGCTTGGCATAGTCACGTACCGGCGCGGTGACCCGGCGTGGCCACCGCCGGGCGCCGCCGAGGGCGCATCCGCCGCAGGCCAGCCCGCATACTGACGCAGCCCTGGCGTAATTGTGCGCCGTCCACGCAGGGTACCGCCGGTAATGACCAAAACGGGACTGCCGGGATCCGCGCCGGTTGCCTGCATCATCCGCCGCGCCGCGCCGCGGGAGGCACCGGCTGGCGTGGACTCAGCGTCCCCGGTTCCTGGCAGCCGATCCCCGGGCCGGCAGGGCCATCGCCATGAGCGCCGCGCACGCGGCGACCGCGACGACCGGGCCGCCTCTGGGCGAGATGTTGGTCAGCGCGGGCACGCCGCTCATCCGCAGCGCCCGCTTGGCGTCCTGCGCCGCCGTCAACCCGGCCGGGGTGCCGATCACCAGCGCGGGCTCGACGCCGCGGGCCAGGATCTCCGCGATCGCGCCGGGCTCGCTTCCCACCACCCACACGGCGGACGGACCGGCGGCGCCGAACGCCAGCCGCACGGCGGCGGCCGCCGGGCCGATGCCGACGGTCCGCGCCAGGCGCAGGCTCAGCGGCTCGCCCGCCTTGCAGATCAGCGTCGGAGGGGCCGACCCGTCGGCGCCGGGCAGCGCGGCGTGCGCGCTCTCGACGCCGGCGGCGGCCATCGGCGAGTCGGCGACCACCGGAGCCCCCCCAGCCAGCGCCGCCACCCCCGCTTCCAGGGCCGGCTCAAGGCAGACCAGGTCGGCGGCGTAGCCGAGGTCCGCGGTGGCCAGGATGATCCGCTCGGTGACCACCCGGCTGAGCGGCGGGAGCCCGCTCAGGTCGACCCTCGACCGCAGGGTGCTCAGGTCGTCGCTGAGGTCCCCGGGCCCGGCAGCCGCAGCGGAGCCCTGCCCGGCTGGCATCCCTTCAAGCCGCGTCACGTGATGTCCTCACTACCGTCCGTCATTTCCTCCTCAGCATGGCATGGCGGCGGGCCCGGTCGCCGCGGTTCCGGCCGCTCGCCGGGCGGCGGGCCCGGTCGCCGCGCCTGCGTGATCCGGGCCGCCCGCGAGCGGCCCGGATCACCGGCATCGGCGGCTAGACTGCGTGCCACTCAGCGCCCGCGGCAGCGCACCGGGCAACCGGCACGGCACCGGCAAGGGTCCGCGCCGGGCAGCGCCCCGGTGGCAGGCCCGGCCACGGCGAGCGGAGCGTGGATGGCAACGGCGAACGCCGGCGGCGGCCGGCCCCTGACCCGCCGCTATTCCCTGACCGGACCGATGCCCGGCGATGACGCGGAGTCGGGTATCTTCGCCGCATGGCGGGTCAGTCATGGCAACCCGCCAAATCCGGCTCGGGCCTGCGGCGACCGTGACCGAGCAGCGCGGCGAGCCCGGACCATGGTGCATGGTGCGCTTGACCCCAGCCGGGCGCGCGGCGCGCGTCCGCCGCGGCTGCCCGCGCCCGGGGCTTCGCGGCCGGAGGCACCACCGCACTGCAGGCATCGCCACGACGTGGCCCGACTTCCCGGAGACTGTCAGTGAGTTCCCGTCCAGAGGGCGGCGATGCCGCCAGCCAAGCAGCCGCGAGCGGCACGGCCAGGCTGGTGCCTGGCGCGGGTCCCGCGGCCGCGTCCACCGCAGAGCCACCCGTCAGCGCAGACATCGACGACGCCGCAGTGGCGGCGTTCACTGCCCAGTACGGCGCGCGGGCCACTGCCCTGCCACCGCTGGCTATCGTGATCGCCGCCTACAACGAGCAGGGCGCGATCGGCCCGGTCATCGAGGCGCTCCCGCCGGTGATCTCGGACCTGGAGGCTGCCACGATCGTGGTCTCCGACGGCTCGGCCGACGCGACCGCCAAGGAGGCCGACGCTGCGGGCGCGCTCGTCTGCGACGTTCCCGTGAACCGGGGCCAGGGCGCAGCGCTGCGGCTCGGCTACCGGCTCGCCCGGGAGGGCGGCGCCCGGTACATCGTCACCACCGACGCCGACGGGCAGTACAACCCGGCCGAGATCCCCGCCCTGCTCGCGCCGATCCTGGCCGGCGAGGCCGACTTCGTGTCGGGCTCGCGCACCAAGGGGAGCGAGGAGACCAAGGACCCCGTGCGCAAGCTCGGGGTGCGGGTGTTCGCCCTGCTGATCAGCATGCTCACGGGACAGCGGATCTCCGACCCGACGTTCGGGCTGCGGGCGATGCGGGCCGAGGTGACGGCCGCCGTCCAGCTCCAGCAGCGCCAGTACCAGGCGACGGAACTGCTGATCGGCGTGATCACGCACGGCTACCGGGTCCGGGAGGTCCCGGCCACGATCCACCGCCGTCACGTCGGCCAGAGCAAGAAGGGCCACAACGCCTTCTACGGCCTTCAGGTCGCCAAGGTGGTGGTCGGCACCTGGCGGCGGGAGCGCCGCCGGCGGCGGACGGCGCGCTCCGCTGGCTGAGCGAGCGGAGCGGAAGCCGCGGGACGCGGCTCCCCGGAGGGGCTGCCTCCCCGGGCGGGCCCGCTCTGCCCGGCGCGCGCTGCGGAGGGGATTCGGCCGGCGACCGCGGTCAGCCGGGCGGCGCGTTCTCCTCCTGATCGCCGGTCCGGATGGTCGCCGGCACCGGGGAGATCGATTCGGCGGGCACTGGCCCCTGGGCGGCGCCGCGATCGGCGAACAAGATGTAGTGGAAGATCAGGAACCGGCTGATGAACGTCAGCACGTTCGCCAGCAGCACGGCGCCGGCCACGACGGCGGTCGCCTCAATCTTCGGCAGGTGGTGCGACTTGGCGTAGACGCCGGCGAAGTGCCCGACGCTGATCAGCACCACTGCCGTGACGCCGGAGATGATCCAGAACGGCAGCGTCTCCTTGAGCAGCGCCGGGCGGCCCTTACGCTCCCACGCCCGGCGGCTCAGCACGTAGCTGACCAGCGCGCCGCTCGCCCAGCCGAGCGAGGTCGCCAGGCCGCCGGTTCCGACCGCGAGGTACGCCAGCGAGAGGACGACCTGCGTGGTGACCAGCGAGACGAGCGCCACTCCGGCGAACCGGCTCAGGTGCTTGCCGAACCTCGTGCGCAGCCAGGTCACCAGGGGATCTGGCAGCTTGTCTAGCAGCTGTGGCATTGCTGTCCTTAGCCTGACGGAGACATGCTGGTCGAGCAGACACGTATACAGTACGGGAGCCGGGCGGCGCCGGGACGCGAACGCCCCGGGCGGCGCCGGGCCCGCCGGCCTGTGGGCCGCGGTACCGGTGCCGCCTCCACAGGTTAGTGCGCGCCGGGCCGCGAAAGGGATGGGTAGCGCATAACTTCGGCAAAGCTGGCGGCAGGTGGCGCATGAAGATCCTGATCCTGGGCGGGGACGGCTACCTCGGGTGGCCGACGGCCCTGCACCTGTCCGAGGCGGGGCACGACGTCGCCGTCGTGGACAACTTCGCGCGCCGCGGCTATGACCACGAGATGGGGACGGGCAGCCTGGTCCCCATCGAGCCGCTGCAGGTCCGCATCCGGGCCTGGCACGAGCTGACCGGGCAGTTCATCGGGTGCTACGTGGGCGACCTGACCGATGCCGAGTTCACCCATCACGTCGTGCGTGACTTCGAACCGGACACGATCGTGCACTTCGCCGAGCAGCGCGCGGCGCCCTACTCGATGGTCGACCGCAAGCACGCGGTCTACACCCAGGTGAACAACGTGGTCGGCACGCTCAACGTGCTCTACGCGATCGCCGAGATCAACCCGGACATTCACCTGGTCAAGCTCGGCACGATGGGCGCCTACGGCGAGCCGAACATCGACATCGAGGAGGGCTGGATCGAGATCGAGCACAAGGGCCGCAAGGACCGGGTGCTGTTCCCGAAGCGCCCCGGGTCGTTCTACCACCTGTCCAAGGTGCACGACAGCCACAACATCGAGTTCGCCTGCCGCATCTGGGGGATCCGGGCCACCGACCTCAACCAGGGCATCGTCTACGGGCAGCAGACGCCCCAGACCGCCCGCGACGACCGCCTCGCCACGCGCTACGACTACGACGCGGTCTTCGGCACGGTGCTCAACCGGTTCGTCATCCAGGCCGTCCTCGGCCTGCCGCTGACCGTCTACGGCAACGGCGGCCAGGTCCGGGGCATCATCGAGATCCGGGACACGGTCCGCTGCCTGCAGCTCGCGTGCGAGAACCCCGCGGCGAGGGGCGAGTTCCGGGTGTTCAACCAGATGACGCAGTCCCTGTCGGTGATGCAGATGGCCCAGACCGTGGCCCGGGTCTGCCCGGACAAGGTGACGATCGAGCACCTGGCGAATCCCCGGGTGGAGGAGGAGCGCCACCACTACAACGTCGTCCACTCCGGGCTCCTGGAGCTCGGCCTGGAGCCTCACCTGCTCTCCGACACCCTGATCGAGTCACTGCTGGTGATCACCAAGCGGTACGCGCACCGGGTCCGCCCCGAGGCGATGATCCCGACCGTCGACTGGCGGAGGGCCTCGAGCCCGATCAGCCTCTAGCGCTGGCCCCGCCGCGGCGGCGTCGCGGCCAGCCGGCGCGGGGCCGACCACCGGTCGCTCGCCAGAGCCGCCGCCCACAGCCACCCGCCGCGCCCCTGCCAGAACGCCCGCAGCACCTGCCCCCGCCCGCCCGCGGCGGCGAACGGCGCCGCGGCCACCCACGCGCCCCGCAGGGACGGCTGGACCCGCCAGCCGGAGCGGTTCCACTCGCCGCCCGGCCGGTGCTCGATGCCGTCCAGCGCGTGACCCGGGCCCAGCCACAGCACCCGCGCCACCCCGCCGGCGGTCACCGGCCAGGGCGCGGACCGGAGCACCCCGCCCAGGTCCCGCGGCCCGCGCCAGCCGCGGCCCGGCTGGTAGAACCCCTCCCACACATGGGGGTTCCCCGACCCCGCCCAGCAGACCTGGACCGCGCCGTCCGGCTGGGCGGTGGCCATCGGCGGCCCGCCGAGCGGGCCCATGCCCAGGCTGGCCGGGGCGGACCAGCGGGCGCCGGATGCGCTGGCCGTGTACCACAGGCTGGCGTCCCGGCCCTTCCAGAACACGTCGATGCGGCCCGACCCGGCCACGACCGGCGACGGCGGCGAGGCCAGGCTCCCGCCGAGGTCCTGAGGGCCGCTCCAGCCGTCACCGGGCGCGTACTCGCCATGCCACAGGTGATCATCGGCCGACCCTCGCCAGAACACGTCGATGACGCCGCCCCTGGCGACCGCGCGCGGCGCCGAGCCGGCAATGCCGAGCGCGGTCAGCCGGCTGCGGCTGACCAGCGTGCCGCCGGGCCGGAACGAGGCGGCCCAGATCCGTCCCGAGCCGCCCTGGTACACGACGTCCACCAGCGATCCGGTCCGCACCACCGACGGCGCCGACCGGGCGACCAGCCCTGTGCGCCGTGGCCTGCCCCACCCGGAGCCCGGCCGGAACTGGGCGAACATCAGCATCCCGCCACGCGCGCGGTAGAACAGGTCGGCGGCCTGGCCGGGCAGCGCGACGGCCTGGCTCGGCTGGATCGTCGCCGTCGCGCTGGTGATCCGCACGTCGAGCACGTCAAGGTCGACGTTGATGCGGTCCCCGCCGTATTCGCGCGTGACGTTCCCGCGGAACTGGTGGATCCGCTGGTGGTGCGCCCATTCACCCGGCCGGAAGTGCCGGTCGGCGGTGCTGCGGACTCCGTTCCACAGCGCGTCGTAGATGATGCCGGGCATCGCGTAGGCGCGGCTGAAGTAGCTCGCCGCCAGGTCGGCGACCCCGGAGTCCGAGCTGCTGTAGGCACCGGACAGGTAGCCGAGCCGGTGCAGCTCGGTGGTCCACGCGGACAGCAGCCGCAGCACCGTGCCCCGCCACCTGGGCCGGTAGGCCTCCATGTCGTAGTAGATCGGGGTGCGCGGGCCGAAGCCAAGCCGCCGGGCCTGCGCGGCCGCGTCCCGCGCTGCCGCCGTTCCCTGCCAGACGGGGGCGCGCACCTCGCCGAACTCGGCCTGCGGCCCGACGTAGAGCGGGATGAAGCGCCATCCGGCGGCGGCCTGCTGGCGCACCCAGGACGGGGTCAGGTTGGGCTGCGCGCAGGCCCGGTCGGCGCCGCCGATGTAGATCCCGATCGCGCGGTACGGTGAACGGCGCCGCCAGGCGGTCATGTAGCTGGAGCTCGGCGCTGCGCAGGCGTCGAAGCCGAGGCCCTGATAGCTCGCCACCGTGGCGGGCAGCGGCGGCACCGCCCTCGCCGACGCGCCGCTGGCCGACGCGATCGCCGCGGCTGCCCAAGGCTCGGTGGCCGCCCCCCGCGTGGCGGCCACCCCGTTGCCGGCCCCCGGCACGGGCAGCGAGGCGCCGCGCAGCACCCGTTCGATGAGCGCCAGGTTGGTGTCGTAGGTGGCGGTGATCCGCACCCCGGGCGCCTGGACGACGACCTGGCGGGCCACGGCGTCCAGGACGGCGGCGGGGCGGGCGGCGGCCGGGCCCGGCTGGACCAGCATCGCCTCCGTGGTGCCGATGAGCCAGCTCGGGCAGAACTCCCGCGGGCTCACGCTGCCCAGGTAGATGGCGTGCTGGTCGAACCGCACGCACGCGGTGGGCCGGGCGCGCTCGTCGATCACCGCCCAGCCGTGCGGCACGGCGAAGGTGTAGCCGCGGTAGCTGACCCGCCGGAGCCCCGGCCCGGATGCGCTGGCCGCCACCTGGCCCGCGGCCGGAGTCCCGGCCAGCCGGGCGCGGGCACCGGTGCCCGGCGCTCCGCGCGTTCCCGCGCCCGTGAGGTCAGCGGCTGCCGCCGAGGCCGCGATCGCCACCGCCACCACCGCCGCGGCCCGCCGGGCACCGCGCACGCCGCTCAATCCGGAATGCCCGGCCGCCGCGGCGCCTCCGGCCGCTGCCCGGCCGCCGTCCACCCGGCCGGCCTCCCGGCACCCCGGGCCGGCCTCCCCGCACCCCGGGCCGGCCTCCCCGCACCCCGGGCCGGGCCCTGCCCGCCCCCGTCACCTTGGGCCGCGCCCCCGGCCGCCGCGGGCGCCCAGGCCGCGCCCGCTGTCCCCCCGCTGCTCATCGTGGCCCAACGCCCTTCCCCGTGTGCCGCCGCCCGATCAGCCCCCCGGCGCCGATCGCACGGCACGCCCGGCGCGCTGCCATTCGGACATGCGCCTTCCCGTCGCGCCGACCGACATTAGCCGCCGCCCCGGCGCGGCACGAACGCGGCGCGCCATGCAGCCCTTCCCTGGCGCGTTTCTTTACCCCCGCATGAGAAAGACGCGGCCACGCCCGCGCCGTCCCGGCGCCGCCCCTACGCCTGATCCCGCCAGAGGTACCAGTTCCCGCGCTCCAGATCCAGGCACAGCCGGAAGGCCGAGCCCGGGACGCCGCGCGCCGGCGATGCCGTGACCCGCCAGCATCGCCATGCCTGCGCTGCCTCCTCCTGCGGGGACTCGAGGACTGACAGCACCGCGTACCGCCGGCCCCGCCAGACGAACCTGGCCGGCTTGTCCTCACTCAGCCAGACCTGCGCCGGCTCCGGTCGCACCGCGCTCACCGCCGCCACCTCCCCGCTCGCCCGGCACCCGCCGGCGGCCAGGTCGGCCGACGCGGCAGCGGCGCGGGCCCGCCGTGCCCGAGGCCACCGTGGGGAAGGCAGATGGCCGTTCGCATCGAACATATATTCGTGCGATGGCTATGACAAGAGCTTGCCTTGAGAAACGTATTCGCTTCGGTCCGGGCCGGCCGGGCGGCAGGAGGCGGCCGGCTCCGGGGCCGGCCCGGCGGGCCCGCCTCCTGCCCCGGCGGGCAGGGCCGACCGCGCAAAGCCCCGGGCAGCGGGGCGGGGGCCTGCGCCCGGCGAGGTCAGGGCTGCGCGGCGAACCCTGTCATCGGGAAGGCGGCGAGCATGTCGCGCACCTGCCCGGCGATGCGCTCGATCGCGGCGTCGTCGTCCTTGATCGCGGCGCTGATGGCCGCGTCCATCCACGCCGCCACCTGCGGCATGTGCTCCGGGGCCAGGCCGCGCGTGGTGATCGCCGGCGTGCCGATCCGGATGCCGGACGGGTCGAATGGCTTGCGCGGGTCGTACGGCACCGTGTTGTAGTTCACCTCGATGCCGGCCCGGTCGAGCGCACGGGCGGCAGGCTTGCCGCCGATGCCCTGCGGCGTCAGGTCGATGAGGATCAGGTGATTGTCGGTGCCGCCGGAGACCAGGCGGTACCCGCGCTCGGAGAGCTCCGACGCCAGCGCCCGGGCGTTGGCGACCACCTGGTGCGCGTAGGCGCGGAACTCGCCGGTGGCCGCCTCCTTGAGAGCGACGGCGATCGCCGCGGTGGTGTGGTCGTGCGGCCCGCCCTGCAGGCCGGGGAAGACCGCGCGGTCGATCGCCGTGGCGTGCTCAGCCGTGCTCATGATCATCGCGCCGCGCGGCCCGCGCAGCGTCTTGTGCGTGGTCGTGGTGATGATGCTGGCGTGGCCGACTGGCGACGGGTGGGCGCCCCCGGCGACCAGGCCCGCGATGTGGGCGATGTCCGCCACCAGGACCGCGCCCGCCTCGGCGGCGATTCGCGCGAACGCCGGGAAGTCGATGGTGCGCGGGATCGCGGTCCCGCCGCAGAAGATGATCTTCGGTCGCTCCCGCAGGGCCAGGTCACGCACCTCGTCGAGGTCGATCCTGCCGGTGTCGGGACGCACCCCGTACTGGACCGCGCGGAACCACTTGCCGGTCACCGAGACAGGCCAGCCGTGGGTCAGGTGCCCGCCCATCGGCAGCGCCATGCCCATCACCGTGTCACCCGGGCTGACCATGGCGAGGTAGACGGCGAGGTTGGCCGGGGAGCCCGAGTAGGGCTGCACGTTCGCGTGCTCGACTCCGAACAGGTCCCTGGCCCGCTGCACCGCGAGGGTCTCGATCGGGTCGATGAACTGCTGACCCTCGTAGTAGCGGCGCCCGGCGTACCCTTCCGAGTACTTGTTGGTCAGCACCGAGCCGCTGGCCTCCAGGACCGCCACTGAGACGTAGTTCTCCGACGGGATCATGCGCAGCTTCTCGAACTGGCGCCTGGCCTCGGACTCGATCAGGTCGGCGATCTGCGGGTCGGCACCGCGGACATGCGGGATGGGCGGCTGGTGCATCGTCTACCTCCTGATCACGACCATACCGGCCGGCCCGAAAGGGGATGGAGCCAGCAGGCAGGGTCGGTTAGCCTACCGCGTGCCCGGCACAGGCGGGCGGAGGGTGAACGGAGCGGCCCCGGATGCGCATCGGCGCGATCGTGATCGACCTGGCCCCGCTGCGGGAGAGCCGGGACTTCCGGCTCCTGCTCACCGGCCGGCTCGTGACGTCCGCGGGTGACGCGGTCGCCACGGCCGCCGCGAGCTGGCAGGTCTACGCCCTCACCCGGTCCTCGCTCGCGGTCGGCCTGCTGACGCTCACCGACAGCGCGGGCATGTTCGCCGGGCTGATCGCCGGCGGGATGCTGGCCGACCGGCACGACCGGCGCACGCTCATGCTGGCCAGCAGGACGCCGGTCGCGGTCCTCGCCGCGCTGCTGCTGGCCAACGCCCTGCTCCCCCGGCCCCGGCTGTGGGCCGTGTACGCGACCGTGCTGCTGATCGGGGCGATGTCGGGCATCGGCTCGCCGGCCTCCACCGCCGCCGTCCCGGCGGTGGTCGGCACCGCCAGGCTGGCCGCCGCGGCGGCGCTCGCCTCGTTGGGCAGCCAGCTCGGCAGCCTGGGCGGGCCGGCGCTGGCCGGCGAGCTGATCGCCGGGCCGGGCGGCGTGGCCTCCTGCTACGCGGCCGACGCGGCGTGCTACGCCACCTTCGGGATGACGCTGTGGTTCATCCGGGCGCTGCCGCCGGCCAGGAGGGCCGGCCGGCCCGGGCTGCGGTCCATGGCCGCCGGGCTGCGGTTCGTCCGGCGCAGCGGCGTCGTGGGAGGGGTGCTGGCCGTCGACGCGAGCGCGATGATCTTCGGCATGCCGGGCGCGCTCTTCCCGGCGCTGGCCAGGGAGCACTTCCACGGGGGTTCGGCCACGTTCGGCCTGCTGGCCGCCGCCCCTGGGCTCGGCGCCCTGCTCGGCGCGGCCACCAGCGGCTGGACGGGGCGGCTCCGCCGCCCCGGCATGGTCGTGATCGGCGCGGGCCTGGCCTGGGGGGCCGCGGTCACCGGGTTCGGGCTGAGCGGCAGCCTGCCGCTGGCCCTGGCGTTCCTCGGGCTGGCCGGGATGGCCGACCTGATCTCGGAAGTGCTGCGCAACGCCCTCGTGCAGCGCTACACGCCCGACTCGCTGCGCGGGCGGGTGTCCAGCTTGTACCTCGCCCAGGTGACGACCGCTCCCGCGCTCGGCGACGTGGAGGCCGGGCTGGTCGCGCAGCTGTTCACCGCCACGATCTCCGTGGTGACCGGCGGCCTGGCGTGCGTGGCGGGGGCACTGCTGCTCGGAGCGGCCAACCCGGCGCTGCGGCGCGCCAGCCTGGCCGGGCCCGGGGAGCACGAGGGCGCGGCCGGGCGAGAGGACGGGGCCGGCCACCGGACGGCGGCCCGGGCTCCGGCCGCCCGGCGGCGGCTCCATGCCGTCAGGCGGCGGCCCGCCGCGAGGTGAGGCGGGCCCGGCGCCACCGGGCGGCGCGGCGGTCGGCGAGGATCTGCCGGACCACGTTCCGGCCCGGGATCCCGGTCACTCCCCCGCCGCCGTGGACCGACGACCCGGCCTGGTACAGGCCGCCGACCGGCGTGCGCAGGTCGGCGTAGCCGGCCGCGGGGCGGGCGTGGAACATCTGGCCCATGGTCAGCTCGCCGTGGAAGATGTTCCCGCCGATCAGGCCGTACTCCCGCTGCATCTGGTGCGGGCCGATGACCTGGCGGTGCAGCACCGAGCCGGCGAAGCCGGGCGCGACCACGTCCATCCGCTCGATCACCCGGTCGGCGTAGCGGCCGAGCTCAGCCTCGTCCGGCGCGTCCGCCCAGGTGTGCGGGACCCACTGGGTGAACAGCGACATCACGTGCCTGCCCGGCGGCGCCAGCGAGTCGTCGAACACGCTCGGGATGCACACGTCGGCGAACGGCAGCTCCGAGGCCCGCCCGGCGGCCGCGTCCTGGAACGCGCCCTCGATGTCGTCCAGGCTCTCGGCGAGCACGATCGTCCCGCCGTGAACCTGCGGGTCGAAGCCAGGGTGGCTGGCGAAGACCGGGAGCCGGTCGAGCGCCAGGTTGATCTTGACGGTGCCGCTGCGCGACCGCCAGCGGCGGATGTCGGCCACGAAATCGCCCGGCAGCGCCCCCGGGTCGAGCATCGACAGGAACGTGATCCGCGGGTGGACCGTGCTCACCACGGTGCCCGAGGCGATCTCCTCGCCGTCCTCCAGCACCACGCCGGTCACCCGGCCCGCCCTGGTCGTGATCCGGGCGACCGGCGCGCGGGTCCTGATCCGCGCCCCGGCCGCCCGGGCCGCGGCGGCCAGCGCTTCGCTCACCGCGCCCATCCCGCCGCGCGGGAAGCCCCAGGCGCCGGGCGTGCCCCCGGCGTCGCCGACGTGGTGGTGGAGTGTCACGTACCCGGTTCCCGGCGAACGGGGGCCCGCCCACATGCCGATCACGCCGGAGACCGATAGCACGCCGCGCAGCGCGTCGCTTTCGAAGTACTCCTCCAGGAGGTCCGCGATGCTCCCGCTGATCAGCCTCGTGAGGTCCACCGCCAGCCTGGTGTCGACCTTGCGCAGGTGGTGCAGGAGCATCGCCTGGCCGAGCAGGTCGCCGGGCCGGCGAGACCCGAGCCGCGGCGGGATCTGGTGCAGCAGCGGCCCGAGGACCGCCCCGAGCCGCGCCATCTCCGCGTCGTAGCGCTCATAGCTGTCCGCGTCGCGCGCGGAGAACCTGGCGATCTGCTCGCGGCGCTCCGCGGGGTCGTGCGGCAGCCGCAGGTACCGGCCGTCGGCGCGCGGCGCGAAGTAAGGGCCCTGCGGGTACACGTGGAAGCCATGCTCGCGCAGGCGCAGGTCGCGGACGATGCTGGCGGGCAGCAGCGAGACCACGTAGGAGAGGGATGTGACCGTGTACTGCGGGCCGAACGGATGCTCGCTGACCGCCGCCCCGCCGACGACGTCGCGTCGCTCGCAGACGAGCGTGCGCAGTCCCTTCCCGGCCAGGTACGCGGCGGCGACGAGTCCGTTGTGCCCGCCGCCGACGATCACCACGTCCCAGGGCAGCGTCATCCGGCCGCCTCCCTCCGCGCCATGACCGCCTCCCTCCCCGCCATGGCCGCGATCCTGGCGGGCCGGGCCACCGTCCTGGCCGTTCCCGCTCGGCTCGCGCGATCACGAGGAAATCGGGTGAAAGCAATCATAAGTCCGTGGCCCTTCCGGGGACTGCTCGCGCACCGTGGGCGGGCGCTCGGAGTGGCACCGCGGCGTGGCGCGGGGGCACCGGCCGGCGAACACGCAGCCGGAGCGGCTCGCGCCGCCCGCCAACGCGCCGCCCGCCGCCGCGCCGCCCGCCGACGGCCGCGCGAGGCGGCGCTCGCGGGGGTGGCTGGCGGGCACGGCGTCGTGGAGCGCCCGGGTGTAGGGGTGGCGCGGCGCCGAGCGGACCAGCTGAGCCGGCCCCGCCTCGACGACCCGGCCCCGGTACATCACCGCGACGGTCTCGGTGATCCGCCCGATCAGGTCCAGGTCGTGGCTGACGAACAGCAGCGCCAGGCCGCGCTCGCGGCTCGCCTCCAGCAGCAGGTTGACGATCTGGGACTGGACCGAGACGTCCAGGCTGGAGGTCGGCTCGTCGCAGATCAGCACCGCGGGCGAGCCGATCAGGGCGCGGGCGATCGCGATCCGCTGGCGCCCGCCGCCCGAGTAACGGGACGGGTGGGCGCGCAGGTCGGCGCCGGGCAGGCCGACGGCGGCGAGCTGACCGGCGACCAGGCCGGCGACCTCGCCCGGGGCGCGGCCCGGGACCGCGCGGCCCGCGCTCCGCAGCGGCTCGGCCACGATCTCGCCGAGCCGCATCCTGGGGTCCAGGCTGTCGTAGGGATCCTGGAGCACGAAGCCGACCTGCCTGCGCAGCGGGCGCAGCCCGCGACGGCCGCGCGGGTACGGGTCGCTGCGGAAGGTCAGCCGGCCCGAGCTCGGCCGCTCCAGCCCGAGGGCCAGCCGCACGCAGGTCGTCTTCCCCGAACCGGACTCCCCGACGAGGCCGAGCCTGCCGCCCGGGGGCAGGGAGAACGTGACGTCGTCGAGGGCGACCCGCCCGCCGCGGTAGACCTTGCTCACGTGCTCGAAGCCGATCACCGCCGGGGTCCCAGGCGGCGCGGTCACGGCGCCGCCGTCCGTGCCCGCGCCGGGGCCGGGGCCGGGGGGGCACCGGGCGGGGCCGGATGGTGGCAGGCGGCCTGGTGACCGGCCTCGCCGCGCCCGGCCAGCGGCAGCAGCGGCGGCTCGCGCGCGGCGCACACGGCCGTGGCCCGGGGGCAGCGCGGCATGAAGGGGCAGCCGGGCGCCTCGTCCGGGCGGGCCGGCGGCGCGCCCGGGATCTGGAACAGCGGCGAGCCGGGCGCGCCGGACCGCAGGTCCCGCCTGGTCAGCAGCAGCCCTTCGGTGTACGGATGGGCGGGGGCGTCGAATATCGCCTCGACCGGCCCGGTCTCGACGATCCGCCCGGCGTACATCACCGCCGCCCAGTCCGCCAGCTCGGCCACCACCCCGATGTCGTGGGTGATCCACAGCAGGCCGGAGCCCACCCGCTCCCGCAGCTCGGCGACCAGGCCGAGGATCTCCGCCTGGGTGGAGACGTCGAGCGCCGTGGTCGGCTCGTCCGCGACGACCAGCGGCGGGCGGAGCGCCAGCGCCATCGCGACCATCACCCGCTGGCGCATCCCGCCGGACAGCTGGTGCGGGTAGAGCCTGGCCACCGCCTCGGGGTGGTCGATCCGCACCGAGGCGAGCGCCGCGGACGCGGCCGCGGCCGCCTGCCGCCGGCCCATCCCGGCGTGCACCGCGAACAGCTCGCCGACCTGCCTGCCCACCGGCAGCACCGGGTTGAGCGCGGCCATCGCGTCCTGGGCCACGCAGCCGAGCAGCCGGGCGCGCTCGCCGCGGAAGCGGCGCCAGTCCGCCGCCAGCACGTCGGTGCCCGCGATCTCCACCCGGCCGGTGACCCGCGCCGACCGGGGCAGCAGCCGGGCCACCGCGAACGCCAGCGAGCTCTTCCCGCTGCCCGTCTCGCCGATCAGCGCCACCGCCTGCCCGGCGCCGACCGTCAGGCTCGCTTCCCTGACCGCGCGAACCGGGCCGTAGCGGACGCTGACGTCCCGGGCCATCAGGGCGGCCGGCCGGCCGGCGTCCCCGGGCATCACGCCTCCTCCCTGGCCCGGGGGTCGGCCAGCATCCGCGCCAGGTCGGCGAGCAGGTTGAAGGCCACGACGGCGACGGCGCCGACGATCACCGTGCCCATCACCACCGGCCGGTCCAGGTTCTGCAGGGCGTTGTAGGCGAGCAGGCCGATCCCGGGCCAGACGAAGACGACCTCGACCGTGACCACGCCCGACAGGTAGGAGCCGAGGTCCATCCCGGCCATCGTGAGGACCGGCGAGAGGACGTTGCGCAGCACGTGCCGCCGCAGGATGTACCCGTCGCGGAGCCCCTTGCCGACGGCCGTGCGGACCCAGTTCGAGGCGAGCGCCTCCTGCACCTGGTCGGCGACGATCTGCGCGTACCAGGGCGCTCCGATCAGCCCCAGGGTCAGCGCGGGGAGCACGATCTGAGCCGGCCCGGCCCCGCCGGCCACCGGCGCCAGCCCGAGCTGGTATCCGAACACCAGCAGCAGGACCAGGCCGAGGACGAACACCGGCACGGCGAGGAGCACCAGGTTGACCGCGCCGACAGCGGCCCGGACCCGGTCGTGCCGGGCGGCGAGCACGCCGAGGGTGCCCCCGATCAGGACCTCGGCGAGCACTCCGGCCAGCGCCAGCGCGCCCGTGTCGGCCAGCCTCGGCCCGATCAGCGCCGCGACCGGCTGGCGCTGCACGTACGACATGCCCAGGTCACCGTGGAGCAGGTTCCCGAAGTAGCTGGCGAACTGCACCACCAGCGGCTGGTTGAGGTGGAGCTGGGCGCGGATGTTGGCGAGCACCGCGGCGCTCTGGGCGCGCGGCGCGATCGCCCGGGCCGGATCGCCGGGCACGACGAACTCCAGCAGGAAGGCCAGCACCGCGACCCCGGTCACGGCGATCAGCCCGAACACCAGGCGGCGCATCATCGCCCGAGCCATGACAGCCTCCTGGCGTCGGGGTCGCGCGTCTTCATCCCCTCGCCCACGAGCAGGAACGCCAGGGTGAGCGCCATGACCGCCAGGCCCGGGGCGATCACGAGCAGCGGCCGGTAGGTGATCGCGGCCTGGCCGTCGGAGATCATGTTGCCGAGCGAGGGGGCCGGCGGGTTGATCCCCGCGTTCAGGTAGGAGAGCGTGGCCTCGAACGCGACCGCGGACGCGGCGTTGAGCGGCGAGTACGCGAGCATCAGCGAGGTGACCTGCGGGAGGAGGTGACGGCGCACGACCGCCAGCCCGCTCGCCCCCATGGCCTCGCCGGCCTCCACGAAGCCGCGGCGGCGCAGCCTGAGCACCTCACCGTAGACCAGCCTGGCGGGGTAGGACCAGAAGAGCGCTGTGATGATCACGATCACGCGGGTCAGCCCCGCGGGCATGATCGCCGCGATGACCAGGCCGGCCAGCGTGTATGGCAGCGCGAGCCCGACATCGGTGAGCCGCATCAGCACCTGCTCGGCCGGCCCCCGGAAGAACCCGGCCACCAGCCCGACCGCCGCGCCGATCGCGATCGAGGCGATGTTGGACGCGATCGCGACGGTCAGCGAGACCCGCACGCCGTAGGCGAGCCTGGCCAGCTCGTCCCGGCCGAGCAGGTCGGTCCCGAGCGGGTAGCGCGCGCTCGGCCCGACCGGCAGCCCGGTCGGGGTGAGCCCGCGCGTCAGGTCCGGGCGCAGCGGGCTGCCGGCCAGCGGCGCCGCCACGGCGAGCGCCGCGAACGCGGCCAGCACCGCCGTCCCGGCCAGCAGCTGCCAGGGCCGCCGGCCGGCCGGGCGGCCGGCCACGGCGGCCTCCCCCGCCCGGCCCGGCCTCGCCCCCTGGCCGGGCCGGCGGCCCGGCGCGGTCACCGCCACCGGCTACACCCACATCCGGTCGTAGTAGCTGTACGTCTCGCCCCGGTAGTGGTAGTTGCCGACGCGGCGGGAGACCCCGGCCAGCCAGTCGGTCGAGGCCAGGAACACGAACGGCGCGTCCTCCCCGATCAGCCGCTGGATCTGGGCGTAGATCCGGTTCCGGGCGATGGGGTCGAACGTCCGCCTGGCCCGCCCGGCGAGGCTGTCCACCTCGCGGTTGGAATAGCCGCAGTAGTTGCTCGACCCGCCGGTCACGTAGATCGCGTCGACCTCGTCGGCGGGGGTCGGCTGGACCATGTACCAGTCGTCGGCGGACATGGCCAGCCGCCGGGCGCCGCCCTGCTGGGCGGATTCCAGGCTGTACAGCGCGTTGCTGGAGACCTGGTTGAGGGTGACGCCGACGCCGACCGCGGCGAACTGCTCCTGGATGACCTGGGCGATCGCCGGGAAGGGGTCGGCGGAGGAGACGGTCAGGGTGAACGACAGCCCGCGGCGGTAGCCGGCCTGCGCGAGCAGCCGCCTGGCCCGGGCCGGATCGTAGCCGTAGGGCTGGAACACGCTCGTGAAGTCGGCCAGGTGGGCGGGGAACGGCGCCCCCCACGGAGTCGCGGTCCCGTAGGTCACCCGGCCGAGGGCGGCACGGTCCACCGCCCAGTTCAGCGCCTGCCTGACCGCGCGGTCGCCGAACGCCGGCTCGGTCGACGGGTACATGGTCAGCCAGATGTTGCCGGGCGAGGGGAAGGACCGGGCGAGCGGGCGCAGCGCCGGGGAGGCGAGCACCTGCCCGGCGATGGAGGACGGGATGCCGCTCCCGATGATGTCGGCGACTCCGTGCTCCAGCTGCAGGAGCTGGATCTGAGGGTCGGCGCCCCAGTGGTACTCGACCGCGCTGAGGTACGGCAGGCCCGGGTAGAAGTAGCGCGGATCCCGCTCGAACCTCGCGGTCTGCCCCGCGCCGTCGTAGGAGACGATCCGGAACGGCCCGTAGCCGACGGGAGTCTGGCCGAACCTGACGTTCCCGAGCCGCTCGACCTCCTCCCGCGGCACCGGGGCGGTGATCGGCAGCGCGAGCGCGTTGAGGATCGTGAAGTCCGGCGCGGTCAGGTGCACGGCGAGCGTGGCGTCGTCGGGAGCCTCGACTCCGTCCAGGTGCGCCGCCTTGCCCGCCATCACCGCGTCGGCGCCGACCACGGAGGACAGGTAGCTGGCGCCCCACGAGGCGAGCTTGGGGTCCAGGAGGCGCTGCCAGGAGTAGGCGAAGTCCCCGGCAACGATCGCCCGGCCGTTGTGGAACCGCACGTCCGGCTTGATGCGGAACGTCAGCGTGGTGCCGTCCGGGCTCACCCGCGGCGGCGCCGCTGCCAGGTTCGGCACCGGCCCGCCGAACTGCCTGTCGTAGGCCATCAGGGCGCCGAAGAAGACCAGCTCGGTGATGCAGTCCCAGGCGGTCAGGTTCGAGCCGACCGCCGGGTCGAACGAGTCGGGCGGATCGGACCAGACCACGTTGACCGTGCCGCCGCGCCGGCCGCCAGAGACGGGCTGCGGGCCGGGCACGTACTCCCCGATCCGGACGCCGCCCCCGGCCGGCCCGGCCGGGCCGCTAGCCGCCTGCGAGCAGGCCGCCAGCAGCGGGGCGGCGACGCCCGCCGCCCCGGCCGCGCCCGCCGCCCCGGCGAGGCCGAGGAAGGCGCGCCGCCCCAGCCCGCCCGGGCCGACGGTGCTCCCCCCGGGCCGTCCTCCCCCCGGTCGGCCGCCATGCGGCCTGCCTGTGCCGCGACGCGCCATCGGTCACTCGCCTCCTTCGTGGGCAGCAGATGGGTCAAGCAGCCGGGCCACGTACCTGCCGACGTCCGCGCTCGGCTCCTCCATCGGCGCCAGGTAGCCCGCGGCGAACCTCCGCGAGGTCATTCCGTCCTGGACCAGCTCGCAGATCCGCCAGTCCTGCCGGTTCACCAGGTCCCAGAAGCGGACGGCGTCGGACGGGTCGAAGTCCGGCCTGGCGATCTCGTCAGGGTGGAACAGGAAGTCGCAGATGACGGTGGTGCGCCCGGCCGAGCGGGGCCAGAGCGTGAACGCGGCCACGTGGTCGGCGGACAGGCTGATCATCAGGTTGGGCAGGATGAGTTCGCCCTTGTGCCGGTTCAGCTCGGCCTCCGACAGGCCGGGGAACGGCGCGCGCCGGGTGGTGCCGGTCGCCGTGAACGTGTAGGCGCCGTCCCGGTGCGGCACGCCCGCGTCCCAGTCCAGCCCGGCGCCGCCGCGCGCGAACGCGGGCACGAGGTCGCACAGCTCCGGATGGACCGGGCCGCAGTGATAGCACTCGTTGTAGTTCTCGACGATCACCTTCCAGTTCGCCGCGACCTCATAGCGCAGCGTGGCGCCGGTCCGCAGGCCGGCGAGGGGGTACCTGGCCAGCCGGGCCGGGATGCGCCCGAGGCGCGCCGCGAGTGGTCCCCCCGCGCCCGGCTCCAGCCGCGCGAACACGAACCCGCCCCAGGTGTCCACCTCGACTGGGTGCAGGGCCAGCTTGGCGCGGTGCTGGCGCAGGTCGGGCAGGAACGGCGCCGAGCGCAGGCTGCCGTCCAGGCCGTAGGTCCAGGCGTGGTACGGGCAGCGGATCGCGCCGGCGAAGCGGCCGTGCCCGGCGCGGCCGGCGCCGCAGGTCGCGTCCGGCTCCGCCGGGCCGCCGCCGGGCCGCCCGCCCGCCGCGGGCGGCACCAGCCGCGACCCGCGGTGCCGGCACAGGTTGTAGAAGCACCGCAGGCGCCCGTCGCCGCCGCGGACGACGATCACGCTCTCCCCGGCGACGTCGGCCACCAGGTACTCGCCGGGGCCGGCGAGCATTTCGGCGCGCCCGACGCAGAACCAGTCCCGGTACAGGACCGCCTCACGTTCCCGCCGGAACAGGCCCTCGTCGGTGTAGCTCGCTCCGGGAAGGCTCCGCGCCAGGGGAACGCCGCCGTCTGCGCCCGGCGGGGCCACCCCGGTGCGCGCCCGCCCGCCGCCCGTCCGCTCGGTTGCCCGCACCTCGTCCTCCCTGTGCCCGGCCGGCCGGCAGGCCGCCCGTCCGCGTTCAGTCGTCGCAGTAGGCGTGCTCCGGCCTGATCGGCTCGCCGTCGGCGAACCGGCCTGGCCGGAACGGCCACAGGTCCACGTGAGACGCCCTGCCGGTGGTGATCAGGCCGGCGAGCGCCTCGCCGACCGCGGGCGCGATCTTGAACCCCATGCCGGAGAACCCGGCCGCGAGGATCAGCCCGTCCGCGCCCGGCACCGGGCCGAGCATCGGCCGCGCGTCCGGGGTCATGTCGTAGACCCCGGTGACGCCGCGGGCGATGCCCGCCTCGGCCAGCGCGGGCACCCGCCGCGCCGCGGCCCCGACCAGCCCGGCCACCTCCCCGGGCGCCGCCGACTCGGGGACCGCGTCCGGGTCGGCGCCCCGGGGCCCGGTGAACGCGCCGATCAGCGTCCTCGTGCCGCCGGACTCCGGGCGGAAGTACGTCGCCGTGACCGAGTCGATGCAGGCCACCCTCGCCCCCGCGCCCGGCCGGTGGGCGACGATCGCGACCTTGTGCAGCTCGTTCTCGATCGGCAGCTCGACCCCGGCCGTGGCGAGCAGGGGCGGCGTCCACACGCCGCAGGCGAGCAGGATGGTCCCGGCGTGCAGTGTCCCCGCCCCGGTCAGCGCCCCGGTGACCCGGCCGCGGGCGGTGACCAGCGCCCGGACCGGCGTTCGGGGCAGGTAGCGCACCCCGCGCTCCCGGGCGGCGCCGAGCAGGTCGCCGGCGACGACCGCGCCATCGCCGTAGCCGCCGCGCGGCTCCCAGGCGGCGCACCCGACGCCGTCGGCGCGCATGCCGGGCGCGATCCTGGCGAGCTCGGCGGGGCCGATGACCTCGGCCCGCGCCCCGCGCCGCCGCTGCATCGCGACGTTCGCGCGCAGCAGCCCCTCCTCATGAGGGTGAACGAGCCGGACGAAGCCGGTGCGGCGCACGCACGCGGGCCGCCCGGTCAGGTCGGTCCAGGCGTCGAACATCGCGTCGCTGAGCACGGCCAGGTCGACCTCGGGCGGGAAGGTGTAGTGCATCCGCACCAGCGCGGAGGACCTGGCCGACATCCCCGAGCCCGCGCCGCCGCGGTCCACCACCGTGACCCGCCCGGCCCCCAGCTCGGCGAGCCAGAACGCGGCCGAGGCGCCGATCACGCCCGCGCCGACGACCAGCACGTCACTGGCGGGCCCCGCGCTCACCGCAGCCACCGCCGGCGGTGCCTGAGGTCGGCGAGCACCTGGCGGGCCGCGTTGTAGCCGGGCGCGCCGGTCACCCCGCCGCCCGGGTGCGCCCCGGCGCCGCACAGGTACAGCCCGCGCACCGGGGTCGCGTACCTGGCCCAGCCGGGCACCGGGCGCATGTGGAAGAGCTGGTCCAGGCGCGGGTCCCCGTGGAAGATGTTGCCCTCGGTCAGGCCGTACGTGCGCTCCAGGTCCAGGGGGGTGAGGACCTGCCGGGCGACCACGGCGCTGGGCACGTTCGGCGCGAACGCCCCGATCCGCGCGAGCACCTTGTCCCCGAGCTCCTCGCGGCGCTCGTCCCACGTGCCGTGGGCCAGGCGGTACGGCACGTACTGAACGAAGCAGGTCATCACGTGCCTGCCGGGCGGCGCCAGCGAGTCGTCCACCGCGGAGGCGACCACGCAGTCGATGAACAGCTCAGCCGGCCCGGCGATCTCGCCGCGCTTGGCGCGGTCGTAGCACAGGTCGGCCACCGGCAGGCTCGGCGGCAGGGTGAACAGCGCCCGCCGCCCCGGCGCGGCGTCCGGCGGCATCCCGAGGACCAGCGGCTCGGCGCCAAGGATCAGGTTGACCTTGGCGCACGGCCCGTCCATCTTGATCGCCGCGACCGCATCGCGGAACTCCTCCGGCAGATGCGCCTTCCCGACGAGCCCCAGGAACGTCCGCCGCGGGTCGGCTCCGGAGAGCACGACCCTGGCGCCCAGCTCGGTGCCGTCCGCCAGCGCCACCCCGGCGGCCCGGCCGTTGCGCACCGTGATCGCGCCGACCTCCGCCCCGGTCCGCACCCGCATGCCGTGCGCGCGGCCGACCGCGGCGATCGCCTCGCTGATCGCGCCCATGCCGCCGATCACGTGCCCGAAGAACCCCGGCCGGCCGGCGTCCCCGCCGGTCAGCATGTGGAACGCCAGGCCGAGCAGCGTGCCGGGCTGGTACGGGCCGCCGTGCTTGCCGTACAGGTTGTTGGCCAGCAGCAGCGCCTTGGCCTGAGGCGAGGTGAAGCGCGCGTCGATGAACTCGCCCAGGCTGGACGAGACCAGCCTGGTCAGGCCCTCCACGTCGGCGGCGCGCAGCCCCCGCATCCGCGCGGCCACGCGGGCCAGCTCGGCCGCACCGCGCCACGAGCCGGCCCTCGTGTCCGGCGGGAGCTCGGTGAGCAGCGGCTGCAGGCACGCGGCGAGACGGCGCAGCTCGGCCGTGGCCTCCTCGAACGCCCGGGCGTCCCGCGGCGAGAACCTCCCGATCTCCGCCCGGGTCCGCTCCGGGTCGGTCCAGTCCGCGACGACCTCCCCGCCGTCGAGCGCGACCTGGACGGCCGGCTCGCACGGGATCATCCGCAGCCCCCGGCCGCGCAGGTCCAGCGCCCTGATCACCTCGGGCCGGAGCATGCTCGCGATGTAGGACGTGGTGGAGGCGCGGCAGCCCGGCGCGATCTCCTCGGTGACGCAGCAGCCGCCGATCAGCTCGCGGCGCTCCAGCACCAGGGTCGCCAGCCCGGCCCGGGCCAGCAGGGCCCCGGCGACCAGGCCGTTGTGGCCGGCGCCCACCACGATCGCGTCCCACCGCTCGCTCAACGACCGCCCTCCCTGGCCGGGCACGCGCCCGCATCCGCAAAACTGACCGAAGGTCTGCCAGTTGCCTCCGCTCGTTGCCTCGCACGGGTACTTCACTCCGTATTAGCTTGTGATAATCGGCCTCGATACCATGTATGTCAATCGATGGGGACGGCAGTTTTATGACCAACGGTCAATCAACGGTTCGGGCCCGGGCGGGCCAGCCCGTCCTGGCGCCTGCCGCGGCGCCGGGGCAGGCGCGGGGCGGATGGCGGCCGGCCCGGGCGGCCGGGCGGCAGCGGGCCAAGCGGGAGCGGATCATCGCCGTGGCGATGGAGCACTTCGCCAGCCGCGGCTACGAGGGGACGCGGGCCGATGAGATCGCGGCCGCGGCCGGGGTGTCCAAGGGCGCCGTCTTCGGGTACTTCGGCAGCAAGGCCGGGCTCTTCCTGGCCGCCTACCAGGCGGCCACCCGGTCGTTCAGCCGCTACCTCGACGCCCCGCCCGAGGTGCTCAGCCAGGGCTTCTTCGCGACGATCCGGTACTGGCTGGACGCGACGCCGCACATGATCGGCGAGGACTGGGTGCCGTACCGGGTGGCGCTGATCGGCGGCTACTGCACCGACCTGGCGCTCAAGCGCGAGATCACCCGGTACATGCAGCGCGAGGATCCCTATGGCACCCGGGACTTCGTGCGCTTCGGCGTGGAGCGCGGCGAGGTCAGGTGCGACATCGAGCTCGACCTGATCGTCTCGGCCGTGGACTGGATGGTCGAGCGGTGCCAGGACGCGATCGTCACCGAGGAGCTCGACCCGGGCCTGTTCGGGTACTTCAGCCAGTCCGCCGAGCTGCGCGAGCGCCGGGTGCGGCAGTTCGTGGAGCTGCTGCGCAGCGCCATCTCGCCGCCGCCCGGCGCCCCGGGCCCAGGCGGCCGGGAGCCGTCCCCGCCCGCGCCGGAGGGCGCCCGGTGAGCGGGGGCGCTCCGGCGAGCCCGGCCATGACGGTCCGCGAGGCGTGGATCCCGATGCCGGACGGGGTGAGGCTGGCCGCGACCCTGTACCTGCCGCCGGACGCCGGCACCGCGCGGGTCCCGGCGATCCTGGAGTACCTGCCGTACCGCAAGGACGATCAGATGGCCGTCCGCGACTTCCGGCTCTACGCCTACCTCACCGCGCGCGGGTACGCGGGCGCGCGCGTGGACATCCGGGGCACCGGGCGCAGCCAGGGCGACCTGCCCGCCGGGGAGTACACCGAGCAGGAGCTGGCCGACGCGGAGGCGGTGATCGCCTGGCTCGCCGATCAGCCATGGTGCAGCGGCGCGGTCGGCATGTGGGGCATCTCATGGGGCGGCTTCAACGCGATCCAGGTCGCGATGCGCGAGCCCCCGGCGCTGCGGGCGATCATCGCGGTGGACGCCTCCGACGACCTGTTCCACGACGACGTCCACTACATCGACGGGCTGCTCCACCTGGACGAGTACGCGCTGACGATCGACCACCTGAACGCGCTCCCCCCGGCGCCGGAGTTCCCGCTGGAAGAGGACATCCTGGGGAGGCGCTTCGACGCCGAGCCGTGGCTGGCGGCCTGGCTGGGCCACCAGCAGGACGGCCCCTACTGGCGGCGTGCCTCGCTGCGGCCCGATTATTCGCGGCTGCACGTGCCCGCGTTCCTGGTCGGGGGCTGGTGGGACGGCTACCGCGACTCCGTGCCCCGGATGCTCGCCGCGGTTCCCGCCCCGGTCCGGGCGCTCATCGGGCCGTGGAACCACTCGTTCCCGCACGACGCGGTGCCGGGGCCGGCGATCGAGTGGCGGGCCGAGGCCGTCCGCTGGTGGGATCACTGGCTGAAGGGGATCGACACCGGCCTGCTCACGGAGCCGCCGGTCACCGTCTACGTGCAGCGGTGGCGCCCGCCCGATCCCGGCCTGGCCGAGCTGCCGGGCCACTGGCGGCACGAGGACGCACTGCCCCCCGCCCGGTCCAGGCAGCTGGTGCTGTACTGCCGCGGGGACCGCACGCTGGCCGGCGAGCCCGGGCCGGCGGAGCCGGCGCGCCTGCGGTACGTGCCCTCGGCGGGGACGGAGGCCGGGCACTGGTGGGGCGAGCTCACCCCGGACCAGCGCGGCACCGACGCCTTCTGCCTCACGTTCGACACGGCGCCCCTGCCGGAGGATGTGGAGATCCTCGGCTTCCCCCTGGCCGAGGTGTACGGGACGGCGGACGCCACGCCGCTGAACTGGTTCGCCCGGATCTGCGACGTCGCGCCGGACGGCACGTCCACCCTGGTCACCGGGGCGGGCCGGCCCGGGCGGCCGGACCCGGCCCGCGACCCGGCCGCTCCCGCCCAGGACGCTCCGGCCCAGGACGCCCCCGCCCCGGGCGCCGGCAACGGCGGCTCCGGGCCGGGCGGGTCCGGCTCCGGGCCGGCGTCCGACTGGCTGCCGATCCAGATGCACGCGGCGTCCTGGGTGTTCCCCCGGGGCCACCGGATCCGGCTGGCGATCTCCAACGCGCTGTGGCCGATGATCTGGCCGACCCCGCGCCCGGCGACCGCGACGGTCCGCCTCGGGCCCGGGGCGACCAGGCTGGTGCTGCCCGTCGTACCTCCCGCCCCGGCGCCCGGCCGGCCCGGGCCGGGTTTCCCGCCGCCCGAGCCCGCCGACGGGCCCCCGGGCGTTCGGGCATGGGGGGACATGCTCCCCGTCCGCTGGTCGGTGACCCGCGACGGCACGGGGGCCGCAGTGGCCTGCTGGCGCGGGGCGGCGGGGACGAAGTTCGGCTGGGGCACCGTGACGGACGAGGAGCACCTGGAGTACCGGGTCGCCGACGACCAGCCGGCGCTCGCGTCCGCCCGGGGCGAGGCCCGCACCCAGATACGCCTAGCGGACCGGATCCTCGAGCTCACCTCGGTGCTCGAGCTGGCCGGGGACGAGCAGTGCCTGCGCTACTCGTTCCGCCGCCAGCTGCGCCGCGACGGCGTGCTGATCCGCGAGCGCCACTGGGAGCGGCGGTTCCGCCGGGACGGCCACTGACCGCGGCCTCGCCGGTCGCCGGCAAGCGGCGCCCCGGCGGCCGGCAGGTGGCGCCCCGGCGGCCGGCAGGCCCTAGCCTGGATGCCGGGCATCGGCTTTCCGCGTCGGCGAGGAGATGACGGCGTGTCACAGGCGGCAGGAGACCGGCGCGGACGCGGGCGGCGCGGGCGCGCCGCCACTGGCGCGGGGCGCGCCGCCCGGGAGAAGGTCGCGAGGATGCGGGCCGAGCAGGCCCGGCGCGCACGCCGGCGCAGGCTGCTGGCCGGGGCCGGGACGGCCGTGGCCGTCGCGGCGATCGTGGCCGTGGTCGCGCTGGCGCTCGTCCGGGGCAGTCCCGGCAGCCGGGCGGCGGGATCCGGCGTCCCGCCGCGCCTGCCGCTCAGCCCCCTGAGCGCCCTCGGGCCGCTGCGGTCCCCGCCGCCCCCGGGCAGCGACAGCTTCGAGGGGGTGCCCATCCCGGCCGCCCCGGCCCTGGCCGGCACCGCGGCGGGCGCCTCGGGCGGGACGGTGGATCACATCTCCTGCCAGACCAGCGAGCAGCTGCTCTTCCACATCCACGCGCACCTGACCATCTTCGTGAACGGCCAGGCCCGCCAGGTACCCGCCGGCATCGGCATCCCGGGCTCGCGGGCGCAGGACACCGCACAGGGGCCGGTCGCGGCCGGCGGGCGGTGCCTGTACTGGCTGCACACGCACGCTCCCGATGGGATCATCCACATCGAGTCGCCGGTGCGGCGGACGTACACCCTCGGCGAGTTCTTCGACGAGTGGGGCCAGCCGCTCGGCCCGGGGGTCCTCGGCCCGGTCAAGGGCCTGGTCGTGGCGCTCTACGACGGCAAGGTCTACCGGGGGAACCCGCGGGACATCCCGCTCACCGCGCACGCGCAGATCCAGCTGGAGGTCGGCGCGCCGCTGGTCGCCCCGGTGCGGATCACGTTCCCGCCCGGCCTGTAGCGCGAGGGAGCGAGGGATGCCGGACCAGATCGCGCTCGTGGCGCCGGTCAGCGCGGTGACCGTCTTCCCGGACGGCGCGAGGGTGCTCCGCTCTGGCGAGGTGCGCCTTGCGCCCGGGCTCGGCGTGGTCGTCGCGGGCGGGCTGCCGGCCACCGCCGATCCCGCCTCGGTCCGGGTGGCCGTGCGCGGCGGCGCCGCCGCGCTGCTCGACGTGGAGGCCAGGCGCGAGTTCAGCGCGGATCCGCTCCGCGGGGAGATCGCTCGCCTGCGGTCCGAAGCGGAGCGCTGGCGGGACGCGGTCCAGGAGCTCGACGACGAGGCCGCCGCCGAGCAGGCGCGGCTGGGATTCGCCGGCCACCTGGCCCAGGCAGCCGCCGCCGCGATGGCCCGGGCGGTGAGCGCGGGCCGGGCCGGGCACGCCGACCTGTCGGCGATGGCCGACCACCTGTCCGCGAGCACGGCCGCGGCTCTGGGACGCCTGCGCGAGATCACCGCCCGCAAGAGATCGGCCCAGCGCGAGCTGGACGCGGCGGAGCGCCGCCTGGCTGACGCCGAGAAGCGGCCCGGGCCAGCCCAGCGGCTCGAAATCCGCGCCACGATCGAGGCGCGCGAGCCGACCAGCGCCCGGGTGGACCTGAGCTACCACGTCGCCGACGCGTCCTGGCAGCCGCTGTACGACATCGCCCTGAGCGGGGAACGGCTCGCCGTGGGCTACCTCGCCGAGGTCACCCAGCGCACCGGGGAGGACTGGCCGGAGGCAGAGCTCACGCTCTCCACCACGCGCCGCGGCGCCCACCAGGCCCTGCCGGAGCTGCGCCCCTGGTACATCGGCCGCCCGGCGCGGCCGGCGCCGTCGCCGCCGGTCGGTGCCATGCCCAGGATCATGCCGGGCGGCCCCCCGGCGGGGGCGGCGCCCGAGCGGACGCTCACGGCCAGGACCTCGCGTGCGCCGGTCGTGCCCGAGACCGCCGGCGCGCCGCTGACCACCGAGCGCGGCGAGTCGGGAGCCAGCGTGACCTACCGGGTGACCCGCCCGGTCGCGGTGCCCTCGGGCGGGGCGCCGCGCACGACCACGATCGCCCGGTTCGACCTCCACGCCGCCGTGAGCCACCTCACGGTCCCGGCCCTGGCCGCCGAGGCCTACCTGCGCGCCACCGTCACCAACTCATCGCCCTGGCTGCTCCTTCCCGGCCGCGCCAGGCTCTTCAGCGACGGGCAGTTCACGGGCGAGACGACCCTGGCGACGGTCGCCCCGGGCGAGGAGTTCGAGCTGCGGCTGGGGGTTGATGACCAGGTGCGGATCGAGCGGCGGCTGCTGCGGCGCCAGGTGAGCAAGGCGGTGCTCGGGGCCATCCGCACCATCGACATGGCCCACGAGATCTCTGTGTCGAACCACCGGAACGGCCCGGCCACGGTCACCGTCCGCGACCACATCCCGGTCTCCACCGACGGCGACATCAAGGTCCGGCTGCGCGAGACCAGCCGGGCCCCCGCCGAGCAGACCGACCTCGGGGAACTGAGCTGGACGCGCTCGCTGGCGCCTGGCCGGTCGGGAGTGATCCGGCACAGGTTCACGGTCGAGCACCCGGCGGCGGTCACCGTCGCCGGCCTGTAGGCCCTGATGGGCGGGGAGCCTGGCCTGCCTGCCGGGGTGGCCGGGGCGGGAATCATCGGGCTCGCGGTCGCCCGGCTGCTCGCCCGGTCGGGCGTGCCGGTGCTGGTCTTCGAGAAGGAGAGCGCCGTCGCCGCCCACCAGACCGGGCACAACTCCGGGGTCGCCCACGCCGGCATCTACTATCAGCCCGGGTCGGCCAAGGCCGTGCTGTGCCGGCGCGGCGTCGGGCTGCTGCGCGCGTACTGCGCCGAGCGCGGCCTGCCGTGGGACGAACGGGGCAAGCTGGTCGTCGCCCGGAACGACGCCGAGGTCGCGCGGCTGCGCGAGATCGAGCGGCGGGCGGTCGCGAACGGCGTGCCCGGGTTGCGCTGGCTGGATCCCGGCGGCATAGCGGCGCTGGAGCCCGAGGTGACCGGGCTGGCCGCCCTCTGGTCGCCGACCACGGCGATCACCGATTTTCCCGCGATCGCGCGCAGCTTCGCCGCCGACGTCACCGCCGCGGGCGGCCGCGTGCTGACCGGCACGCCGGTCACCGGCGTGCGGCGCCGGAGCGACGGCGGCGTGGACGTGATCACGCCGGGCGAGCGGCACCGCCTGTCGCACCTCGTCATCTGCGCGGGCCTGCACGGAGACCTGGTGGCCAGGCTCGCCGGGGACGGGCCATCGCCGGAGATCGTCCCGTTCCGCGGGGAGTACCTGCGCCTGCGGCCGCATGCCCGCGGCCGGGTGCGCCACCTGATCTACCCGGTGCCCGACCCGGCCTACCCGTTCCTCGGCATCCACGTCACGCCGCGCATCGACGGGGACGTCGACCTCGGCCCGAACGCGGTGCTGGCGCTCGCCCGCCAGGGGTACCGCCGGCGGGACGTGTCCGCCGGGCACCTGGCCCGCCTGGCCGGCTCCCCCGCGTTCCGCCGCCTGGCCCGGCGGAACTGGCGGGCGGGCCTGGCCGAGATGCGCGGCTCGGCCTTCCGCCGCGCGTTCCTCGCGCAGGCCCGCGGCTACCTGCCCTGGCTGGAGCCGTCGGATGTCGAGCCCGCTCCGGCAGGGGTGCGCGCCCAGGCCGTCGATCCCGATGGCTCGCTCGTCGACGACTTCCGCGTCCACCGGATCGGCGCGGTCACCGCGGTGCGCAACGCCCCCTCTCCGGCCGCCACCGCCTCGATGGCGATCGCCGAGCACATCGTCTCCGGGCTGCCGCCGTTCCTCGGCTCAGGCCGGTAGGCGGTCACGGCCAGGCCGCGCGGACCGGAGCCGGGCCATGCCGAGGCGGGCGGTCCGCCTGCCGCCCCGGAGGCCGTTCGGCCGTCCGCCTGACCGCCCATGCCCTGGTGTGTGAGAATGACGCCCATGCCCACGCAGCGCTACTCGGTGACGCCACACCCCATCGAGACCCTGCTCACCTGGGTGAAATCTGGCGAAATAGCGATACCCGAGATCCAGCGCCCGTTCGTCTGGGACGCGGCGAAGGTTCGTAATCTTCTTGATTCACTTTACCGCGGATATCCGGTCGGGTACCTCATCGCCTGGCGCAATCCAACCGTCCGGCTGAAGGATGGCACGCCGTCCGCCGGGAAGCGGATACTCATCGACGGCCAGCAGAGGGTGACGGCGCTGATGGCGGCATTGCTCGGCCATCAGGTCCTGACCAGGGACTACGCCACCACCCGGATCACAATCGCGTTCCATCCCGGCACGGAGCGCTTCGAGGTCTCCAACTCGGCCATCGGCAGGGACAGGTCCTGGATCCGGGACGTGTCTGAGCTCTTCACGCCGACGGCGAGCCTGCTGACGATCACCAACGCCTACGTGGAGAACAATCCCCATGCCGACAGCGTCGCTGTACACCGGGCTCTGGAGAACGTGAAGGGCATCGTGCACAACCACGTCGGCGTGATCGACTTGGCCGAGGACCTGGACGTGGAGACCGTTACCGAGATCTTCATCCGGGTCAACTCCGCCGGCGCCGAGTTGTCGCAGGCCGATTTCGTCATGTCCAAGATCGCGGCCGACGAGGCGTACGGCGGGAACGTCTTGCGAAAAGCCATCGACTACTTCTGCCGCCTGGCCATCGCGCCCGAGTTCGCCGACCACCTCAAGGTCGCGGATCCGGCGTTCATCGCGTCGGAGTACTACCAGAAGATGCGGTGGCTCGCCGACTCCAGGGACGGCATCTACGACCCGGCGTATACCGACTTGCTCCGCGTCGCGTTCACCTCCGAGTTCCATCGGGGCAAGCTGGGCGACCTCGTCGCGTTGCTGTCGGGCAGGAACTTTGCCACGAAGCGGTACGAGGAGGCGATCGCGGCGGAGTCCTTCGCCCGGCTCAGGGCCGGAGTCCTC
>JAJPIV010000144.1 GCA_021324595.1 Actinomycetota bacterium | reverse complement strand
GAACGGGAACTCCCCCGGCCAGCCGATCCGCTCGAACCCTGGCACGACCGCGCCGTCCGGCGGGCCGTAGACCGGCTCGACGGCCAGCCCGGAGAGCGTGGTGAAGTCCGCGTCGCGCAGCCGCGCCGCCTCGTACCTGCGCTGCCAGCGCGCCCGCCCGTGATCTGAGCTCATCTGGTCCTCCGGTGCTGGCCCGGCCCGGCCGGGCGCCCGCGGCGCCCGGGGCGCCGGGCGAACCGGGGCGCCGGGCGAACTTAGTAGGACGTCCTACTACCTGAGCGGTTCCGAGTCTATGCCGCCCGGCCCGGGCGGGCACCGCCGCCGGGCGCAACCAGCCGGGGGGCTCCGCCGTCATAGAGTCGCCGGTCGCGGGTGCCCTGCGCGCCCGGCAGCCGGCTCCGGGCCGGCCAGCCCGCGCCGAATGTGTGGTAGAAACATGCCGGATCTCGCTCACGACGCAGGCCGCCTCGCCTTCGCCGGCGACGTGGTCACCCTTGAGGCAGCCTGGGCTGCGCCGCCCCTACCGGTGACGAGGCAAGGGAAGTCCGTGGTCAGGCTCCGATCTTCCGACCGCGAGGCCGCAGAGGAACTGTTCCACGCGTGCTACCCGAGGCTGGCCGGGTGGGTCCGCCGCCTCGTCGACGACGACGAGACCGCGCACGAGATCGCGTCGGAGGCGTTCACCCGGCTGCTGTCCCGGTGGACCTCCCTGGACAACCCGCAGAGCTACCTCTACATGATCGCCACCAACCTCATCCGGGACCACTGGAGGAAGACGAGCCGGGAGCGCCGGGCGGTCCGGGCGATGAGCGCCGCAGGCCCGCGGGAGCCCGTCTGGCACCAGGCGCAGGACGTCGACGTGCGGGCGCTGATCGAGAGCCTGCCGCCCCGGCTGCGCAGCACCTTCCTGCTGCACTACTACGCGGGCTTCCCGGTGCGGGAGGTGGCGGCGCTGCTCGGCCGGCCGGAGGGGACGGTCAAGGCGGACCTGCACCATGCCCGTGCCAGGCTCAAGGCCGCGATCGGACTGGGGGGTGATGCGGCGTGACCGGACCACCCGGCCGCGACGACCCGCGCCGGCCGGCACCGCACGGGCGGGAGGCGGGCGGCAGGCCGCCGGCTCCCGGCCCGGCGCCCGCGCCGGACCTCATCGGAGAGTGGCTGGGCGCCGACGTCGAGCCGCTCCCGCCGCCGCCGGGCACCTTCGAGCGGATCCGGCACCGGGCGCGGCGCCGCCGGGCTGCCAGGCTGGCCGGGGGGCTGGCGGGCACGGCTCTGGTCGTCGCCGGGCTGCTGGCCGTGCCGCGGCTGGCCGGCGATCTGCTGCGGGACCACGCGGCCGGCCCGGATCGGGTCGCCGCCGGCGGCCTGCGCACCCCCCCGGCCGCATCACCTCGCAGGCCGGCGTCCCCGCTGCGCTCCGCCGCGCCCCATGCGGCCCAGGGCCCTCCCCTGGCCGCCGGGGCCGGCGTCCCGGCGGCCGGGTTCCGGCCGTCCTCGGTGACGTTCGTCGGCCCGTATCACGGCGCGGTGCTCGGCCAGGCCGGGGCGTGCCCGCGCGCGTGCACCGCGCTGGCCGGGACGGCGGATTACGGCGCCAGCTGGTACCGGGTCGGTGCGCCCCCGGCCGGCCCGCCGCGGGGCCCGGCCGGGGTGAGCCAGGTCAGGTTCCTCGACGAGTCCAACGGCTGGGCCTACGGCCCCTCGCTGTGGGCGACCCACGACGGCGGCAGCCGGTGGGCGCCGGTCTGGCTGCCGGGCCGGGTGATCGACCTGGCGGCCGCCGGGGACCGGGCCTTCGCGGTGGTCGCCTCCTGCACGGGCGCCGGGCCCGGGTACGCGGCGCGCTGCTCCAGCTTCGCCCTGTACTCGGCGGCCGCGGCATCCGACGCCTGGCGGCCGGTCCCCGGAGCGGCCGCGCCGGTGCCCGAGGCGCCGGGCGGGCTGCAGCTCACGCAGCGGCGCGGCTTCCTGCTCGCCTCCGGGCTGCTGTTCACCGGCCCGGTGGCCGGCGGGCCGTGGCACCGGGTCGCCGTCCGGTCGCCCCCGCCCGCCTGCCTGTCCCCGCGGCCTGCCGGAGGCCGCCCGGCCGCCCTCATCGCCCCGGCGTCGCAGGGCATCTACCTCGCGTGCCTCGCGGCGGCGGCCGGGAGGCCCGCGCTGTACCTCTCGCGCGACGGCGGGCGCTCCTGGCAGGCCGAGGGGCCGATCACCGCCGCCGGCAGCCCGACCTCCCTGGCGGTCGCGCCCGGCGGGGCGCTGGTCCTCGCGACCACCGCCGGGCTGTACTACTCGGCGGACGCGCGCACCTGGCACCCGGCCGGCCTGCCCGGCCCGAGCCCGCCCGGGGGGTTCGGCTTCGTGGGGATGACCACCCTCTCGCAGGGGGTCGCGGTGCCGTCCGACCCGGGCCTGCACGAGATCTACCGCACCCTGGACGGCGGCATCACCTGGCAGCCGTCCGTCATCCCGTGAAGTCGCCCGCCGACACGCGCAGCGCGCGCAGCAGGGTGAACACGGCATCCAGGTCGGCGGCCTGGTAGCCGGCCATGCCGAACCCGGCGGCCATGAGCTCGGCGGTCGCGCGCCGCGCCACCTCCCGGCCGGCCGGCGTGATCTCGGCCAGCGTGCCCCGCCTGTCCCTCGGGTTCGGCCGGCGGGCCACCAGGCGCTGGCGCTCCAGGCGGCCGATCGTGTTGGTCACGCTCGTCGGGTGGACCATGAGCCGCTCCCCGATCAGCCGGAGCGGGAGCGCCCCGGTGCGGCTGAAGCTGAGCAGCACCAGGGCCTCGTACCGGGCGAAGGTCAGGCCGAACGGCCGCAGCAGGCCGTCGAGCTCGCCGAGCAGGATCTGCTGCGCGCGCATGATCGAGGTCACCGCGGCCATCGCCCGGGCGTCGCCGAACCGGCGCTCCCAGATCGCGGCGGCGCGCTCGATGGGGTCGAACGGGAGGCCGGCGGGCTTGCGCACACCGCACACCGTACCGGCCAGCGGGGGCCCTCCCGCGTCGCCGCCGCCCGGGCCGGGGCACGCCGCGCGGTGCTCGTGACGTATTGGACTCGAACAGTCACGCACAGCTATATTCCTGCCCGGGGATTCACCTGGCCGCCACGAGTCCGGGGGGCGAAATGCGGTCCGGTCACGCTGCCACGGCCGCCGCCCCGGTCGTCGCCGCGGGCGTCGGCGTCCGCTACGGGAGCGTCTGGGTGCTGCGGCTGGCCAGCTTCACGCTGATCCGGTCGGAGTCCGGCAGGGCCACGCTCGGCATCGCGGCCCCCCGGGCGGCGCCGGCCTCGGCGACCCTGGTCGACCTGCTCGCGGGCAGGACCGCGCCAGGCTACGGCAGCCTGCGCGTGCTCGGCCACGACCTGGGCACCCCGCGCGGGCGGGCACTGGCGCGGCAGCAGATCGGCGTGGCATCGCGCACCGGGCGGATCTTCCCCGCGGTCCGGGTCCGCGGCCTGGTGGAATGCGCCGCGCGGCGGTCGGTCCGGCCAGGCTCGGACCGGCACCTGCTGGTCGCGGCGGTGCTCGACCGGCTCGGCCTCACCCCGTGGGCCGAGGTCCCGCTGCGCGCCGCCCCGGACCTGGTCCTGCGCCGGGCGCGCGTGGCGGCCGCCTGCGTTCACCAGCCGAAGCTGCTCATCGCGCACGGGCTCCTGGACGAGCTGGGGCCGCGGGACCGCGCCGTGCTCACCGACCTGCTGCGGGACATCGAGCGGGACACCGCGGTCGTGGCGATCGGCCGGGACCCGGAGCCGCTGGCGGTGCTCTGCGACCGGGTGCTCACGCTCGACGCCGGCATCGTGGTCGACGTGCCCGAGCCCGCGCCGGACGCTCCCGCCCCCGTCCTGGCCCGGTCGGCGTGAGCGAGCCAGCGGCACCGCGGTGCCGTAGTCTGCCGCACATGGACTGGAGCCTGTATCGCTGCGGTCGCGCCGGCCACATCACCTACGCGCCGGACGAGCCCGGGATCCGGGAGCAGATGCGGGCCGGCACCGCGTCGGGCGAGCTGTGGCAGTGCCTGCGCTGCGGAACCTACGTTCCCGGGCCGCCGCAGGCCGCCGGGCCGGCCGCCGCCGCTCCCGCGGTGCGTCGCGGCAAGGAGATCCGCAGCGAGATCATCCTCCGCCTGTTCGCTATCGAGCGCTTCCTGCGGGTGCTGCTGTTCGGCGCGATCGCCTACGGGATCTGGCGCTTCGGGCACTCGCGCCTATCCGTCGAGCAGGCGTTCGACCGCGAGCTGCCCGTCGTCCGGGCGCTGTTCCGGCAGCTGGGATACAACATCAATCACTCCAGCCTGGTGGGGCTGTTCCGGTCCGCGCTCGCGCTGAAGCCGCAGACGCTGACGCTGATCGCCGGGGGCCTCGCCGCGTTCTCCGTGGTCGAGCTCGTCGAAGGAATCGGGCTGTGGTCGGCCAGGCGCTGGGGCGAGTACTTCGCGGCTGCGGTGACCTCGCTCGGCCTGCCGTACGAGATCTACGACATCACCAGCAAGTTCACCTGGACCAGGCTGGTTCTCATCGTGGTGAACCTGGCCCTGGTCCTGTACCTCATCCTCACCAAGCGCCTGTTCGGGGTGCGCGGCGGCAAGGCGGCCTATGAGGCAAGGCTGCGCAGCGAGTCGGTGTTCGACGCCGCCGCCCGCGCAGCTGCCGAGGCGGACCAGGCGGCCCGGCAGCCCGCGGCCGAGCGCCCGGCCGCGGACCCGCGCCACCCCGACGCCGGCCACCCCGCCACCGACGCCGGCCACCCCGCCACCGACGCCGGCCGCCCCGCCACGGACGCCGGCCAGCCCAGCGGGCCGGCCGGGCGCTTGTGACCTCCCGGACTGGTGCGCCGCTCCGGCCCGGCCAACGACAGCCCAGCGAACGAGGGGGTTCCCATGACGATGGTGCGCGCGGCGTCCTGGCTCGGCATCCCGGACGGCCATCCGCGCGGGCTGGCGAGCCTGCCCTACGGCTCGTTCACCGATCACGCCCAGCCGGCCCGGCGCCGGGTCGGCGTCGCGATCGGTGACCGGGTGCTCGACCTCAGCGCCGCCGCTGAGCGGCTCCTTCCCGGGCGGGCGGCCGACTTCGCCTCCGGCACGCTCGACGCCTTCCTCGCCGCGGGCAGTTCGGCGTGGGCACAGGTCCGGGCGGCGCTGACCGCATGGCTGTCCCAGGATCACTACCGCGAGGCGGTCGAGGACCTGCTCGTGCCCGCGCACGGCGTGACCATGCACCTGCCGTTCACCGTCGCGGACTACGTCGACTTCTACGCCTCGGAGCAGCACGCGACAAACGTGGGCCGGATCTTCCGGCCAGACGGCGAGCCGCTCACGCCGAACTGGCGGCATCTGCCGATCGGATACCACGGGCGGTCCGGAACCATCGTGGTCTCCGGGACGCCGGTCCGGCGCCCGTGCGGCCAGTTCCTCCCGGAGGGACGGAGCCAGCCCGGATACGGGCCGTCCGCGCGGCTGGACTTCGAGGCCGAGCTCGGGTTCGTCGTGGGCGTGCCGAGCGCTCTCGGAGAGCCGGTGCCGGCAGCGCGGTTCGCCGAGCACGTGTTCGGGGTCTGCCTGGTGAACGACTGGTCGGCACGCGACATCCAGCGCTGGGAGTCGGCCCCGCTCGGGCCGTTCCTCGGCAAGTCGTTCGCCACCTCGGTCTCGCCGTGGGTGCTGCCGCTCGCCGCCCTCGAGCACGCCCGGGTCCGCCCGCCGTCCCTCGGCACGGACCTGGTCAGCTACCTGGCCGACACCGGGGACTGGGGCCTGGACATCCAGTTCGAGATCCGGCTCAACGGGCACGTGGTCTCGCGGCCTCCGTTCGCCACCATGTACTGGAGCCCGGCCCAGATGCTCGCGCACCTGACGGTCAACGGCGCGTCGCTGCGCACCGGCGACCTGTTCGCCTCGGGCACCGTGAGCGGCCCGGACCCCGGCCAGTACGGCTCGCTGCTGGAGCTGGCCTGGGCCGGGCGCCGGCCGCTGGCCCTCCCGGACGGCACGGCCCGGGCCTGGCTGGAGGACTGCGACGAGGTGGCGATCAGCGCCAGCGCCGCTGGCCCAGACGGCGCCAGGGTCGGGCTCGGCGAGGTGCGGGGGCAGGTCGTCCCGGCGCTTGCGCCCGGCCCGCGCTGACGAATCCGCCGCCCGGAGGCGAGACCGCAGGGATCTCGGAGGCTTCCTGCCAGGCGGCGGCACTTGGCCTCCAAGGTCATGAGGCGGGCCGCCTGATCCGGCGATCGCTGGGCATCGCCCGACTACGATGGCCGCATCGGCGGCTACCGCGGGAGAGCTCGGCATGTCGGGGAATCGGGAGCACTGGGACGGACCGGGCGGTCCGGATCAGCAGGATCCCCGCGATGCCACCCTCGACCTGTCGCGGCTCATCGGCATCCTGCGTCCGGGCGGCGACGACGGGGGCACCGCTTCCGCCGGCGCGGCCTCTCGCGGGTCTGGTCACGCGGAGGACCCGGCAGCGGGACGAGCCGGCGGTCCCGTCGAAGCTCCGCCGAACGGGCAGCCCGCCGCCCGCGGCTCCCCGGCCGGCGCACCGTATCCGGCTCACGACACGGCAAGGGACAGCGCCTACGGGACGGCGCCGTACGGCCTGCCCGGCCACCGTTCCGGCGGCGCACCCCGCCGTCACGCGGGGGCCGACCCATACCCGCCCGGGGGCGCCCAGCGCCGTGGCGACCCGTACCCTCCAGTGGCTCTCGCCGGCTCCCCTCCAGTGGCTCCCGCCGGCCCGCCGCCACTTCGCGCCGCCCCCGGCGAGCCATCACCGGCCAATGGCCGGCCCGCCGTCACCGGCCCTGATCTCGCCGGGCCTGACCCGGCCGGCCCTGCGGGCGCCGCGCTTGCCGTGACCGGCTCCGGGCCGGTCACATCCCAACCCGCATCGGCCCTGCCCGGGCCGATAGACCCGCCCCTGCCCGCATCCGCCCCACCCGGTCCGGCGGCCACGGCCCAGCGGGAGGGGGCGGTCACGGCTCCGGCCTGGCCAGCAGGCCCGGCTCCACCCGCGCCAGCAGGCACGGACCGGATCGACGCCGCCCCGGCCGGGCCTCCCAGCGCGCCCATCGCGCCGCCCGCCGTCGCGCCCGAGGCACCTGCCCCGCCATCCCCGGCCAGCCCGCCATCCCCGGCCAGCCCGCCATCCCCGGCCAGCCCGCCCGAGCCCGGGGGCGCGGAGCCGGAAGGCTCATCCCACCAGGCCAGCACCGGACGGGCCGCGCTGCCACCTGGCTCCCGGGCCGCCTTGCGCCTGCGCCTGGAACGCCTGCCGTTCGGCCACCCGTCGTCGCCCTATCACGTGGACGGCGAGGCCAAGCCCCCGCCACCGCGCCTGAAGCACCTGGAGCTCGCCCCGCCGGGCAAGGACAGAGCGACCGCCGGGCCGGCCGCCGCCTCCCGCCAGGCCGCCGGATCCTGGCCTGCCGGGGCGACGCAGGGGCAGCCTGGCGATGACGATCCGTTCCTCCCCCGCGCCGACGAGGCGCCCGGCCCGGACGGCCGGGCGGACCAGAGCGCGCCGCCGTTCGCGGCGGCCGGATCCGGCGCGGGACAGGCAGCCCGTCCGGCAGGACCCGGCTATGGCGCCGACGAGCCCAAGGTCGCGCCGGATGGTAGCTGGCGGTGGGGCCCGGTCGCGCTCACCCGCGACCAGGTCCGGATCGCCGAGGAAGCCTACGAGCGGTTCCGCTCGGCCGAGGGACGCGGCCTGTTCGGTGACTACGATGCCAGCGGGCTGACCGCCACGATGCGGCGGCTGGAGAGCCAGCTGGAGCATGGCCACCTCGCCCAGGACACCGAACAGAGCGCGCTGCTGGACGCCGACCTCTTCAAGGCCAGGTTCGCCGAGCTGATCGCCCGGCACCCGGACCGGGACATCGAACGGCTCGCCTACCGGGTACCCGGGGCGCTGCGGTACGTGGTCATCTTCGAGCCCGAGCACTATGCGGCCGGACTGTGGCGCGTTCACGACCTGCTCCACGCCGAGGGCTTCCAGCTCCAGGCGCGCCGGAACACCTGGAGCGACGGGGAGGACAAGTGCGTCAGCACGATGTGGCTCGACCGCGTGCGCCAGCTGCCGTTCCAGGTGCAGTTCCACACCAGCGCCAGCCTCCGAGCGCGGCGGCTTGCCCGGACCTCGGCCAGGCTGATCGGCGACCCGCGGCTGCCGCCGGGCGAGGCTGAGCTGCTGCGCTCCGAAATGGCCGCCGCATGGGCGGGCATTCCGGTCCCCCCAGGAAACGAGCAGTTCGATGACTACCGCCGCGCCGCCGCGGGCGAGCACGGCGGCAGCGCCTTCCCCCGTGGCTACCCTCCGTGACCGGGACGGTCAGGGCGGCGTCTGTTCGCCGTCGGCGCGCTTGCTGACGACGGCGTCGAAGAATTCCCTGATCAGCTGCCGTTGCCGCTGGCTGACGAGGTCGAAGTGCTTCGACAGCGCGTCCTCGCCGATGGCCTCGGCAGTCAGGTACAGGTCCTTGATCTGGTCCAGCTTCGCCAGGGCCGCGGACTGAGGCGGTTCCGCCTGAGGCGGCTCCGCCTGAGCCGGCATGCCTGCCGGGCCACTGGCCGCCGAGGTACCATCGCTCGCCGCTCCCCGCCAGGCGGCAGTGCCGCCGGAACCCTGCGCGCCCGCCCCGGCCTCGGCGGGGACCTGCTCCAGCGGCTCTGCCCGACCCGCGGGCCGAGCCGCCTGGCCTGCGGTCGCCGCACCGGGCGCTGCCCCGGAGCCGAATGCCTCGAACGGCCCGCGCGCTCGCAGGGGGTGCGCGGGCGGCGTGTCGTCGCGGGCGCCCGGCGGCGCCACGCCCTCCGGCCCCTGCGGCAGGCGACCCGGCAAGATCACCGGAAGCGGCGCGGTCTCGTCGTCTGGCCCCGCGGCGCCGGTCCCCGCAGGACCCGGGACAGGGGGGATGTCACGGGAAGCCTGAACGGCAGATCCGCCCGCGTCACGCCCAGCGGCGCCGGGCGGCGCAGGTTGCCCGGGAGATGGGAGAACGGGTCGCGCCGCGGACTGCCCCGCGCTGGCCGACCGGTACGGCGCCGGCTCGCTCCGGCCCCCAGCCGGAGCCGACGGCGGCAGCGCCCGCGGCGGCGGGACCCTTCCGGTTGGCGAGGCCGCCGGCGGTGATCCGGGCAGGAGCGCGGCCGGGCCGGACGGGGCAGGATCCGCCGGCGGGGCCGTGGCGCCCGATGGCGGGGCTGGAAGCGCGGGCGGAGCGACCTGGCGCGCGGCCGCCCTCCCCGGGCCGGACGGGGACCGGCCGGCGGGCCAGCCGTCCCCGCCTTCCGGCGCCACCATCAGCCCGGGCTCATCCCACGGGCCGCCGCGCCATGGCGGGCGATGCGAAGCCGGGGGACGGCCCGGCCACCGCGGGTCCCCCCGACGCTGACCGCCCGGGCCACCCTGGACCGGGTGCTCCTCCGGCCCGCCCGCCGCACCCGGCTCGCCGGGCCAGGGGACGGAGCTGCCTGCCCACTCCAGGGACCCGGGACCGAGCACCCGGCCCTGGGTCACGGGCACATCCCCGTCACCGGCGGCTGGCCCATGCCAGCGCCACCCGGGGTCGCCCGGTGGCCCCGGCGGGACGTGCGTGCCGCCGGCGGACGCTCCGGGCCCGAAGATCCGCGCGGCCGGCTCGTCACCATGGTCGCCGCGCATGGCCGCGACTTCGCCGGGGCGCAGGATCCGGCCCACGGCCGGGATGTCGTCCCGCCCTCGCGGCCCGCCGCGCCTCCAGCTCGCGTCGTAGTCGCCGGGCTGCCCGTACCCGCCGTCCGCCTCATGCCAGGCGCCCGCCCGCCCGTACCCGCCCGGCGGCCCGTACCCGCCCGGCGAGCCGTACCCGTTGTCCCCCTCATGCCAGGCCCCCGCACGCCCGTACTCGCCCGGCGGCCCGTACCCGCCCGGCGGCCCGTACCCGCCGTCCGCCTCATGCCAGGCCCCCGCACGCCCGTACCCGCCCGGCGGCCCGTACCCGCCGTCCGCCTCATGCCATGCCCCCGCACGCCCGTACCCGCCCGGCGGCCCGTACCCGCCGTCCGCCTCATGCCAGGCCCCCGCACGCCCGTACCCGCCCGGCGGCCCGTACCCGCCCGGCGGCCCGT
>JAJPIV010000137.1 GCA_021324595.1 Actinomycetota bacterium | reverse complement strand
GGCCGCTTGCCGTCGTTGACGAGCTTGCGGGTGGTGTTGTCGATCGCGGCGATGTGGTCGGCGTCGAACGCGTGCCGCATGCCCAGGGTGTAGGCCAGGATCCCGGTCCCGAAGCCGAACAGCTGCGTGCCCCCGATGTGATAGTGCCCGGCGACCGCGGCCGACAGCATGGCCCAGCCCGCGACGTTCAGCCCGACCACGACCGCCGCCATGCCGCCTGCCCGCGCCCACTCCCGGGGGGTCAGCGCCGCGCGGATCCTCGCCAGCCGGCCACCTTGATCGGCCATCGACGTCGTCACCCTCCCGGGGTTGGGGCTAGAGCGGGACACGGCGAGCATACATCTGGTGCAACTTACTTGCAACGGCGCCTCAGCGGCAGGTACCGCTGGGCCGGATCGACGCCCATCGGCCGGCGGGCGGCATCCTCACGGCGGCCGCCTGGCCCGCTCGCGTCCCGGCGGGCAGGCGCCCGGACGACCCGCGCCCTGGGTCAGCCGGCGGTCCGGCGCGGCGCCGGGCTGGGCGACGGGCGCCTGGCGTGCCTGCGGCGCCGGTGCACTGCCCGCTGCCGCGGGCGTGGCGTGGCCGTCGCGCGGGCCAGCCGCCTTGCCCGCTCCTGGGCGAGGTGCACGTTGGTCGCCAGGCGCGGCGTCATCCACTCCAGCATCGGCGGGACGAGCAGCCGCCAGGTCAGCATCGTGTGCCCGCCGCTCGGCACAAGCTTCAGCACCACGGCCGGCTGGCGCAGCTGGACGATCTGCCGGAAGATCTCCGCGGCCCGGACGTCGCCCGGGTCCTTCGCGCCCGCCCCGATCCAGAACTGCGGGACCAGCGCGCCTGGCGGCAGCCTGAGCAGCTCGGTGGTCGGCGTGTTCCGCGCGCGCAGCCGGTTGTCGTGGCCGAACGGGTCCACCAGCCGCGCCGGGTGGCCGAGCTGGTTCCTCATCGGCGTGAAGTAGCCGCTCAGCACTCCGGCGAAGCCGAACCGCGAGCCGTACTGGATCCCGAGGTTCGCCGCGCAGAACCCGCCCTCGGAGTACCCGGCGATCCCCCAGGCGCGCCCGGGCGGCCACACGCGCAGCGACCGGGCGATGAAGTTGGGGACGTCCTGCGCGAGGAAGGTGGCGTCCTGGGGGCCGTGCACCTGGTTGAGGCACTGCAGCGACACGCCTCGCGCCCCGTTGGCGTCGGGCATGACGAGCACGGCCGGCTTGGCCAGGCCGCCCGCGATCAGCCCGCGGAGGGTGCTGGTGATGTCCAGGACGGTGATCCAGTCCTGCGGCTCGCCGGGGAAGCCGTGGATCAGCTCGATGACCGGGAACCGGTAATGGCGGTAGGCGGCCTGGAAGTACTGCGGCGGCAGGTAGACGTAGACATTCCTGGTCAGGTGGCTGAGCCGCCCGTGCACGACCACCCGGAGCGTGAAGCCGTCCTGCGCCGCCAGCCTGGTGTAGGCGTAGTTCCCGTCGATCAGCCGGGTGATGCCGCGCACCGAGGTCAGGCGGACCCCGGGGATGCCGGCGACCGGCCCTGGCTGGCTGCTGAAGTCCGCGATCGCCGAGTTCCAGTTCTGGTAGTAGTCGTAGTACTTGTTGACCGCGGCGATCCCGAACACCACCGCCGGGATGAAGGCCAGGCAGGCCGCGAGGACGCGGAAGACGATGTGCTTCGCCAGGACAAGCCAGCACACCAGCGCGGCGAAGATCACCATGAGTAGCACGAAGAATGCAGTGCTCTGCGGTCCCGGCACGACGATCTCCCCTGGTACGACCTGCCTGCCACCCGTTCCGCCACCGCGACAACGCGCGGGCGGTGCCCGGAGTGCCCCGCCGGGCGACCGCGGCCGACCCCTCGCGGGCCGCCCGCCCGGAGTGTACCTGACCCGCGCCGACGGCACGGCCGCGCGCTCAGTCATCCGCCCCGGGCTGATGACGTGAGGCGGGGTGGCGTGACACGGCGGTCCAGGACCGCGAGCAGCGCGACCCCGAGCCAGCCGACGCCGACCAGGCCGATCAGGGTGAGCGCCCGGTAGACCAGCACCGCGGCGCCCGCGCTCGCTCCTTGACCCCGCCGGCGATGAAGATGGCGAGCATAACGCCCTCGACGATCCCCATGCCGCCGGGCGTGACCCCGACGCTGCCCGCCACCTTCCCGCCGGCGAAGGCATGCAGCACCGCGCCCACCGGGATCGGGGCGCGCGCCGCGGCGAAGGACAGGCCGAGGCAGAGCGCGTCCAGGAGCCAGTTCAGCGCCGAGAGCGCCCAGGCGACCGCCCACGACCAGGCAGGCGGCCGCACGTGCGTCAGCGAGCGCGCCGCCTGGCGGAAACCTCCAGTGATCCTCACAAGCGCCCGCCCGGCCGGCCCGGCGTGCGCCTCGGTCCAGTCCAGGCCCGCGGCCAGCAGGATCGGGTGCCGGAGCAAGATCATCGCTCCGGCGGAGCCGGCGCACACGACCGCGAGCGGCGGCAGCAGGACCGGCCCCGCTCCGCTGCCGGCGATGACCGCCCCGGCCAGCGCGAGCGCCGCGAGCGCGCAGAACGCGATCGCCCCGGCCGCCAGCTCGCTCCACACGGCGGGGCGCGCGCCGAAGCGGCGGTACCTGGCGAACGAGTAGCCTTCCGACAGCGCCAGGCCCGCCGGCACGGAGGCCGAGATGGCATTGCTGGCCACAGTGACCAGGCTCATGCGCCACCGGACGGCCCGCACCCCTCCGGCGGCCAGGATGACGAGCTGCTCCTCGGCCAGCGCGGGCACCGACGCCAGCTCGGCGGCGAAGGCCGCGGCGGCCCAGTGCCAGTCAAGGTGGGCGGCCGTCGAGGTGAAGCCCGTGAACAGCGCCCGCTCCCGGACGATGAAGAACGCCCCGCCACCGCGGCGGCGGACAGCCCCAGAGCGTAGAAGCGCCAGGCGGCCCTCCGCCCCCGGAGCCTCCGGGCCGTGGCCGGCGGTCGCTCACCGCGATGACGGCCCACGCTCCCAACGTAGGCGCGGATGGCGCGCCGTGCGGCGGCGCCCCCTGGCCGCCTGGCGATGGCCCACCATGGAAGGAGAAGCCGGGACCGCCGGGAGATGGAGGGCCGGATGAGCCATGGCTGATCCCCTGGACGCGGGCGGCCTCAGGCGCTGGTGCGCCTTGTCCGCCGGGCAGCTGCGCCGGCGCGCGGATGAGATCGACGCGGTGAACATCTTCCCGGTGGCCGACGCGGACACGGGGACGAACATGTCGCTGACCATGGACGCGGTGGCGCGGGCCGGCGAGGCGGCGGTCGGCGGGGGGGCCAGCCTGCCGGAAGCCGCCGCGGCGATGAGGGACGCGGCGCTCATGGACGCCCGGGGAAACTCGGGCCTGATCCTCAGCCAGGTCCTGGCCGGCTTCGCGCGGGCGCTGGCCGGCCGGCCGGCGGCCGGGCCCGAGTCGCTCGCCGACTGCCTGGAACAGGGAAGCGATCTCGCCTACGCGGCGGTCGCCGAGCCCCGGGAGGGGACAATCCTCTCGGTGGCCCGGGCGGCCGCGGCCGGCGCCCGGTCCGCGGCGGCCGATGGCGGGGCGCGCCTCGCGGACGTCGGCCACGTCGCCTTCGCCGCCGCGCAGCACGCGGCCGGCGAGCTGGCGAGGACCCCGCTGCTGCTGCCCGCCCTCGCCGAGGCGGGAGTCGTCGACGCCGGCGGCCTGGGACTGGCCGTGATCTACGCGGCGCTCGCGGGAGCGGTCTGCGGCCAGGTGCCCGAGCTCCCGGCGGCCGCGATCGTGGCGCTGGAAGGCGAGGGGGCGGTCGCGATCCGGGAGGGTGGCAGCGAGTCCTACCGGCATGAGGTCACCTATCTCCTGCGCGCGGCCGCCGGCGACCTGCCTGCCCTCCGCCAGCGGCTGGCCCGCCTGGGCGACTCCGTGGTGATCGCCGGAGCAGGCGACCTGTGGCGCGTGCACGCGCACGTCAACGACGTCGGGGCGGCCGTGGAGGCCGGCCGCCGCGTCGGCGCCCTCGCCAAGGTGGCGAGCGCGCGGCTGCTGGACGCGCGCCCCGCGGCGTCGGACGGCCTCAGCGGCCGGGGCGGCGCCAGCGCCACGCCAGCCCCAGGGTCCCAGGCCCCGCGTGCGCGACGATCGCCGGCCCCGCCGCTCCCACGAGCACGAGCGCGGCGGGCGCGCAGGCGCTGAGCTCCTCGGCCAGCGCCTCGGCCTCCCGCGCCGCGCAGGCGTGGGACACCGCGATCTCGGCCGCGCCGCCGGGTCGCAGGTCACGGCGGAACGCGGCGAGCAGCCGGCCGATGGCCGCCGGGCGGCTGAACGCCGGCCGCAGCGGGCGGACGCGGCCCGACCGCAGCTCGAACATCGCGTGCAGGCCGGCCAGCCTCCCGGCGGCGCCGGCGACACCGGGCAGCCGGCCGCCCCGGACCACGGCGTCCAGCGATCCGACCACGCCGAGCAGCCGGAGATCAGCGGCCGCGGCGCGGGCCGCCTCGGCGACCGCGGCGGCCGGCAGGCCGTCCGCCGCCGCCCGGGCCGCCGCGAGCGCCACGAGCGCCTGACCACCCGCCGCCGACCCGCTGTCCACGACCTCCACCGGTGGGCCGCCCTCGCGCGCCGACAGCCGCGCGGCGAGCGCCGCCGCGCGATGGGCGGCTGACAGGGTGCCCGCCACGGTCACGATGACGACGCCCGCCGGGGCGGGCGGATCGGTGACGGCCTCCAGGAAGCGGCCCGGGGAGGGAGCCGACGTGCGCGGCCTGCCATCCGGATCCGCGGCGGGCACGCCGCCGTGGCCCGGCCGCGTCCCGGCCTCCACCGTCATGGGGACGATCCGCAGCCCGCAGGCGGCTGCGTCCCGCGGGTCGAGGGCGACCGCGCCGTCGGTCACCACCCGCACGCGACCGCTGCCCGTGCTCGCCGGCACGCTGTCTGCCAACCCTTGCCCTGGCTCGTCACCCGTGCCCGGGTGCCCTGGTGACGGCCATGAGGCCATGCGGGGCGCGCCCCGGGGGGTTACCTTCACACTGTAGCCTCCGGGGGAGGGCATAGTGGGCGCGGGGTGGATGACCACGGACCGGAGCCCGCTGGCCGGGGCCGCGCTGGTGGCCGCGTCGTTCCTGGCCGGCGGCGTGCCGCTGTCGAACATCGCCGCCCGGCGGCTGGCGGGCGCCGATCTCCGGCAGGTCGGCTCCGGCACGGTCTCCGGCACCGGCCTGTTCACGGTCGGCGGCTTCCGGCCGCTGGCGATCATCGGCCCCCTGGAGGTGGCGAAGGGGGCGCTCGGACCGCTTCTCGCCGGGCGCGCGCGGCCGGCGCTGGCCGCGGCCGCCGCCAGCGCCGCCATCGCCGGGCACAACTTCTCCCCGTTCCTGCGGGGCGCCGGCGGTCGCGGCCTCGCCCCCGCGCTCGGCGCGACGCTGGTGCTCGCGCCGGAGGGCACGGCGCTGCTCGCCGCCGGCCTCGCCGCGGGGCGGGCGGCCCGCCAGACCGGGCTCGGCTGCTTCCTCGCCTACGTCGCGCTCGGGCCGGTCCTGTACCGCGCGCGGGGCCGGGACGGCCTGCGGATCGCGGCCGCGATCGCCGGGCCGCTCCTGGTCAAGCGGCTGACCGGGAACGGCCCGCCCGCGAGGCGACGGCCCGGAACCTACCTGCGCCGCCTCGTCTACGACCGCGACTAGCCAGCCGCGCCACTCAGCGCACGTGCGGGCCGGATCGCGGCACTGGCGGCCGGCCGGCACCAGGCCACCCGCGCGCGCCCGGTGCCTGTCACCCGGTGATGACCGTGCCCGTGGCCGTGGGGCCGAGGACCACGTCGTTCTCGGCGCCCGCGATGTGGTTGCCGGCGATGTGCACGCGGACGACCCCGGTGGCCGAGGCCGCCGCGTCCCCGGCCCACACCCCGTAGCTGCCGGCCAGCGGGCCGCCGGGGAACGAGATCGCGTTGCCCGTCATCACCAGGTGCTCACCGCCGCCCGAGAGGCCGAAGTCGGAGCAGTAGTAGTCGCACGGCGCGGCGAACACGCCGATGCTGCCGGCGATGCCCCCGCCGGTCTCGCTGATCGCGTTGCCGCGCAGCGTGGAACGGCTGTGCACCACCTCGATCGCGATCTGGTCGTTGGTGAGCGTGTTGCGGGTGACGTGGGTGTCGCCGCGGGCGCCGTACAGCAGGATGCCGGCGGCATAGTCGGCCTGGGGCTCGGTGGGGTTCGTGGCGCCGGTGTAGTCGTCGGCGCTGATCTGGTTCCCGCGCACCCAGCCTCGCGCGCCGAATCCGATCTGGACCCCGTTCTGCGCGATGCTGCCCGTCACCACGCCGGTGACGGCGTTGCGCCAGATGCCGCACGTGATCCCGGGGTCATTGCAGGTGATCCCGTTCTTGTCATAGCCGGTGACCGTGTTCATGCCGATGGACACGCGAGCTGTTCCGGTGGGCTGGTTGGGCGTGCCGCTCGGGGCTCCCTCGATGAGGATCGCATTGCCGTCCTGGCAGCCGAACAGGTTCGCGGGCAGCTCGACGTTCTGGACCACCGTCCGGTCGACCGAACCCGACGCCGCCTGGAACAGCACCCCGGCGAACTGGTCGCCGCAGCCCGGCCAGCTGAACCCGCCGGTCAGCCCGCTGCCGTCGATGGCCAGGCCGCTGATCCTCACCCTCCTGGTGCCGGGCGTGACGTCCACGATCGGGACAACGGGGCTCAGCGAGTCCGAGTCCCGCACGGTGACGGGAGAGCTGGTCGTGGGATCGATCACCGTTCCCGGCCCGCTCCCCTTCAGGGTGATCCCTGACGTGGAGATGGTGACCTGCTCGTCGTAGGTGCCAGCGCAGACGAACACCTCGTCTCCTGGCCGCGCGGCCGCCAGGGCGCTGCCGATCGTGGTGTAGGCGGCCGTGGCGCACGAGGTGTCCGCCCCGCCAGGGCTCCCGCTGGGCGACACGTAGAGCGTGCGCGCGATGTCGGACGCGGTTGCCGCGGAGGCTCCGGCGCCCGCCAGGGCGAGCGCCGCGCCCGCTGCGGCGAGCATCGCGGCCAGCCGGGCGCCGCGCGACCGGGACTGCCACGGGAAATCGCCTGAATTCCTGGTCATTCTGATCTTTCGCACCTAACCTCCCGCGCCGCCGGCCTGAAGCAGGTCATGACTAATATCCGAGCATGTGCTGGGTCGGCCGCGTTTATCATACTGCCTGCAATAGAGGCCGGACATAGCCCTTATTCACGTTGCGGTGAAGTGATGGCAGCCTCGCGCGGCGGCCCGGGACCCGCCGGCCCGCGCCTCCGGTAGGCTTGGCCGGGTGGAGGGACCGGCCGGGCCGGCCGTGGTGCGGGTGTGGCGCTACCCGGTCAAGTCGCTGGGCGGCGAGCACGTGGCCGCGAGCAGGGCAGACGAGCGCGGGCTGGCCGGAGACCGGACCTGGGCGATCCAGGACGGCGATGGCAGGCTGGGCTCGGGGAAGACCACCAGCCGGTTCCGGCGCATCCCCGGGCTGCTCGGCCTCAGCGCCCGGTACCTGGGTGACCCGGCCACGGAGGCAGCCGCAGCGGTGGTCATCGGCCCGGACGGGCGCGCCCACCCCGTCGCCTCGGGCGACGCCGAGGCCTTCCTGCGCCGGTTCACGGGCCTGCCGGGCATCGTCTTGCGCGAGGACCCGGGGATCTCCCATTTCGACGAGGTTCCGCTCACCCTCGTGGGCACCGCCACGCTCGACTGGCTCGCCGGCCGGCTCCCGGGCGTGCCGGCCGATGCCCGCCGGCTGCGGCCGAACCTCGTCATCGCGACCGCCGAGCCGTTCACCGAGGAGTCCTGGCTCGGCCGCCCGGTCAGCATCGGCGCCGGCCCGGACGCGGTGCGCGTGGTGTTCGACCGCGTCCTGGAGCGGTGCGCAATGGTCGGCATGCGCCAGCCTGGCCTGCCCGAGTCTGCGCTCGTGCTCAAGCGGATCGCGGGCCGCCCCGATCGTCCGCTCTGCCTGGCGATCGGCGGGCGCGTCACCCGCGGCGGCGTCATCCGCGTGGGCGACCCCGTCCGGCCTGCCCCTGGGTGAGGAGGATGGCCGGGCCCGCCAGCCCCGGCGGCCTCGCCCAGGCGGCGGGCACCCGGATGCTCAGGTAATCGTCACGTGCTGCCTGCGCCTGGCCCGGCCTCGCTGCCTCCGCCGGTCCCGCTGCCTCCGCCGGTCCCGCTGCCGGGATCGGCAGGCGGGCGGGCGGCCCGCTGGATGAGCCCGCCAGCATGGCCGAGCTCGCGGGCTGTGTCAGCGTAGAGATGGTGCAGGAGGCGATGGGTTTCCCGGACGAGCGTGAGCCGTTCCTCGTCCATCCTGCGGCGCTTGCGGTCCTGGCTGATCAGGTGCAGGGTGCCGCCGGCCGCGATGCATGCCCCGATGTCGCTGGTGACATTGGTGTAATTGCCGCCGATCAGCTCCGCCTTGGCCGTCACGACGACGCCCAGCAGCGGCAGCACGATCAGGTAGAGCCCGAGCCCCATCAGAGCGATCACGTGCGGTTTGCTGGCCAGGATGCGGGGGACCCACTGCAGGGCCCGGTCAAGGCGTGATGTGGGCGTGTCCGCGGCCAGGTCGTTCGTGGACCCGGCAAAGGCACTCCGGGAGCCGGGGTCGGCCCGGGCCGTGTCTGCTGATGACAAGGTGGCACCTCCGATCTGGCTGGGCGCGCGGCCGCGCGGACCACTCCGCGGCTGGTGGGCCACGCTCCGGGATCAACACGCCCGATGGCAGCGTGCCAGGCCGGCCGAGGCACCCGGCTGGCCTGGCATCGTGCCTGGTCGCCAGTGGCGGAGGATGCGAGATTCGAACTCGCGAGGGGTTGCCCCCAACACGCTTTCCAAGCGTGCGCCCTAGGCCACTAGGCGAATCCTCCGGGGCAAGCCTACCGACCCGCGACGGCGGGGCCGAACCGGTTCCGGCCTGACGCCCGCTCTCCTGCCGCCGGGTCCCGGCGAGCGGGCCCGGGCCGTCCCGGGGCCTGGCTAGACTGGGCGACAGGCCCCTCGCACGGCGTTCATCCCGCTAACCCCCCCAGGGCCGGAAGGCAGCAAGGGTACGCGGGCTCTGGCGGGTGTGCGAGGGGTCCCTTCCCCTCCCTCGCGAGGATGAGGTCATGGCAGGCGACGTCGCTGGTTCCGGTCAGCCTCCGCTGGCGCTCTACCGCCGTTACCGGCCTGCCACGTTCGCCGAGGTCAGGGGCCAGGAGCAGGTGACCGAGCCGCTGCGGCAGGCGCTGCGCAGCGGGCGGGTCCACCACGCCTACCTGTTCAGCGGGCCGCGCGGCTGCGGCAAGACGTCCAGCGCCAGGATCCTGGCCCGGTCGCTGAACTGCGAGGCCGGGCCGACCCCGGACCCGTGCGGCACGTGCGCCTCGTGCGTGGCCCTCGCCCCGTCCGGCCCGGGCAGCATCGACGTGATCGAGATCGACGCCGCCTCGCACGGCGGCATCGATGACGCCCGGGACCTGCGGGAGCGCGCCTTCTACGCGCCGGTCTCCGCCCGGTTCAAGATCTACATCATCGACGAGGCGCACATGGTGACCGGCGGGGGGTTCAACGCGCTGCTCAAGCTTGTCGAGGAGCCGCCGCCGCACCTGAAGTTCGTGTTCGCGACCACCGAGCCGGAGAAGGTCATCCCGACGATCAGGTCGCGCACCCATCACTACCCGTTCCGGCTGGTGCCGCCTGCCGTGCTGCGCGAGCTGCTGGAGGAGATCCTGGCGGCCGAGAAGATCAGCTACGAGCCGGCGGTGCTGCCGGTCGTGATCCGGGCCGGGGCCGGCTCGGTGCGGGACACGCTCTCGGTGCTGGACCAGCTCATCGCGGGCGCGGACGAGTCGGGGCTGCGCTACGACCGGGCCATCGCGCTGCTCGGCTACACCGACGACGCGCTGCTGGACGAGATCGTCGGAGCGTTCGCCGCCGGCGACGGCGCGGCCGTGTTCCTCGCGATCGACCATGTCGTCGAGGCCGGGCATGATCCGAGGCGGTTCGCGACGGACCTGCTCGACCGGCTCCGGGACCTGATCGTGCTCGACGCGGTTCCCGGAGCGGCGGCGACGGGCCTGCTGGACGCCCCCGAGGACCGGCTCGGCCGGATGCGCGAGCAGGCCGCGGCGTTCGGCCGGGAGCGCCTGGTCCGGGCGGCCGAGACGATCAGCGCGGGCCTGGTGGAGATGCGCGGCGCCACCTCCCCGCGGCTGCAGCTTGAGCTGATGTGCGCCCAGGTCCTGCTCCCGGCCACGCGGCCCGCCGCTCCCGGTGCCGCGGCGGACGGCGGGCCCGGCCCTGGCGACCTGCTCGGCCGCCTGGAGCGCCTGGAACGCCTGGTGACCGCCGCCCGGGTTGGCTCTCCCGCCGCAGCCGGCCCGCCCGGGGCCGGGTCACCCGGGGCCATGCCGCCGCCGAGCGCCGGCCTGGCCGCCCAGGCTCTGCCCGCGGCCGGGCGCGGGGCCGGCCCTGGCGAGCCGCCGCGGCCACCAGCCCGTCCCGGGCGGGAGCGGCCTTCGGCGGCCGCCTCCGCAGGAGAGCAGCCTCAGCCGGCCCGGAACCCCGCTGCCCAGGGATCGCCGCCGCAGCCGCGAGCCCGGGCCCCGCGCGAGGCCGGCCCGGCAGGCGGCGGGACAGCCGCCCTCGACGCCGAGGAGCTGCGCGCGAGGTGGCCGGAGATCCTGGAGGCGGTCAGCCGGGTCAGCAAGGTCACCTGGATCCTGCTGGGCAACGTCGTCGTGGAGTCCCTCGACGCCGGCGTGCTGACGCTCGCGTTCGACAACGAGGGATCCGCCAGGGGCTTCGCGAACAACGATCGCGGGGCCGACCTGGCCGCCGTGCTGCGGTCGCAGTACGGCGTCGAGGTGACGGTCAAGGCGGTGACGGCCGGCGAGCGCGGCGGATCCGCGCGGCAGCGGGGGGCGCAGCCGCTCCGGGAGCCGCCGGGCCGCGACCAGGGGATGACGCGCCCCGACGCCGCCGGAGGCATGCCGCCCGCGGATGCCGGGCCGGGCAGGGGCGCCGGGCCCGCCCGGGGCGCCGGGCGCGATCAGGGCCATGGCCGGCCCGCGGAAGGCCCGCCCGCGCCAGGCGGGCGAGCCGCCGGGCCGGGGAGCATCAGCGATGACCCGCGGCTGGAGACCGGCCCCGAGCCACCGGGTGCCGCACCGGAGCTGGCGGGCACGGACCTCATCGTCCGCGAGCTCGGCGGGAGGATCATCGACGAGTTCGGCGCCGGACAGTAGCCGCCCCGGGGGCGCGACGCGCGAGCGCGATCCGTCCGCGTCAGGCCGTAGTCTGGCTGGAGGACGCGCGCTGGGCGCGGCGCCGGGAGGCGGGTGAGCACGGCATGGAACCGGGCGGCCAGATCGACCTTCAGCAGCTCTTCGCCGCTGCGGCGCAGGTGCAGAGCCACCTGATGAACGCCCAGGAGCAGCTTGAGCGGACCGAGGTGACAGGCACTTCCGGAGGCGGGCTGGTGACCGTCACGCTCAACGGGCACGGTGAGCTCACCGACGTCTCGATCAGCAAGGACGCGATCGAGCCCCAGGACCCGGCGGAGACCGCGCAGACCGTGGCGGACCTGGTGCTGGCCGCCGCGAGGGACGCCCGCCGGGCGCTGGAGGAACGGCAGGCCGAGCTCATGGGACCGCTCGCCGGCGGCTTCGGCCTGCCTGGCCAGCCTGGGGATCCGGGCGGGCCGGGGATTGCCGGGACGCCCGGGCTTCCCGGAGTGCCTGGTTTCCCCGGCCTGCCCGGAGTGCCGGGCTTCCCCGGGATGCCGGGCCTTCCGGGCTCCGGGGGCGGCGCGGGGACCGGCGGCGAGGAGACCGGCGGGCGCTGACGTGTACGAGGGCATCGTCCAGAGCCTCATCGACGAGCTCGGCCAGCTCCCCGGCATCGGCCCGAAGGGCGCCCAGCGGATCGCGTTCCACCTGCTCACCGCCGACCCGCAGGACGTGCGCCGGCTCGCGGCCACGCTGATCGAGGTGACCGAGAAGGTCAAGTTCTGCCGGGCCTGCGGGAACGTGGCCGAGGATGACGAGTGCCGGATCTGCCGGGACGCGCGCCGGGACCCGTCGGTTCTCTGCGTGGTGGAGGAGCCCAAGGACGTCGCGGCGATCGAGAGGATCCGCGAGTACCGGGGGCGCTACCACGTGCTCGGCGGCGCGATCAGCCCGATCGACGGGGTCGGCCCTGAGGACCTGCGGATCAGGGAGCTGATGGGAAGGCTCGCCGACGGCCAGGTCACCGAGGTGATCCTGGCGACCGACCCGAACCTGGAGGGCGAGGCCACCGCGACCTACCTGGCCAGGCTGATCAAGCCGCTCGGCCTGCGGGTCACCCGGCCTGCCAGCGGGCTGCCGGTCGGCGGGGAGCTCGAGTACGCCGACGAGGTCACCCTCGGCCGGGCGTTCGAGGGGCGCCGGGCGATGAGCTGACCGGCCCGCCGCTCCCCGGGGCCGCGGCGTGACCGCGCCCGCCGCCCGCCCGCGCTCCGAACGCCGCAGGTAAACTCGGGTGCCGCATGCCCGTCCAGCCGGCTCGCGCCGGGCCGGCGAGCCGGCCTCGCGGCGCCGGCTCCCGCCGCCGCGACCGGCATGGGGACCCGCGAGGAGCGCGCAACGTGGCCCTGATCGTGCAGAAGTACGGCGGATCGTCGCTCGCCGACGCCGACGGCATCAAGCGCGTCGCGCAGCGGATCGTCGCCACCCGCAAGGCCGGGAACGCCGTGGTCGTCGTGGTCTCGGCCATGGGCGACACCACCGACGAGCTGCACGACCTGGCCCTGCAAGTCAGCCCGGTCCCCCCGGGGCGGGAGCTGGACATGCTGCTGACCGCCGGAGAGCGGATCTCGATGGCGCTGGTCGCGATGGCGATCGCGAACCTCGGGTCCGAGGCCCGCTCGTTCACCGGATCGCAGGCAGGCGTGATCACGGACTCGGCCCACGGCAAGGCGCGGATCATCGACGTGACCCCCGGGCGGATCTCATCCGCACTCGCCGACGGGGCGATCCCGATCGTCGCCGGGTTCCAGGGCGTCTCGCAGGACAGCAAGGACATCACCACGCTCGGCCGCGGCGGCTCGGACACCACGGCGGTCGCGCTCGCCGCCGCCCTGGGCGCGCAGCTGTGCGAGATCTACACCGACGTCGACGGCGTGTTCACCGCGGACCCGCGGATCGTGCCCGGCGCCCGCCGGATCCCGCGGATCAGCTACGAGGAGATGCTCGAGATGGCCGCCGCCGGGGCAAAGGTGCTGCACCTGCGCTGCGTCGAGTACGCCAGGCACTACGCGATGCCGATTCACGTCAGGTCCTCCTTCAGCAACAAGGAGGGCACCTGGGTCATTGCACGGGAGCAGGAGGAGACGATGGACCAGCCGATCATCACCGGGGTCGCCCACGATCGCAGCGAGGCCACGATCACCGTGGCCGGGATCCCGGACAAGGTCGGCGTGGCAGCCAAGATCTTCCGCGCGGTCGCCGACTCTGCGATCAACATCGACATGATCGTGCAGAGCACCTCGAGCGCGACCGGCCGGGCCGACATCTCCTTCACCCTGCCCAGGCAGGACGGCCAGGCGGCGATGACCTCGCTGCGGGCGATCCAGGCCGAGATCGGCTTCGAGTCGATCCTGTACGACGACCGGATCGGCAAGATCTCCCTGATCGGCGCCGGCATGCGCTCGCATCCCGGGGTCAGCGCCGACTTCTTCGGCGCGCTCGCCGAGCGGGGCATCAACATCCGGATGATCTCGACGTCGGAGATCAGGATCTCGGCGGTGGTGGACGCCGCCGACCTCGACGACGCGGTGACCGCCACCCACCGCGCGTTCGGCCTGGACGGCGACCAGACCGAGGCGGTCGTCTACGGGGGGACCGGCCGGTGAGCGGCGGGGAGGCGGTGCCCGGCGCGGACGCGCCCGGCCCGAGTACGCGCGGCCCGGTGCGCCGGGACAGGCCCGTGCTCGCGATCGTCGGAGCGACCGGCGCGGTCGGCACGGTCATGCGCGAGGTGATCTCGGAGCGGGCCGGCGTGTGGGGGGAGATCCGGCTGATCGCCTCGGCCCGGTCCGCGGGCCGGCGGCTCCCGGTCCGTGGCGAGCTGGTCGAGGTCCGCGAGCTCGCCGCGGCCGCGTTCGACGGGGTGGACATCGCGATGTTCGACGTGCCGGACGAGGTCTCCGCCGCCTGGGTGCCCGTGGCGGCCGCCCGCGGGGTGGTGGTGATCGACAAGTCCGGCGCGTTCCGCATGGACCCGCTGGTCCCTCTGGTCGTCCCCGAGGTGAACCCGCAGGCTGCCTTCGGCCGGCCCAGGGGGATCATCTCGGTCCCGAACTGCACCACGCTCTCGATGATCGTCGTGATCGGCGCCCTGCACCGCGCCTACCGGCTGCGCGAGCTCGTGGCCGCGTCCTACCAGGCCGCTTCCGGCGCCGGGCAGGCTGGCACCGAGGCCCTGCATGACCAGCTCGCGGCGGTGGCAGGCAACCGGAGCCTCGGCCGGCGCCCCGCGGACGTGCGCGCCGTCGCCGGCCCCGCCGGGCCGTTTCCCGCGCCGCTGGCGCTGAACGTGATCCCGTGGGCCGGGTCGCCTCGCCCGGGCGGCTGGTCGTCGGAGGAGATGAAGATCAGGGACGAGACCCGCAAGATCCTCGGCGAGCCGGGCCTGCGCATCTCCGCGACGTGCGTGCGGGTCCCCGTGGTCACCGGGCACTGCCTCGCGCTTCACGCGGCCTTCGACGCCGAGGTCGACGCGGACCAGGCCCGCAAGCTGCTGTCCGAGGCGCCCGGCGTGGTGGTCGCCGACCGGCCGGAGGCGGCGGAGTTCCCGATGCCCGTCGACGTCGCGGGCACCGACCCGACCGTGGTCGGCCGGATCCGCCGAAGCCTGGACGACCCGCGGGCGCTCGAGCTGTTCGTCTGCGGCGACAACCTGCGCAAGGGAGCCGCGCTGAACGCCGCGCAGGTCGCCGAGCTGCTCGTCGCCTCCTGAGGCCCACCGCGTGCCGCAGGCGGCTCACCCGGCCGCGCCGTCCGGCGGGGAATCCGCGCCGTCCGCGGGGGGAGCCGGGACCGCGCGGCCGTGCCCTGTGGCCGCCCCGTTGCCGCCGAGGCTCCTCTTGACCGAGTCCAGGATCGTCAGGCCCTGGGCGACCAGGCCGGCCGCGACCTCGCTGAGCCCCTCGGCGCCGTTCAGCACGCTCAGGTTCGCTCCCGCCAGGCCGGCCGCCGCCTCCTTGACGATCTGGGGGCGCTGCTCGATCAGCATCCGGTCGAGCGCGACCCGGTTGTGCGACGCCGCGGCCTCCGCCTGCATGGTCACCCGCTGGGCGTCCGCCTGGGCGAGGATCCGCGTCTTCTCCGCCTCGGCCTCGGCGGGCTTGATCACCTCGGCGACCAGCTGGCGCTCCCGCAGCTCCGCCTGGCGCTTGGCGAGCTCGGCCTGCGCGGCGAGCACCTCCATCTGCGCCTGAGCCTCCGCCAGCGGGCCCGCCTGCGCGGCCTGCGCCTGGGCCCGGTCCACCTCGGCCTTGTACTGGGCCTGGACGATCGCGGTCTGGCGGGCGTACTCGGCCTGCGCGCGCATCGACTGCTGCTGCGCCTCGGCCGCCGCCTGGTTCGCCTGCGCCTGGGCGATCTGCGCCTGCCGCTGGATGGCGGCGTTGTGCGGCGCGGCCATCGCGTCGATGTAGCCCGAGCCCATGTCGTCGATCGATTGGATCTGCAGCGAGTCCACGGTCAGGCCGATCTTGGCCATCTCGGCCTTGGAGCCGTCGAGCACCTCGGTCGCGAGCTTCTGCCGCTCGGTGACGATCTCCTCGACGGTCATCGAGCCGATGATCGACCGCAGGTGGCCGGCGAATATCCGGCCGGTCAGGGTGGACATCTGGTCCTGGTCGGACAGGAACCGCTGGCCCGCGTTCACGATGCTCTCCTGGTCGTTGCCGACCTTGAACGCGATGACCGCGCGCACGTTCAGCGAGATGCCCTGCCTGGTCACGCAGGTCTCGGCGACCTCTGCCTCGCACATGGCGAGGGTCAGGAAGTTGGCCTTCCTGACGAACGGGAGCACGAACGCGCCGTGGCCGGTCACGACGCGGAACGGCGCGCCGCCCATGCCGAACTTGCCGCCGGATATCAGCATCGCCTCGTCGGGGCGCGGGACGCGGTAACCGAGCATCGTCTTCTCCTCTTGAGGGGCTCGCGGGCTCCTGGCCGGGCCGTGGTCGCATCCCGGTCAGGCCTGGCCGGCCAGCGGGTCGTCCCACGGGCTGACGTCCACCGTGCGGGTGCCGCGCTCGTCGATCACGAGCACGCTCGTGCCCGCGGGGAGCGGCTCATCCGACCACGCGATGAACGCCTCGGACCCGCCCCGGATCTGCACCAGGACCTCGCCGGGGCCATCGCGGCCGCGGGTGGCGACCGTGATCACGCCGGTGCGGCCGATGGCTGAGACGTAGGCAACCATCCCAGGCCGCTCCCATGCCGCGCCGTGCCATACCGGTGCCCTCAGCGTATCCCCGGCGCAGTGCGGCGCGGCAGGGCAAGCGGCACGGCGAGGGAATGCCTCACCTGTCCCGCGCGTTGACGTCATCGCCGGTGTGACCGTGTCCCCGGGCCTCACCTGTAACTGCCCTCGCGGAATACCGTCTGGCTGGAGCCGCGTCGCGCCGATCGCCGAGAGGCGACCGCACGCCGGCATGACGCGCCCTCGCCGAGCCTGGCTCGCGGGGGCGTTGTCGTGCCCGGCCCGGCCCGCCGGCAGGCGCCGCCCCGGCCCGCGGCCCGGGCCGCGTGCCCCGGGCGCGGGCCGGGTAGGCATCGGGTGTGCGTGGCGATCCCGTGACCGGGGACGGGCCGCACGGTGACCGGCCGGCCGGGCAGCCCGCCGGCGCGGGGCCGGTGCGGCGCGGCTTCGAGCTGTTCCTCGGCTGGTCCCGGCTCCTCGTGCTGGTCGCCGTCGTGTTCCTGCTCGCCGACGCGGCCGCGTCGTTCATCTACGGCAGCGACATCCTCGTCCGCACCGCGGCCGGGGTGATCGGCAGGCCCGCCCGCATCGGCGGGCGGCTCGGCATCCTCCTGGTCGTCATGGACGCCTACCTGGTCGGGGCCACGCTCATGGTCGCCGCGTTCGGGCTGTACGGGCTGTTCGTGATCCGGGACGGGCCGGCCCGCGGCACGCACTGGCTCCCGAACTGGCTGGCCATGCGCGACCTGGATGACCTCAAGGCCCGGGTGGTCTCGATGCTGATCCTCGTCGCGGCGGTCACCTTCGTGGACATCGCCGTCGAGTCCCGCGACGAGGTGGGCATCTTGTACCTCGGCCTCGGCATCTCGGTGGTGATCGCGGCCCTGACCGCGTTCCTGAGGTTCGGGCGGCAGCGAGCCCCCTGACAGCGGGGCCGCCCGGCGGGGCTACCGGTCAGGGCCGGAGCGAGAACGGCGGGTAGGCGTCGGTGACCATGATGAATGCGTATCCGACCACCCGGTTGTGCCAGCGGATCACGCCCTCGGCGAAGTCGAAGGCGGCGCGCGGGTACCGGCCGGTGAGCACGATGGCGAACCACGCGAGCACGACCATGATCACCATGGCGATGTCCAGGAAGAACAGCACGATGTAGTGCGGGACCGCGAGCAGCCACTTGACCAGCGGCAGCCACCTGTTCAGGTCCGTGCCGGCGTCCGGATAGTCGATGTCCAGGCGCACCGACTGCTGATCGTCGGTGGACGGGTACCTGTCGTCCATCAGGGCCAGGTACACCCCGACCCGGTTGCTGAACCGCAGGAGCTCCAGGTTCCAGTCGAACCACCAGCGCGGGTACTTGCGGCGGAACAGGATCATCAGCAGGGGACCAGCCACCAGCAGGCCCCCGGCGCCGACGACGGCATCCCGCGTGCCTGAGCCCGACGATGACGACCATTGCCAGGTGCCGCCGGAGACCGCCCCCAGCACGATCGCGATCGGAATGACCGTGACGATCCGGAAGAACGTCGTGAGCCTGCTGAGCGGGCGATCCGGGTAGCCGACCGAGAACCGCACCGGGTAAGGCGACTGCTGGTCTGTCATGGCTCCTGGTGTTCCCGCCCCGGCGCGACGGAATCACCCGCCGCCCGGGCGCGCCGGGACGCGATGCGCCCGGGAGGCCGCCGGGGGCGCGGGCGCGCCGTCGTCATCAGGGCGCGCCGTCGACGCGTCCGCCCAGTGCGGGTTCCCGGCCGGAGCCTGCGGCCAGAACAGCAGCCAGCGGATCTCGCCGAGGCCCCGGTAGGATTCGCCGGCGCCGACGCCGACGCCGGCGCCGGAGCCGTAGCGGAGCAGGTGCGCTGCGGCGCCCACCCGGGCATCCTGCTCGGCGACGAGCGTGACCCGCTCGCTCACCCAGGGGTCGGTGATGGACTCGCCCGGCTCGCCCTCCAGCTGCCCCGCGCCACCCGGCCGGCCGGCGCGGGCGCTGCCGCCGGCTTTGCGCCTGGGGTGATCGTGCGGCACAATGGCCCTGGCGATGAGGCTCGCCGGAACCGCGGTGAGTACCGCTGATGGCCTCTGTCCTGTGATCTGCCTGCGGGAACGGAGGCCATCGCCAGTGGATGAGGTCGCGCCGGAGCAGCCCGGCAAGGATACCGGGGGCTTCATGCCCCCAGCCCGCACGGGACAGGCCCCGCCGCTGCGCGCCGCCGGTGACGGGCCATGAGCGTCGTGCTTCCGGTCCCGGTCATCCAGGCTCTCCAGGTCGTCACGATCATCGGTGCCGCGCCTGGCGTGTCGGGCTTGATCTCGCGCGTCGAGGCGCGGCTCCAGGGCCGCCGCGGCCCCCGCGTGCTGCAGCCCTATCACGACCTGGCGAAGCTGTTCCGCAAGGAGGCGCTGGCACCGCAGGGCGCGAGCTGGGTGTTCCTGGCCGCGCCGGCGGGGGCGTTCGCCTGCTACCTCACGGTGCCGCTGCTGATCCCCGTCCTGACCAGCTACCCGCTGCCGCTCGGCTACCTGGGCGACATCCTGGGCGGCGGCTTCATCCTGTCGCTGGCCAGCTTCCTCGTGGCGATCGCCGCGCTGGAATCGGGCAGCCCCTACGCTCAGCTGGGCGCGAGCAGGGCCAAGACCTTCGGCGCGATTACCGAACCCGTGGTCCTGTTCGTGGTGTTCACGGTCGCGCTGCTCACCGGGACCGACCTGCCGTACGCGCTCGCCGCGACCGTCCGGGCGTCGGCCGGGCAGATCATGCGGCCCGCCCACCTGCTCGCGGCGGCGGCGCTGCTCATGGTCATCCTCTACGAGACCGGGCGCATCCCGGTGGAGACCCACGCGGCGGCCAGTGAGCTCGGGATGATCGAGGAGGCCCGGCCGTTCGAGCATTCCGGCCCCTACCTCGCGCTGCTGCGGTGGGGCGCGGCGGCCAAGCAGCTGATCCTCTACACGATCTTCGTCAACGTCTTCGCCGCTCCCTGGGGCCTGGCCTCCTCCCAGCGGGCACCCGCGGTGGCCCTGGCGGCCGCCGCGCTGCTCGGCAAGGCCGCGCTGCTCGGCTGCCTCGTCGCCGTCATCGACAGCTCCTTCGCCAAGCTCCGCCTGTTCAAGATCACTGAGTTCGCGGCGGCGGCGTTCCTGCTCGCGGTGCTCGGCGTGCTCACCCTCTACCTCGGGGGCGGCTGATGAGCGCCGGGCACGCGCCAGGCGTCTACGCCGGCGGCGCGGACGTGATCGCGGTCCTGATCCTGCTGGCCGAGTTCGGCATGCTGCGCCAGGCGCTGGCGCGCGACCAGGTGCGCCTGTACGCCGCGCAGTCCGGGCTGATCTCGGCGCTCGCGGTCATCGTCGGCGCCGTCCGCGGCCTGCCCGAGCTGTACCTGCTCGCCGGGCTGTCCGCCGCGCTCAAGATCATGGTGATCCCGCTGGTGCTCCGGCGCCTGCTGCGGGCCGGCCGCGTCGGCGCCGACCTGGCGGGCCCGGACGGTGACATCGCGCGCAGCGGCGGGATGAGCCTGGCCAGCACGGTGCTGGTCGCGACGGCGGTCGCGGCGGCCGGGTTCTTCGCGGCGAGCCATTTCACCGTCGGCGGGGCCGCCGCCCCGCCCGCCGCGCTGTCGCTTTCGGTTTCCGTCGTGCTCGTCGCGTTCATTCTCATGATCCACCGGCGGGACGTGCTCTCGCAGGCGATCGGGCTGTTCTCGCTGGAGAACGCGATCTCGCTCGCTGCCCTGGTGATCGCCGCGAGCCTTCCGCTCGTGCTCGAGGCGGCACTGCTGTTCGACCTGCTCGTCGCCGTGATCGTGTTCGGCCTGCTGATCCGGATCCACCACGGCCGCGCCGAGTCGCTGTCCACCACCGACCTGACCAGCCTACGGGGGTAACCGGCCTTGCTCATCGCTGTGATCGCCCTCCTGGCCGTCCCGGCGGCCGCGGCTGCGGGCTCGCTCTGGCTGCCCCCCCGGGCCGCCGCCCTGGCCAGCGCTGCCTCGGGGATCTCCTGCCTCGCGCTCGCCGCCGGCCTCGTGCCGGCCGCCGTGCGGGGCGGCCTGGCCGGGCCGGGCCCGCTGCGGCTGGACGCGCTGAGCGTGATCTTCCTCCTGGCCACCGCGTTCGGGTATGCGTGCGCCGCGGCCTACTCGGTCGGCTACCTCAGCACCGCCGGGGGTCACGGCCTGGCGCGCCCCGGGCGCCAGCACTGGTACTGGGCCGGGCTCAACCTGTTCGCCTGCTCGATGCTCGCCGCGCCGCTGATGGGCAACCTGGCCCTGATGTGGGTCGCGGTGGAGGTGACGACGATCGTGTCGGCGCTGCTGGTCGCGCTGGAGGGGACCGCTGCCGCGGCGGAGGCCGCCTGGAAGTACGTGCTGCTGGCATCTTCCGGGCTGGCGATCGCGCTGCTCGGCACCATGTTCGCCTACTACGCCGGGGCCCGGGCGCTCGGGCCCGGGTACGACCTGGCGTTCGCCCCGCTGCTGCACGCCTCGGCGCATCTTCCGGCCACGGCGGCGCGGCTGGCATTCGTGCTCGCGGTGCTCGGCTACGGCACGAAGGTCGGCCTGGTCCCGGTGCACACCTGGCTGCCCGACGCCCACTCGGAGGCGCCGTCCCCGGTCTCGGCGCTGCTGTCCGGCTCGCTGCTGGCGGTCAGCTTCTACGCGATCCTGCGCTTCTTCCAGATCGCCCAGGGCGCCCTCGGCCCGCGCTTCCCGCGTGACGTTCTGCTGGCCTTCGGCGTTGCCTCGCTGCTGCTGGCCGCCCTGTACCTGCTCGACCAGCGTGACGTGAAGCGGATGCTCGCCTACTCAAGCGTCGAGCACATGGGCATACTCGCGGTCGGCACCGGCTTCGGCGCCCCGGTGGCCCTCGCCGGCGTGCTGCTCCACGTGCTCGCCCACGCCGCGGCGAAGGGGAACGCGTTCCTCGGCGCGGGCGTGCTGGCGCGCGCGTTCGGCACCAAGCGGATCCCGTCGCTGCGCGGCGCGCTCGACGCGCTGCCATGGAGCGGGCCGATGTTCCTGCTGGCCCTCGGCGCGCTGGGCGCCCTGCCTCCGTTCGGCATGTTCCGCAGCGAGTTCGAGATCGTGGCCGGCGGCTTCGAGTCGGGCGCGACGGCGGCCGCGGCGCTGCTGGTCGTGCTGCTGACCCTCGCGTTCCTCGGCCTGTCCGCAGCGGGCACGGCGCTGCTGCCGCCGGGAACCTCGGGCGCGGCCCGCGGCGCGCCGGACCGCGCGGCGCCCGGACGGCCCGGCGCGGCCCGCGCGAGGATGGCGAATGGGGCGGCGGGCGCGTCCGCCGGCCCTGAGCCGGCCCTGAGCCGGGGCGAGCCGAGCGCCTGGATGGTGGTGCCCGTGCTGGCGGGGCTGGTGGTCCTGCTGGTGCTCGGCGTGCACCCGCCGGCGGAGCTCCAGGGGCTCCTGAGCCGGGCGGTGGACCTGCTGCGGGGTGCGGCGTGAGGTCGGCCGGACCGGCCGCCGCGGGTGGCCGGGCGCTCGCCGGCGCCGCGGGCCTGGCCGCGGAGCTCGCCGCGCGGATCGGGGCGGGAGCGCGGTTCGCGGGGCTGATGGCCGCCCGGCGAGAGGACCGCCTCCTCCTGTCCGCCCACCTGGCGGTGCCCGGCGGCATGGAGACGGTCGAGGTGGCGCTGCCGTCCGGCGCGGCCTCCTACCCGGCGCTGACTCCCGCGGTCGGCGCGGCGTTCTGGTACGAGCGGCAGATTCACGACCTGTTCGGCGTCGTCCCGGCCGGGCACCCCAGGCTCGAGCCGCTGATCCTGCCGGCGCACGGCGAGGCGGCGCCCCGCCCGTGGCCCGGGCCCGGCGCGGCCGGCCCGGAGCCGGGCGGGATCTGGCCGGATGAGCACAGCCTGCCGCGGCGGGTCATGGGGGCGGGGCTGTTCACCATCCCGCACGGGCCGGTCCGGTCGGGGGTGACGGAGTCGGTCGAGTACCTGATCGAGACCCCGGGCGAGGACATCCCCCACCTGAACATGCGGGTCTTCTACAAGCACCGCGGGGTGGAGAAGCGGTTCGAGGGCATGACCGCCGGTGACGGCGTGCTGCTCGCCGAGCGCGCCGAGGGCGTCGCCTCGGTCGCCCACGCGCTGGCGTTCTGCCATGCCATCGAGCGGATCGCCGGCGTGACGGTGCCGCGCCCCGCCGCCCTGGTGCGGGTGCTCCATGCCGAGCTGGAGCGGATCGCCGCGCACCTGGACGCTGGCGCACGGCTGGCCGAGGCCGCCGGCCTGGCGGTCGCCACGGCCAGGCTCGCCGCCCACAAGGAGCGGGTGCTCCGGCTGGCCGGCCAGATGTGCGGGAGCCGCTTCGGCCGGGGCGTGGTCGTGCCGGGCGGCGTCGCCGCGCTCCCTCGGCTGGGGCCCGCCGAGGTGCGGGCGCAGGCCGGGGCGCTGGAACAGGCGGTCAGCGCCGACGCGCGGGCGCTGATGGGGACGGCGTCGTTCCTGGACCGCCTGCGGGACACCGGCCCCCTCCGCCCGGAGCGGGCACGCGAGCACGGCGCGCTCGGCCCGGTCGGCAGGGCGTCGGGCTTCGCCGACGACGCCCGGCTGGCCCGGCCCTACGACGGCTACCTGGCGCTGCGCGCCGGCGAGCCCGCCGTGGAGGCATCGGGTGACGCCCTCGCGCGGCTGCGGGTGCGCTGGCACGAGGTCGGGCAGTCGTTCCGCCTGGTGGGCCAGGCCGCCGGGGAGCTCGCGCGCCTGCCCGCCGGGCCGGTGCGCGTGACGTGCCCGGCGGGCGATGGCCGCGCGGTCGGGTGGGCGGAGGCCCCGGCGGGCGAGGTCCTGTACGACGTGAGGATGACCGGCGGGGTGATCGAGCGGTGCTGGCCGCGGTCCCCGTCGTTCCACAATCTCGTGCTCCTCCACGAGGTGTTCGCCGGGGACATCCTCACCGACTTCCCGTTCATCGAGGCCAGCTTTGGCCTGTCCGCGGCTGGGGTGGCGCTGTGAGGCGCCGGCCGCCGGGAGGCCGGGCCAGCCCTTGGGTGCTGCGCGGCCTGCGCGATGGCGTGGTCACCACCCGGTGGCCCGGCCGGCCAGACGGCTACTCCGACGCCTGGCGCGGTCCGGCCGTCCTCACGGCGCCGCTCCCGGCGGGCGCGGCCGGCGACCTGGCCGGGATCTGCCCGACAGGGGCGATCCGCCCCGGCCCGGACGGCGTCGTCCGGCTCGACCGCGGCAGGTGCATCCTGTGCGGGCGGTGCGCGGAGCGGCGGCCGGCCGAGTTCGGATGGTCCCGCGGCAGCGCGGCCGCGGTCGTCAGCCGGGAGGCCCTCGTCGTGCCGGTCACCGCGGAGACTGAGCGGAGCGTGGGCCAGGTCCGGGCGGCGCTGCGGGCGCGCACGGCGGCCCTGCGGCGATCGGTCCACGTGCGGCACGTGGACGCCGGGTCGGACGGGAGCGAGGAACAGGAGATCGCGGCGCTGCTCAACCCGGTCTACGACGTCCACCGGCTCGGGATCTTCTTCACCGCGAGCCCCCGCCACGCCGACGTCCTGCTGGTCACCGGAGCGGGCGCGCACGGCATGGCCGAGCCGCTGCGCCGCACCTGGGAGGGAATGCCCGACCCGAAGGTGGTGATCGCGGTGGGCACCGACGCCTGCGGTGGCGGGCTCCTGGCGGACTCGTACGCGACCTCGGGAGGCATCGGCTCGGTCATCGACGTGGACGTGTGGCTGCCCGGCTCGCCGCCGCCCCCGTTCGCGATCCTGCATGCCCTGCTGCTGGCGATCGGCCGCCTGCCCGGCGGCTCCGGGTACGGCTCAGGCGAGCGGGCTGGGGGGATGGCGCAGTGACCGGGAGCGGGTGGATCCTTGGTGCCGGGCTCGCCCTGCTCGTCGCCGCGGGCGCCGCGGACCTGCTGGCTGGACGCTGGCTGGCGGGGCAGCGGGCATCCCGGGAGCGGCCCGGGAGCGTCGCCGGCGGGCGCTGCGGCCCGGCGTGGCCGGCTGGGTTGCCGTACCTCGCCGGAGCTGCGGCCGCGGCCGTCCTGACAGCCGCCGGCGGCCTCGCCCTGGCGGGGGAGCCGGCCCGGCTCGCCGCCGGGCTGCCGGTCCCCGCGCTGCGCGGGCCGGCTTCCTGGCCGCTTGGGCGGGTCCTTGCCGGCCCCGGTCCGGCGGGCGCCGCTCTTGCGGCGGACCGGCTCTCCGGGCTGTTCCTCGTGATCGCGTTCGGGGTGGCGGTGCCGGCCTCGCTGGCGTTCGCCGGCTGGGCGGCCCGCGGCGGGGCGGGCGGCCGGCGGGGGCTGGGTGCCGGGTACGCGCTGACCCTGCTCGCGGTCGCCGTCGTGCTGACCGCGAGGGACGCGTTCACGTTCCTGTTCGGCTGGGAGCTGATGACCGGAGGCTTCTGGCTCCTCGCCGGCTTCGAGCGCCACCGGCTGGGGCGTCCGTCCGGCGCCCTGGTGACGCTGTCGTTCGGGAAGGTCAGCGGGGCGGCGCTGCTCGCCGGGCTGCTGCTGCTCGCCACCCGGGCCGGCTCGCTGAGCCTGGCCGCGTTCGCCGGGGTGCCCGGCGGGGCCGCGCGCGCGGCCGCGCAGGTGCTGCTGGTAGCCGGGTTCGCGGCGAAGGCGGGCCTGGCTCCGTTCCACGTGTGGCTGCCCCGCGGCTATGCGGCTGCGCCCGGGCCGGCCCGCGCGATCATGGCCGGGGTGGCGGTCAACGTCGGTTTCTACGGCCTGTGGCGGACGCTCGCCTTGCTGGGCGCGCCGCCCGCCTGGCTGGACGGCCTGCTGCTTGCGCTCGGCGGGTTGACCGCGCTGATCGGCATCGCCCATGCGGCCGTGCAGCCGGGCCTGCAACGCGTGATCGCCTATTCGAGCGTGGAGAACGCCGGCCTGATCCTGGTCGGGTACGGAGTGGCCCTGGTCGGGCTGACCGTCCGCGACGAGCGGCTGGCCGCCGCCGGGCTGCTCGCCGCCACCTTGCAGGTGATCGCGCACGCGATGGCCAAGGCCCTGCTGTTCACTGCGAGCACCGCGATCGGCACGACCGCACCCGGCGCCCCGGCCGCACCCGGCGGGCGGGATGGCGACGGGGGACCGGAGGCTCCCGGCGATGACGACCTGGACGCACTGCGGGGCATCGCGCGGCGGCTGCCGTGGAGCGGCACCGCGCTCGCGATCGGCTCGATGACACTCGCGGGCCTGCCGCCAACGGCGGGCTTCGCCTCCGAGTGGTTCCTGATCGAGGCCCTCATGCAGCAGTTCCGGGTGCCCGGCCTCGGGCTGCGCCTGGCGCTCGCGATCACTGGCGCCGCCGTGGCGCTGACGGCCGGGTTTGCCGGGGTGACGTTCGCCCGGCTCACCGGGCTGGTGGTCCTCGGCCCGGCCGGGCCGGCGGCGTCGGGCCTGCCGGCCGGCCGCCTGGCAGGCCGTGAGCACGGCTGGCCCGGCCGGGCAGCGATCGTGGCCCTGTCGGTCGGCTGCCTGGCCACGGCCGCGCTGCTGCCGCTGGTGATCCGGGTGGTCGCGGCCGGCCTGGTGCCGGTGGTGCCGAGTGCGGTGACCATGGGCGCGCTGAGGTCGCCGTGGGTGGTGCAGCCGGTCTACGGCGGGTTCTCGATCCTGTCGCCGACGTGGCTGTGGGTCATGATGCCCCTCCTGGGGCTCGCCGCCATCGGCCTCGCCTGGCTGGCCGCGGGCCGGCGGCTGCTGCGGATCCGGCGAGTGCCCGCGTGGCGCTCGGCGACGGCGGGGGTGGATGGGGCCGACTGCTACACGGCCACGGGGTTCGCCAATCCGACACGCCACGTGCTCGCCGCGGTGCTGCGCTCCACCTCCAGCGTGCGCCCGTTGCCGGGCAACGAGGAGCCCGAGCCGGGCCGACCCCGGGCGGCGGCCGCTCCCGTCCCGGCGGCCCGGGACGCGCGGCTTGGCTACACGGCGGACGTGATCGAGATCGTCGAGGAATACCTGTACCGGCCGGCCACGCGGCCGGTGCTCGCCGCCGCTCGCGCCGCCACACGGCTGCAATCCGGGCGGCTCGGCTCCTACCTTGCGTACATGCTGGTCACCTTGGTCGCACTGATCTCCCTCGTCAGCGCGCTCGGCTGAGCGGCGGCAATATCCCGGCCGGGACCCTGCGGCCATCGCGGCCGAATGCCAGCCCGCGGCAGGCTGGTCCACCATCGCCGCCGGACGCGGGCACATCGGAAGGCGAATCCGCTGGCGCGGTCCCTCGCGGCCGCCTGCATCCGCGGCTCAACCTGCCGCGGGCGCTGACGGCCGTCAGGCCCGGGCGGGCACGGCGAGCAGGAGGCTATCGCCCGGCGCCACGACGGGATCGTCGCCGAGCGCGAGCGAGAACCTGCCGTCGCGCACCAGGCCCAGCACCAGGCCGGACCGTTCACCACGGATCGCGCTGAGCGGCCGGCCGATCGTTGCCGCGTCAGCCTGGACCTCCGTGAGGCTGTGCGCGTTGGACGCGACGAGCTGGGCGAGCATGTCCGCGGCGTGCGGGGCCTCCAGGCTCTTGGCGAGCATGTGAGCGATCATCTCGCTGGGCGAGATGACCTGCCAGACGCCGAGATCGCGCAGGGCCTCGCGGACCGATGGTGACCGGACCAGAGCGACCGCCCGCAGGTCCGGCGCCTGCTTGCGCAGCAGGACAGCGCTCACGAGCACGTCGCCGTCGGTGGCGCCGGTGATCAGGGCCTGCCGGGCCCCCTGCGGCCGGGCAGCGGCAATCACGGCGGGCTGGACCGGGTCGCCCCGGATCAGATGCACCTCGCCGCGCACGCTCGATGGATCCACGTCGGCCACCAGCACCACCTGCTCGCCGGCCTGGACGAGCTCGTCGAGCACGGCCGGAACCGGCGAGTCCATGCCGATCACGATCCGGTACGCCCCGTCGGGAAAGCGGTGCCTCATCGCCAGGATCCTCCGTACCCCGCTGGCCGCAGCCGCTCCCGTGAGCAGCGCGAAGACCGACGCGAGCAGCGGGATGGTCGTGAGCATGACCGCGACGGCCACGACCTTCCCGGCCGGGTTGTGCGGCGTCACGTCACCGTACCCGACCGTGGTGGCCGTCGTGATCGCCCAGTACAGGCCCGTCGTGAACGGGATGCGCTGGGTGAGCGCGAACAGGCCGGCCCCGGCCACGACGCACCCGATGGCGGACGCCAGCAGCACGGCCACGTGCCTGCGGTGGCTCACGGTGAAGATCTTCAGCAGGAGGGTGATCATCGCGAGTTCCCGCTGCCGGCATCGTTGGCTGCCGTGCACGGTGCCCGGGCCCCTGCACGCTTCCGGCCGGCCGATTCCACGGCGAGTAGTCTGCCGCATGCGACGTCGGCGGCGGGCGTGCATGCCCCGGGGGACTCGCCCACGGGCGCCGCGTCGAAGACCACCAGGATCTCCTGGTCACCCTCGCGCCAGCGCCCGGCCCCGATCAGGCGCGTGGCCATGAGAGGGCGGCCGTGCCGGGGCCGGCTCGCACGCCCGGCCCGGGAAGTGCCTCCACCGCACCGGGGCGGAAGGGCTGGCCGCAGGCGTCGCAGCCGACGGTGGGCGTGAACTGGTGCCCGCATCGGCGGTCCCGGAGCACCGGGGCTGCCCGCCCTCGGGCGTGGCCCACCGGTCGCCCCGCGCGGTGAGCGCCAGCAGCACGGGGGCACCGGGTCACGCCCGGCCCCGGTGAGCAGGCACCGGCCCCGGGCGGGCGCTCCTGCGCGAGGGACAGGGCAGCGGGAAGGCCGTCACAGCCGAACCATGCCGCGCGGCGCCCCGGCGGGTCACTTGCGCCCCGCGAGGGCGCCAGGCACCAGGCGAGTGCCCGGGCCTGACCGCGCCCCTGGGCCCGGCAGCGCCTCCACCTCCCCAGGGCCAAGCGGCTCACCGCACGCCGAGCAGCTTACGACCGGCGTGAAGACGTGCCCGCAGCTACGGTGCCTGAACCGCAGGGGCGGTCCGCCTTCCGGAGTCGCCCACCGGTCGCCCCAGGCGGTCAGGGCGATCAGCACCGGCATCAGCGCCCGCCCTGCGTCGGTGAGCACGTACTGGAACCGCGGCGGGCGCTCGCTGTAGGCGCGGCGCGCCACGATGCCGTGCTCGGTCAGGTGGTTCAGCCGGGCGGTGAGCAGGTTCCTGGAGATGCCCAGGTCCTCG
>JAJPIV010000143.1 GCA_021324595.1 Actinomycetota bacterium | reverse complement strand
TCCGCTGGCGCAACGCTCGCGCTCAGCCCAAACGCGACTTCGCCCCCGAATCAACCATCCGCACCTGGACCGGTTACATGACCAACGTTGCATGACGCGGCACTAGCACGCCGGTACCCATCTCGGCGACGGCCGACTCGTTCTGGGCTACGGCGTCGTAGAACGCCAGCTCGTCAGGGCTGAGAGCCGGGGTGGACGTGTTGCCGCGGTTGGCGTCTGCGGAGACCGCCCTGGCCATGGCGACCAGCTCGGCGATGATCTCGGCGGTGGTGAGCTGCTGGTTCGTGTACTTGCGCATGAGTTCGAGCAGCCGGTCGGAGAAGCTGCGCTGGCGGACGAGGTTGTGCCGGGTGACCCGCCGCATCTCTTGCTCTACGAGCCGGCGCAGCGCCTCGATGGCGAGCTACGGGTTTCTCGCTTGCTGCATGCGCTCGATGAACGCCCGGTCCAGATGCGACAGGTCTGGCCGTTCGATCCCGGCCGCCGCGTACATGTCGGTGATACCCCCCGCCTCGACCGCGCCGGCGGTGAGCTGCCGCAGGTAGAGGGCTACGTCGGCGGGGACGGGCAGGCCACGGGCCTTGCGTTCTTCGGCGTCGAACTTGGCCATCCAGACCCGGACTTCCTCGAAGAACCCGATGTCGTCCCGGTATCCGTTCGCTTCGCCGGAACTCGCGCAGAGCGCGTAGAACCTGGCCAGCTGGGCGGACGCCGTGCGGAACCGCTCGGCGAGGGTGGGCTCGCCCTCAGGCGGCTAGTTCAGCGGGCTGGTCACGTCGCGCAGGTAGTTGACGGTGCCGAGTACGGCGTTGATGTAGGCGCGCGGTGACCTGGCGGCGAGCTGCCCGCGCCAGTTATGGTCTGCGAGGATCACGTTGCCGATCGTGTCGTGCAGGTCCCGCATCTTCGCGAGGGCCTAGATGGATGATTCCAGGGGATACCTGGGCGGGGAGAGGCGAGAGTCTCCACGATCGGAGTTGTGGACAACGACCTGGAGACTCTCGCGACTGCACTGTACGTCAAGATCGATGACATGCTGAGGGACTGGCCGGGCCTTGCGCCGGACCGCCCGGCAGGCGGGATCGTGCCTGCGCTCAGTGACGCGGAGCTGCTGACGATGGCGGTGATGTCTGCGCTGCTGGGGTTCACCTCGGAGCGGCGCTGGCTGCGGTATGTCACCGGGAACCTGGCGGGCATGTTCCCGCGGCGGATCGGCCAGTCCGGGTACAACAAGCGGATGCGCAAGGCGTTCTTGCTGTTCTTGCGGGTGATCCGGATGCTGGCCATGGACACCAGCTTGCGGAGCGATGACGTGTGGGTCGTGGATTCCGCGCCGGTGGAATGCGGCCGGTCGCGGGAGACCGCCCGGCGCAGCGATGCCGCGGGGTGGGCGGAGTATGGCTACTGCGCGTCTCACTCCCGGTATTTCTGGGGGCTGCGGCTGCACCTGGTGTGCACCTTGACCGGGCTGCCGGTGCTGTTCGCGCTGGCCGGTGCCAAGGCAGGCGAGCGGGAGACTCTGCTGGGCATGCTGGAAGCCGGCCAGGACGTGGTGAACGATCACCCGGGCAGACGCTGACCGGGGACAAGAACTACTTCGGCCGGGCATTTCGAGGCCGGCCTGACCGGGCGTGGCCTGGCCCTGCTGCGCCCGGTCCGCAAGGGCGGGGCCCGCCGCGCCGGGCAGCACCTGCTCAGGCCGCTGCGGCAGGTCATCGAGTCGGTCAACTGGACCTTCAAGGGGCAGCTTGACCTGGAACGGCACGGCGGCCGCACTCCGGAGGGCATCATCGCCCGGATCCTGGCCCGGATCCTGGCGCTGACGGCCGCGATCTGGCACAACGACAAAACCAGCCAGCAAACCCTGCGCTCACTCATCGCCTATGACCACTAAAAGTAACCGGATCCCCTGGAATCATTCATCTAGTCAATATCCTGGCCGAGCGGCCGGGTCTGCTGGTCGGTTGCCGTGTACTCGGCGAGGGCCGCGTAGAGGTTCTCCGTCAGCGGCGCGTAGCCGACCAGCAGGCCGTCCTTCTTGTCGCGGTAGGTGCGGTTGACTCTGGCGAGCGCCTGCATGAGCGCCGCGCCGCGCATCGGCCGGTCAAGGTAGAGCGTGTGCAGCGGCGGCGAGTCGAACCCGGTGAGCCACATCGACTGGACGATGACGAGCTGCAATTCGTCCTCCGGGTTCCTGGCGCGGTGCTGGATGGCCTTGTTCTGGGAGGGCCGCCGCACGTGCTGGCGGATCAGCGGCGGGTCGCTCGGGTCTCCGGTGTAGACGACCTTGATCACGCCCTTGTCGATGTCCGGGGCGGCCCACTCCGGCCGAAGGGACGTGATCTCCCTATACAGCTTGGCGCAGATCTCCCGCGTCGCGCAGATCTCCCGCGTCGCGCAGACGATGATCCCCTTGCCGGGGCAGCCGATGAACTTGCGCATCTCGGCGGAGCGCGCTTCCCAGTGCTCCACTAGATGTTCTGCCCGGACGGGTTGGTGACGCGGCTGGCGGGTGGGAGGCCGCCGTGTGCGGTGTGGAGGTTGTCCCGGTCGTCGTGGAAGTTGAGGTGGCGGTCCCCCGCCTGGCACCCGCCTGAGTGGTAGGTGTCGGGCGTCTCCCAAGACATCCGACCGAGCGGAGGGACCACCACGATGAAGGACTACCAGACGACCGAGACCGCCGGGGCGATCCCGCTGCCAGACAGCGTGCGCCTGGCGATGGACGATATCGCCGGGACTATGCGTGAAGGGCTGCTGGCGATGGCCGTGACCGCCGGGCTGGGGGTGATGAGCGCGTTGATGGAGGAGTCGGTGACCGCCATCGCCGGCCCAAAGGGCAAGCACCAGCCCGGCCGGCGAGCGGTGCGCCATGGCAGCGAGGCGGGCTCGGTCACCCTCGGCGGCCGGCGGGTCCCGGTCCGCCGCCCCAGGGTCCGCGCCGCCGACGGGTCCGGCGAGCT
>JAJPIV010000104.1 GCA_021324595.1 Actinomycetota bacterium | reverse complement strand
GTCCGGGCCGCGGTCGGGCAGATCCGGGAGGCGGCCGAGCGCCTGGCCGCCGAGGAGGCCCGCTGGGTGGCCACCTCCGAGCACCTCGAAACCCTCATCGGCGAGCTCACCGGAGCCCTGCGCGACGACGAGGCCCGACCCGCCGGCCAGGACGAGGACGGCCTGGTGGCGGGTCGTGGCCTCGCGCCGGTTGGGGGCGCACGAAAGGCCTGACCGGGCGGGCAGCGCATGACCGGCTGGCGGTCATCACGGAACCCGCGACGTCAGCCCCGCGTCCAACGGTCATGGTGACGGTGAAGGACATCCTGGCACGCGCGGCGGTACCTGCCTTGGTCGTGGCGGCGCTGACGGCGGGGCTCGCAGCCTGCGGCAGGCCGGGGTCAGGCAGCGCGCCCGGCCCGGCAGGGCCGGGCGCCCCCAGTGCCCGGCCGACACCCACCGGGCTCGCGCTCCCGGCCGGGACCTTGTGCGCCAGCCCCGCGGCCCCCGATCGCGTGCGGGTGACCAGGATCCCGGGGCTGCCGCTGCGCGAGCCGACCAAGGCCGGGCCGGTGACGAATGTCGTCACGATCACGATCGCCAGCCCGGCACGGGCCCGCATCCTGGCGAGGGCGGTCTGCGCCCTGCCGCTGTTCCCCGGGGGGCTGCGCTGCCCGCTCAACGTGATGGGCTCCTACCAGCTCAGGTTCTCCTCCGCCGGGCGGCGCTACCCGGTCGTGACGCTTGGCACCAGTGGCTGTGAGGTGGTGACCGGGCTCGGCCAGTCCCGGTGGGCAGGGCGGGCACCCGGGTTCTGGGTGACCTTCGCCCGGGCGACCGGGATCGGTTCGCCCAGGCACGTTCCCTGACCGGGGCGGCGCGCCTGATGACGTGGCGGGCGCGGGCGGGACGCAGCCGCCCAATGCGTGAGGCGGCCGCCGCCGGCCACCGATCACGGCCGGCGAGTTCGGCGGCACGCTGATCGCCGTCCGCCGGGGCGGCGTAGTGTCGGCACTGTGCTGGTGAGCCTGCTGGCGGCGCTGCTCGCCGCCCTCTGCTACGGCCTCGGCGCGGTGATGCAGGCGATCGCCGTCCGGGCGTCGTCACGGCGCCCCGTTCTCGAGGCTGCGGGCGTGGCCGGCCGGATGGACCCGGGCCTGGTCCTGCGGATGCTGCGTCAGTGGCCGTTCATCGCCAGCGTCGCGATCGACCTGATCGGCTTCGTGGGCCAGCTCGTCGCCCTGCGGAGGCTTCCGCTCTTCGAGGTGCAGGTGATCATCGCGTCGAACCTCGCGGTGACCGCCGTCTTCGCCTCCTGGCTGATGCACACGGTGCTGGGCTGGCGGGAGTGGGCGGCCGTGATCGCGGTGGTGGTGGGCGTGGGGCTGCTCGGGTCCTCGGCCGGGGCTCAGGGGGCGGCGGCGGTCGGTGTCGATTTTCACCTGGCGCTCATGGCCGCGCTGGCCGCGATCGCCATCGCGGGAGTCGCCGCGGCCCGGCTGCCCAGCAGGCTGCGAACGCCGGTGCTCGGCGCGTTGGCGGGCTTCGGCTACGGCGTGCTGGCGGTTTGCGCGCGCATCCTGCCCGGCTTCTCACCGCATGTGCTCATGCGCTCACCGGCCGCCTACACGCTCGCTGCGGCCGGGATCATCTCGTTCATGCTCTATGCCTCGGCGCTGGAGAGCGGGAGCGTGACGGTGGCAACCGCCTCGGTCATCCTGGTCGAGACCGTCCCGCCGGCGATCGTCGGGGTGATGCTGCTGGGCGACAGCACCCGCCCGGGGATGACGGGCCCGGCGATCGCCGGCTTCATCGTGGCGCTGCTGGCCGCGATCGCCCTCGCCAGGTTTGGCGAGGCAGGAGGGCCGCAGCCAGGGGCCGCCCCCGCCGGGCGGGCGCTGGACGCGCGGCCGGCGCCGCAGGCGGCCGACGGCAGCTTGCCGGAGCTGACCGTTCGCGGTCGCAGTCCCGGCCGTGACGGTGGCCGTCCCGGCGGCGACGGTGGCCGTCCCGGCGGCGACGGTGGCCGTCCCGGCGGCGACGGTGGCCGTCCTGGCGGTGACTGTCCCGGCTGTGACCGGACCGGTGGTGACCGGGCTGGTGGTGACCGGGCTGGTGGTGACCGGGCTGGTGGTGACCGGGCTGGTGGTGACGGCGGCCGCCCAGGCGGCGTTGCGGCAGGGATGCCTGCGGACTGGGATGCCGATGGCGGGGCGGGCGGTCCTGCCGCTCCGAAGGGCAGCGACGGGGGACCCGCTGCGCGTGCCGAGGCCTCGCCGGAGGGAGGGTCGCTCCCGGCCGCCTCGCCGCCGGGCCCGGCTCACCGCGCGATGCCGACCGGGCAGAACACCGGGTAGCGCTCACCGTCGCCCAGGCCGGTGAACGCCACGACCACCGGCAGCCCAGGCCGCAGCGCGCTGTGCGACCCGTCGTCCGGCAGCTGCAATCCCGTGGCCAGCCAGGGTCCTTCCGCGAGTTCCACCAGGGCGGGCAATGCCACCGGTCCGACGTCGCGCGCATGGACCACCGCCCAGGTCACGAGCGTGCCGCGGCCGGAGGCGCGCGTCCATCTCGGCTCTTCGTCACCACAGCCCGGGCACGCCGCGGCAGAAGGAGCCAGCCACTGTCCGCATGCCGGGCAGCGCTTGATCAGCAATTCCCCCCGGGCGGCGGCGGCGAAGAACGGCTCACTGCGCGGGTCCGACCTGATCACGCCGATCCCCAGCGGCCCGCCCAGGCCGGCGGGCGGGGTGCTGCCGGCGGGCGGGGTGCTGCCGGCGGGCGGGGTGCTGCCGGCGGGTCGTGCGGGTTCCGGTCTCGCGGAGGCCGGCCCGCCCGCCGCCCGGCCGGCTGGCGCCCGGCGAGCGCCCGCCCTCCGGCCGGGAGGATGCGGGCTCAGGATCAGCGTGCCGTGATGGGCGAGGATGCCGCCGTTGCCACTCACCAGGATCACGTCCGTGGCCGGCGACTGCCGTTCGCCGCCGTCTCCCCGGGCCTGGATCACCGCCTCGGACAGCGGGGTGAACCCCCACATGTAGTAGCCCGACAGCTGGCCGCCCCCGGTGTTCACGGGCAGTGACCCGCCGGGCGCGAGGGCGCCGCTGGCCGCGAACGTCCCGCCTTCCCCCTTGGCGCACAGCCCGTAGTCCTCCAGGGTCACCAGCACGGTGAACGTGTAGCAGTCGTAGAGCTGGCACATGGTGACCTCGGCCGGGCTCACCCCGGCCATCGCCATCGCCGCCTTCCCGGCCTGGACGGCACCGGTGACCAGGCCGAACTCGCTGCCACGGCTCATCCGGTGGCCGGGGTGGCCCTGCCCCCAGCCCCAGACGTGGACCGGCGGCCGGGGCCCGGCGGCCGCGCGCGCGGCCGTGGTGACGATGACCGCGACCGCCCCGTTGGAGACCAGCGAGCAGTCAAGCAGGCGCAGCGGCTCGGCGATCCAGCGGGACCGCTGGTGGTCCTCGATCGTGATCGGGTCGCGGAACTGAGCGAGCGGGTTCCCGGCTGCCCACTGGCGCTGTGCCACGGCGATCGCGCCGAGCTGCTCGCTCGTGGTGCCGAACGCCGCCATGTGCCGCCGGGCGGCGAGCGCGTAGTGGACGGTGACGCTGCGGAACCCGTATCCGGCGGCCAGCCCGGCCAGCCCGCGCCGCTCCGGTGGCCCGGCGGCCGGGCCCGGCCCGGCGTGGCTGCCGAACGCGCTGCCCGCCGGCGCTCCCTCGCGCAGCGGCGTGTCCGCGAACACGCAGGCGACGTGCCGCGCCGCCCCGCTGGCCACGGCCTGCGCGGCGACCTGGACCGCCATGACCGCCGACGCGCCGAAGCTGTTCACCACCGACAGCAGCGCCAGGTCCCGCAGGCCGAGCGCGTCCGCGAGGCTCAGGTCGAGCCCGCCCGTGATCCCGGGGCAGACCAGCAGCCCGTCCAGCTCGCCGACGCGAATCCCGGCGTCCGCGGCCGCCAGGCGGACCGCGCGCGCCGCCAGGGCGCGCGGGGTGGCGCCGTAGACCTTGCCGAGGCTCGTCATGCCCAGCCCCGCGATCGCGGCTCCGGCGCTTCCCCCGGACATCGACCGGCGACCTCCTGCACGACGGGCCGGCCGTCACGCGGAGCCGGCGTCCCGGCGATGCCGCGCGCGGCGACCTGGCCCGCGGGCTGGCGGCCGCGCGGGCGGATGCTCTCCCTCATTTTCATTGAACACAAGGCCCTGGCCGGCTGCCGCGCGCGGGCCGGTGCCGGCCGGGCGGCGCCCCGCCAGGCCGGCGCGGGCCGGCGCCCGGCGCGCCTGCGGGGCAGCGCCCGGTCCGGCGCCCGGTCCGGTACCCTGGATGCCAGCGCTGTCACGCGCCTCCGGCGGCCCGCGTCCGCGCCGCCCGCCGCACGGCCCGCCCGCAGGAACCGAATGAGTCAGGACGTTCGTTGACCACCGTTGCCGCACTTGCCGCCACGATCGACCGCGCGCTGCGCGATGCCATGGGCCGGGCTCTGCCAGCGGGCCTGGCCGGCGCCGACCCGCAGGTGCGGCGGTCGGCCCGCGGCGACTTCCAGGCGAACGGGCTGCTCTCGGCCGCCAGGCAGGCGGGGATGAGCCCGCGCGAGCTCGCGGAGAAGGTCGCCGCGTCGGTGGACGGCCAGGGGGTGATCGCCGCCTGCGAAGCCTCCGGGCCCGGCTTCCTCAACATCACGGTCACCGATTCCGCGCTGCTCGGCCAGGTCAGTGCCCGGCTCGGGGACGACCGGCTCGGCATCCCTGCCTCGGAGCACGGGATCACGGTGATCGACTACTCCCAGCCCAACATCGCCAAGGAGATGCACGTCGGGCACCTGCGCTCGACGATCATCGGGGACGCGCTCGCCAGGATCCTCGGATTCCTGGGCGAGGAGGTCATCCGCCACAACCACCTGGGCGACTGGGGCACCCAGTTCGGGATGCTGATCGAGTACCTGATCGAGCATGGGGAGGACTGGCAGCACGAGGCCGGGAGCGCCGAGGAGTCGCTGTCCCGGCTGAACCGCCTCTACCGCGACGCGCGGGCCGCGTTCGACTCCGACCCGGGGTTCGCGGACCGGGCCCGCCGTCGCGTCGTGGCGCTGCAGGCCGGCGATCCTCGGACGCTCGCCGGGTGGCGGGAGATCGTCGCGGAGTCCAAGGTCTACTTCAACGAGGTCTACGACAAGCTCGGCGTGCTGCTCACCGACGAGGACGCGGTGGGCGAGAGCTTCTACAACCCGTTCCTCCCCGAGGTGGCCGACGAGCTTGAGCGGCTCGGGGTGGCGCAGGTCGACCAGGGCGCGCTGTGCGTGTTCTTCGACGACATCACCGGCCCCACGGGCGAGCGCATCCCGCTCATCATCCGCAAGAGCGACGGGGGGTTCGGCTACGCCGCCACCGACCTCGCGGCGATCAGGTACCGGATCGGGACCCTCCACGCCAGGCGGATCCTGTACGTGGTGGACATCCGCCAGGCGCTGCACTTCCGGATGGTCTTCGAGACCGCGCGCCGCGCCGGCTGGCTGAACGACCAGGTCCACGCCTACCACGTCGCGTTCGGCACGGTGCTCGGCCCCGACGGGCGGCCGTTCAAGACCCGGGCCGGCGAGACAGTGCGGCTGATCTCGCTGCTCGACGAGGCCGTCGAGCGTGCCCGCGCGGTGGTCCGGGAGAAGAGCCGGCACCTGGACGCCGGCTCCCTGGAGGCCACCGCGCAGCAGGTCGGCATCGGCGCGGTCAAGTACGCCGACCTGGCGAGCAACCGGGCCAAGGACTACGTGTTCGACCTGGACCGGATGGTGTCGCTCACCGGCAACACCGGCGTGTACCTCCAGTACGCCCACGCGAGGACCCGGTCGATCCTGCGCAAGGCCGGCGACGAGGCGGCCGCCGTCGCGCGGGTCCATCCCGGGGTGGCGCTCGACCCGGCCGAGCGGGCGCTCGCGCTCAAGCTCGACGAGCTCGGCGCCACGCTGGACGACGTGGCGCAGGCCTATGAGCCGCACCGGCTCTGCGGGTACCTGTTCGAGCTCGCGCAGGCGTTCACTGCGTTCTTCGAGAGCTGCCCGGTGCTGCGCGCCCCGGACCAGCCGACCCGCGAGAACCGGCTGGTGCTGTGCAAGCTCACCGGCGAGACGCTGAAGACCGGCCTGGAGCTGCTCGGCCTGGCGGCGCCTGACCAGCTCTGACGGGGCGGTCACGGCACCGCCCGCGCCCCGCGCGGCGCCGCATCGCCCGGGGTCACGCCCGTTGACGCAGGTCGCGGCGCCGCATTCCTGATATTCTGAGACCCCGTGGGCCGGCGGGCCGCGACGCCGGCACGACCGCGGGAGCCGACTTGGTGACGCCAGCGCACGCCGCACGACCGGTCCTCACCAGCCACATCTTCGTCACCGGGGGCGTCGCCTCCAGCCTCGGCAAGGGCCTGACCGCCTCCAGCCTCGGGCGGCTGCTCAAGATGCGGGGGCTGCGGGTCAGCATGCAAAAGCTCGACCCTTACCTCAACGTGGACCCCGGGACCATGAACCCGTTCCAGCACGGCGAGGTGTTCGTCACCGACGACGGCACCGAGACCGACCTGGACGTGGGCCATTACGAGCGGTTCCTGGACATCCGGCTGCCCGGCTCGTCGAACGTGACGACCGGGCAGATCTACTCCAGCGTGATCGCCAAGGAGCGGCGGGGCGACTACCTCGGCGACACCGTCCAGGTCATCCCGCATATCACGAACGAGATCAAGAGCCGGATCCTGGACATGGGCGCCCCGGACGTGGACGTGGTCATCACCGAGGTCGGCGGGACCGTGGGCGACATCGAGTCGCTGCCGTTCCTGGAGGCGATCCGGCAGATCCGGCACGAGATCGGCCGGGACCGCTGCTTCTTCCTGCACGTCTCGCTGCTGCCGTACATCGGGCCCTCCGGCGAGCTGAAGACCAAGCCGACCCAGCACTCGGTCACGGCGCTGCGCAGCATCGGCATCCAGCCCGACGCGATCGTCTGCCGGTCGGACCGGCCGATCAGCGGGGGCCTGAAACGCAAGATCAGCATGATGTGCGACGTGGACGAGGAGGCGGTGGTCTCGGCACCCGACGCCTCCTCGATCTACGACATCCCCAGGGTGCTGCACTCGGAGGGCCTGGACGCCTACGCGGTCCGCCGGCTGGGGCTGGCCTTCCGCGACGTGGACTGGAGGGAGTGGGACGAGCTGCTCGCCCGGGTCCACCGGCCGGCCAGGAGCGTGACCATCGCGCTCGTCGGCAAGTACGTCGACCTGCCCGACGCGTACCTGTCCCCGGCCGAGGCGCTGCGCGCGGCCGGGTTCGGCCACGACGCGCGGGTGAACATCCGGTGGGTGCCGAGTGACGACTGCCAGACGCCCGACGGCGCCGCCCGCCAGCTGGAGGGCGTGGACGGCGTGCTTGTGCCCGGCGGGTTCGGCGTCCGCGGCATCGAGGGGAAGATCGGGGCGGTCCGGCACGCGCGGGTCCACCAGATCCCGATCCTCGGCCTGTGCCTGGGATTGCAGTGCATGGCCATCGAGGTCGGCCGGGACCTGGCCGGCCTGGACGGCGCGAACAGCGCCGAGTTCGACCCGCTCTCGCCGCACCCCGTGGTGGCGACCATGGCCGACCAGCAGGACGTGGTGGCCGGCGACCGGGACATGGGCGGCACGATGCGGCTCGGCCTGTACCCGGCCGTGCTCGCCGAGGGCAGCCTGGTCCGGCGGCTGTACGGGGCCGAGGTGGTCCACGAGCGGCACCGGCACCGGTACGAGGTCAACAACGCCTACCGGGACGCGCTGGAGGCGGCTGGGCTGATCTGCTCCGGGCTGTCGCCCGATGGCCGCCTGGTGGAGTTCGTCGAGCTCCGCGCCGACCTGCACCCGTTCTTCGTCGCCACTCAGGCCCACCCGGAGTTCCTGTCCCGCCCGACCAGGCCGCACCCGCTGTTCAGCGGGCTGATCGCGGCGGCGCTTGAGCAGGCCAGGGCACGGCTCGCCGGCCACGGGCTCGCCGACGCCGCCCGCACCGGCGCGGGCACCGCCGGGCGCGCGGCCGCGGGCGCATGAGCGAGCCCGCGCCCCCGGGCGGATGGCTGGCCGACTCCGCCGAGCGGTGGCCGGTGCTCGGCAGCGAGCTGATGTCATCGGGCAATATCGTCCGGATTAGGCATGATACAGTCCAGATGCCTGATGACCGCCGCGTCAGCCGCGAGGTCGTCGAGCATCCAGGAGCCGTCGCCATCGTGGCGATGAACCCGGACGGCGAGGTGCTGCTGATCCGGCAGTACCGGCATCCGGTGCAGCGCCTGCTGTGGGAGATCCCGGCGGGGCTGCGGGACGCGCCGGGGGAGACGCTGCTGGCGACGGCCCAGCGCGAGCTTGTGGAGGAGGCGGGCCACCGGGCGGCGGACTGGCGGGTGCTCGCCGACTTCTTTCCCTCGCCGGGAATCAGCAGCGAGCGCCTGCGGGTGTTCCTGGCGAGGGACCTGGCGCGCGTCCCCGAGGCGGAGCGGGGCTACGTGCCCCATCATGAGGAGGCGCATCTGGTGGTCGCGTGGGCGCCGCTGGAGGCCGTCGTCGCCGGGTTCCTCGCCGGCCGCCTGCACAATGGCGTCACGGCGGTCGGCGTGCTGGCCGCCCATGCCGCGCGGCAGGATGGCTTCGCGGGCCTGCGCGGCGCGGACGCGCCGGAGTGCTGAGCGCGGTGCCGCGCCCGCGGAGCGTCCTGGCGACGGGGCCAGGCGAACCAGGAAGGACTGACAGGCCATGAAGATCGGCGTCCCGAAGGAAGTCAAGAACAACGAGTACCGGGTGGCGATCACCCCGGCCGGCGTGCACGAGCTGGTCAGGTCGGGCCACCAGGTGGTCATCGAGCGCGGCGCCGGCACCGGGTCGTCGATCCCCGACGAGGACTTCACCGCCGCCGGCGCCCGGATCCTGCCCACCGCAGACGACGTCTGGCAGGCCGGCGACCTGATCCTGAAGGTCAAGGAGCCGATCGCGGAGGAGTATCCACGGCTGCGCAAGGACCAGGTGCTCTTCACCTACCTGCACCTGGCCGCCTCACGGGAGTGCACGGACGCCCTGCTCGGCTCCGGGATCACCGCCATCGCCTACGAGACCGTCCAGCTTCCCGACGGCTCGCTCCCGCTGCTCGCGCCGATGTCGGAGGTGGCGGGCCGGATGGCCGCCCAGGTCGGCGCGTACCACTTGCAGCGCGACGGCGGCGGGCGGGGCGTCCTCATGGGCGGGGTCTCCGGCGTGTACGCGGCGAAGGTGGTGGTCCTGGGCGCCGGGGTCTCCGGCATGAACGCCGCCGCGATCGCGCTCGGCATGCAGGCGGAGGTCCTGCTCATCGACAAGAACATCGCCAGGCTCCGGTCCGCCGACGCGATCTATCAGGGGCACTGCCAGACCGTCGCCTCCAACGCCTACGAGATCGAGCGCGCGGTCGTCGACGCCGACCTGGTGATCGGCGCCGTCCTGGTCCCCGGCGCCAAGGCTCCGACGCTGGTCAGCAACGCGCTGGTGGCTCGGATGAAGCCCGGCTCGGTCCTGGTGGACATCTCGATCGACCAGGGCGGGTGCTTCGAGGACTCCCGGCCGACGACGCACGCAGCGCCGACCTACCGGGTGCACGACTCGGTGTTCTACTGCGTCGCGAACATGCCCGGGGCCGTGCCGCACACCTCGACCTACGCGCTCACCAACGTGACGCTGCCCTACGTCGTGGAGATCGCCAACCGGGGCTGGCGCGAGGCGCTGCGGGCCGACCCCTCGTTCGCGCCCGGGCTCAACGTCCACGACGGCGTGGTCACCTGCCGCCCGGTGGCCGAGGCGCATGGCCTGGACTGGACGCCGGCGGCGCAGGTGCTGGCCTGACGGGAGGCGAGCTGACGACCGTCGCCACGGCGATCCGCCGCTACCTCGATCACCTCACGGTCGAGCGCGGCCTCGCGGCCCACACGCTGGAGGCGTACCGCAGGGACCTGCAGCGGTACGCCGCGACGCTGGCCGCCGCCGGTCGGACCGAGATGGCGGCGGTGACCACCGCCGACGTGTCCGGCTACCTGGCCAGGCTGCGCGAGGGCGACGCCGAGCACCCGCCGCTCGCGGCCAGTTCGGCCGGGCGCGCGGTGGTCGCCGTCCGCGGCCTGCACGCGTTCGCCCTCGCCGAGGGTCTCGCCCCCGACGACCCGGCGAAGGCGGTCCGGCCGCCGGCGCCGCCGCGCCGGCTGCCCCGCGCGATCCCGATCGCGGACGTGGAGCGGCTGCTGCAGATCGCCGGGGATTCCCCGGTCCAGCGCCGCGACCGCGCGCTGCTCGAGCTGCTCTACGGCACCGGGGCGAGGATCTCCGAGGCGGTCGGCCTGGACGTCGGGGACCTGGACCTGGACGGCGAGCACGGCCCGGCCGACGCCGGCGCCACGGTCCGGCTCTCCGGCAAGGGCGGGCGGCAGCGCGTGGTGCCGGTCGGCCGGTACGCCAGGCAGGCCCTTGAGGCGTACCTGGTCCAGGCCAGGCCGGTGCTCGCGGCCTGCGCGCGGCCCGGTCACGCCAGCCGCGCCGTGTTCCTCAATGCCCGCGGCGGCCGCCTCACCCGGCAGGGCGCGTGGGGGGTGCTGCGCGCCGCCGCCGGGCGGGCGGGCCTGGGCGACATCTCGCCGCACGTGCTCCGCCACTCGTTCGCCACGCACCTGCTCGACGGCGGCGCGGACATCCGCGTCGTGCAGGAGCTGCTCGGGCATGCGTCGGTGAGCACCACGCAGGTCTACACGCTGGTGACCATCGACCGGCTGCGCGAGGTGTACGCGGCGGCCCACCCGCGTGCCCTGTCCCCGGACGGGGCGGCCGGCTGAGAGCCCTTCCCGGCCGGAGGGAAATGCGCGCGATGCGCGATTGGCGGCCGATCCGCCTCACGGCGGCATCCTTGACCTGCTGATTATTCTGCCGTAACCGGAGAGTCGGCTTGCCCGGGGCAGGCGCAGGCCCTAAAGTCGCCGGAGGCAAGCTCGCAGCGAGCGGGTTGCCCGGGAGGTGCGGTCGCCGTGTCAGCTTCGATAGCGGAGGCGCGCGCCGGGGTGCTCGGCCCCACTGGCCGGCCGCTTCCGGTGTTCCCCGAGCCCGAGCCGCTGGCCGCGCACGGGCCCGCGCGCGTGGTCGCCATCTGCAACCAGAAGGGCGGGGTCGGCAAGACCACGACCACGATCAGCCTCGGGGCGGCGCTCGCCGAGGTGGGCCGCAGGGTGCTGCTGGTGGACTTCGACCCGCAGGGTGCGCTGTCGGTCGGGCTGGGCTTCCAGCCGCATGAGCTGGAGTCCACCGTCTACAACGTCCTGATGGAGTCCGGCGTCACCGCCCGGGACGTGCTGTTCCCGACGAAGGTCGCGAACATGGACCTGCTGCCAAGCAACATCGACCTGTCCGGCGCCGAGGTCCAGCTCGTGCACGAGGTGGGCAGGGAGTTCGTGCTGGGCCGGGTCCTCGCCCCGGTGCTGCCCGACTACGACGTGGTGCTGATCGACTGCCAGCCCTCCCTCGGCCTGCTCACCGTCAACGCGCTCGCCTGCGCGGACGGGGTCATCGTGCCGCTTGAGTGCGAGTACTTCGCGATGCGCGGCGTGGCCCTGCTCATGGAGACCATCGACAAGGTCTCCACCAGGCTCAGCCCCAAGCTCACCATGGACGGCCTGCTGGCGACGATGTACGATTCGCGGACGCTGCACACGCGGGAGGTTCTCGCCGGCGTGGTCGCGGGGTTCGGCGACAAGGTCTTCCACACCGTCATCAACCGCACGGTCCGGTTCCCGGACGCCTCGGTCGCGGGCGAGCCGATCACGGTCTTCGACCCGATGTCGGCCGGGGCCGCCTCCTACCGGGAGCTCGCCAGGGAGGTGCTTGACCGGTGGCGCAAGGCCGAGGCCGCTCATCCGGTCAGCGCCGCCGGGTAACAGTCCCTGGCATCTCCGAGCTGCTGCGGCCGCCACCCGAGGTTCCCGCCGGGGCCTCGCAGCGCCAGGCGAGCGGGCGGGTCAGCCACAGCCATAAGATCACGGTGTACCTGTCCGGCGCGGAGCTGCTCGCACTGGAGCGGGCCAGGCTGACGCTGCGCGGATACGGGATCCCGGCCGACCGGGGCCGGATCGTCAGGGAGGCGCTGGCGGTGCTGCTGGCGGACCTGGATGCCGAGGGGGAGCAGAGCCTGATGGCCCGCAGGCTGCGCGAAGGGCGGTGACCGCGATGCTGGCGGGCGGGCCGGCGCAGGCCGGGGGCTTCGAGGTCCACCTGGACGTGTTCGAGGGGCCGTTCGACCTCCTGCTCGCCCTGATCGCCAAGCACAAGCTGGACATCACGCAGGTGGCGCTGTCCGCGGTCACCGACGAGTTCATCGCCTACATCGGCGCCCTGTCCGACAGCTGGGACCTGGACCAGGCCAGCCACTTCCTGGTGGTCGCGGCGACCCTGCTCGACCTCAAGGCGGCCCGGCTGCTGCCCTCCGGCGAGGTGGACGACGAGGAGGACCTTGCGCTGCTGGAGGCCCGGGACCTGCTCTTCGCGCGCCTGCTGCAGTACCGCGCCTACAAGGAGGTCGCCGCCGTGCTGGCGGGCCAGATGGCGGTGCAGGACCGCCGCCATCCCCGGCGCGTGGCGGTGGAGCCGGCGTTCAGCGCGCTGCTGCCGCAGGTCCTGCTCGGCATCGGGCCCGAGCAGTTCGCGAGGATCGCCGCCGCGGTGCTGGCGCCCCGCACGCCGCCCGTGGTCTCCACCGCCCACCTGCACGAGCCCCGCACCACCGTCCGCGAGCAGGCGCAGATCATCACGCGCCGGCTGCGGCAGGCGGGCCGTGCCTCGTTCCGCGAGCTCGCCGCGGACTGCGAGGATACCTACGAGATCGTCGCGCGGTTCCTGGCCGTGCTGGACCTGTACCGGGACCGGTGCGTGAGCTTCGAGCAGCAGGCACCGCTGGGCGAGCTGTTCATCACCTGGATCGCCGGGACGGACGACGGGCTGAGATGACCGAGGAACTGTGGCAGGACCGCGCCGGGGAGAAGCAGCCGGGCGGGCGGGGCCTGCGGGCGAGCCTGGAGGCGATCCTGCTGGTCGCCGACGAGCCGGTCCCCGACCTCGCCCTGGCCCAGGCGCTCGGGCGGCCCCGGGAGGAGATCGCGGCGCTGGTGCGGGCGCTCGCGGCGGAGTACGACGAGCGGGGCACCGGCTTCGAGCTGCGCGAGGTCGCCGGCGGGTGGCGGTACTACACCAGGCCCGAGCTCGCGCCCGTGGTCGAGCAGTTCATCCGGGACGGCCAGGAGGTGCGGCTCACCCAGGCGGCGCTGGAGACGCTCGCGGTGGTCGCCTACCGCCAGCCGGTCAGCCGGGCGCAGGTCTCGGCCGTCCGCGGGGTGAACTGCGACGGGGTCATGCGGACGCTCGCGCTGCGCGGCCTGGTCGAGGAGGCCGGCACCGACCCGGAGACCGGGGCCACCCTGTTCCGCACCACCGCGTACTTCCTGGAGCGGCTCGGCCTGGCCAGCCTGGGCGAGCTGCCCGACCTGGCGCCCTTCCTGCCCGAGCAGGCCGATGACGAGCAGGACGCCGGGCATGGCCGCGCGCGGCCGTGACCCGCTCCGGCGCGCGGAGGCGGGCCCGTCCCGGGCCGGGCGGGACGCGGCGCCGCGGGGCGGTGACAGCCTGGCCGAGGTGCCCGGTGGCATCAGGCTGCAGAAGGTGCTGGCCGCGGCCGGGATCGGCAGCCGGCGGCATTGCGAGGAGCTGATCGCCGCCGGCCGGGTGATGGTCGACGGCGAGGTGGTGCGCCGGTTCGGCGCGCGCGTCGATCCCGGGCGCCAGGTGATCCGGGTGGACGGCAAGCGCATCCCGGCCCGGGAGGACCTGGTGTACCTGGCGCTCAACAAGCCCCCCGGGGTGCTGAGCACGATGTCCGACGACCGGGGCCGGCGGACCCTCGCCGACCTGCTCGGTGACCGCGCCGAGCGGCTCTTCCACGTCGGCAGGCTAGATTACGACACCGAGGGGCTGATCCTGCTGACCAACGACGGGGAGCTGGCCCACCGGCTCGCGCACCCGCGGTACGGCGTCCGCAAGACCTACCTGGCGGAGATCCCCGGGCCGGTGCCCAGGGACCTCGGGCGCCGGCTGACGACGGGCGTCGAGCTGGATGACGGCGCCGTCATCGCGGACCGGTTCCGCGTGGTGGAGCGGGCAGGGTCGCGGGCCCTGGTGGAGATCACCGTGCACGAGGGGCGCAAGCACGTCGTGCGGCGGATGCTCGCCGCCGCTGGCCACCCGGTCGGCCGCCTGGTCAGGATCCAGGTCGGGCCGGTCCGGCTCGGGTCGCTCCGGCCCGCCGCCACGCGGCGGCTGACCGCGGCCGAAGTAGGCGACCTGTACGCGGCCGTCGGGATGTAGCACGGAGGAAGGGAGTGCCGGTGCCGGTCAGGGCCATCAGGGGCGCGATCCAGGTCGACGCGGACGACCGCAGGTCGATCCTGGACGGCACCGCGGAGCTGGTGACCTCGGTCATGGAGCGGAACGCCCTCAGCACGGACGACGTGATCAGCGTGATCTTCTCCGCGACGCCGGACCTGACAGCCGAGTTCCCGGCCCTGGCGGCCCGCTCGCTCGGCTTCCAGGAGGTGCCGCTGCTGTGCTGCACCGAGATCGCGGTCCCGGGCGCGATGCCCCGGGTGGTGCGGCTGATGATGCACGTGGAGACCAGCCTGCCCAGGCCCCGGATCCAGCACGTCTACCTGCGGGGCGCGACCGCGCTCCGGCTGGACATCGCCCAGTGACCGGGTCAGGGCGCCAGCCGGCGAAGCCGCCGGGCCCATGCTCGCCCGGCGGCCCGGTGCCGGCCGGCCCGGGCACGGCCGTGGTGATCGGGACCGGCCTGATCGGGACCTCGGTGGCGCTGGCCCTGCGCGCCGCGGGCACCCGGGTCTGGCTGTCCGACGCGGACCAGGGCGCGGCGCGGCTCGCCGCCGGCCTGGGGGCCGGGGCCATGCTGCCGGCCGAGGGCGTCCCGGGCGGGCCAGCCGACGTCGCCGTCCTGGCGGTCCCGCCGGCCGCGGTGGCGCCCGCGCTGGCCAGCGCGCAGGCCCGCCGCCTAGCCCGCTGCTACACCGACGTGGCCAGCGTGAAGGAACGGCCGCTGCGGGAGGCCGCGGAGCTCGGCTGCGACCTGGCGAGCTTCGTCCCGGGCCATCCAATGTCCGGCCGGGAGCGCTCCGGGCCGGCCGCGGCCAGGGCCGACCTGTTCGCCGGGCGCCCGTGGGTCTTGTGCCCCGGGCAGCGGACGTCGGCCGGGTGCGTGGCCGCCGTGACCGCCACGGCGCGGGCGTGCGGCGCCCAGCCGGTGCGGATGCCCGCCGCGCAGCACGACCGCTTCGTGGCGCTCGTCTCCCATGCCCCGCACGTCGTCGCGGCGGCGCTGGCCGCTCAGTGCGCCCGGGCCCCGGCGGGCGCGCTGGCGCTCGCCGGCCCCGGCCTGCGCGACGTGACCAGGGTCGCGGCCGGCGACTCCGGTCTGTGGGCGGAGATCCTCGCCGCCAATGCCGGGCCGGTCCGGCAGGTGCTGCTCGGAGTCGCCGGCCAGCTCGGCGCCCTCGCCGGGGTGCTGGAGGAGATCGCCGCCGGCCGCGACGAGTCGGTCAAGCGCCTGGTGGACCTGCTGGAGGCCGGCCGCGCGGGAGTGGCCAGGATCCCCGGCAAGCGGGGTGGCCCCGCCCCGAGCTACGCGGTCGTCCAGGTGGTCATCGGCGACCGCCCCGGGGAGCTGGCCAGGCTGTTCACCGCGGCGGGAGCGGCGGGGATCAACATCGAGGACGTGCGGATCGAGCACTCGCCCGGCCTGCCCGCGGGCGTCGCGGAGCTGTCGGTCAGGCCGGAGGCGGCGGCGGACCTCACGGCCGCGCTGGCCGCCGCGGGCTGGCCGGTAGCATCTGCACCGTGACCGCACTGGTGATCGCGATCGACGGGCCTTCCGGCTCGGGGAAGTCCAGCGCGGCCCGCGGTGCCGCACTGGCGCTCGGGCTGCCGTACCTGGACACGGGAGCGATGTACCGGGCGGTGACCTGGTGGCTGCTCGAGCACGGCGTGGACGCGGCCGACGCCGAGGCGGTGGCCGCCCGGGTGCCCCGGTTGCCGCTGGAGGTCAGCACCGATCCCGCCGACCAGTGGGTGCGGGTGGGCGGCCTGGAGGCGACCGGGAGGATCCGCGAGCGCCGGGTGTCGAACGCGGTCAGCCTGGTAGCCGCGGTCCCGCAGGTCAGGCGGCACCTGGTCGCCGCGCAGCGGCGGATCATCGCGGACGCGGTGGCCACGGCCGGCGGCATCGTGGCCGAGGGACGCGACATCGGGACGGTGGTGGCGCCCGCGGCGGACGTCAAGGTGTTCCTCACCGCCAGCGAGCAGGTCAGGGCGGAGCGGCGGTCCGCCGAGCTGGCGGCCGGCCAGGGCCGCGGGCCGTCGGCGGTCCTCACCAGGATCGAGCAGGCCAGGCGGGATCGGCGGGACGCGCCCCAGACGCAGGTGGCGGCCGATGCCATCGTGATCGACACCACCGCGCTGGGGCTGGACGAGGTGATCGCGCGGATCGTCGGGCTGGCCGACGGGAAGCCGGTCAGCGCGTGACAAGGGCCGGCCGGCTGGGGCCGGGCGGGCCGGGCGGTCCGCCGTCGGCGAGCCGGCCGTAGTGAGGAGGAGCTGGTGAGCGCACTGCCCGCGGCCGGGGTCGGCGAGCCGCCGGTGGTGGCCGTGGTGGGCAGGCCCAACGTCGGCAAGTCGACGCTGGTCAACCGGATCCTCGGGAGCCGGCTCGCGGTCGTGGCTGACGTGCCCGGCGTGACCAGGGACCGGGTGGCCTATGACGCGACATGGCGGGGACGGGCGTTCACTCTGGTGGACACCGGGGGCTGGGATCCGGCGGCCGAGGGGGCGCCAGACCTGGCCGCCAGGGTGACGGCGCAGGCGCGGGCGGCGGTGGAGGCGGCGGACGCGGTGCTGTTCGTGGCGGACGCCGCCGTGGGCGTGACGGATGCCGACGCCGCCGTTGCCGCGGTGCTGCGCCGGTCCCGCAAGCCGGTGGTGGTTGCCGCGAACAAGGTCGACGGCATGGCCGCCGAGCCCGGCGCGCACGCGCTGTGGGCGCTCGGCCTGGGCGAGCCCCACCCGGTGAGCGCCTTGCATGGCCGGGGAAGCGGCGACCTGCTCGACGCCGTGCTCGAGGTGCTGCCGGCGGTGCCCGAGGACACCGAGGCAGGCCCCGCCGGGCCCCGCCGGGTCGCCCTGATCGGCCGCCCCAACGTCGGCAAGTCCAGCCTGCTGAACACGCTGGCCGGCCAGGAGCGCGTGCTGGTCGACTCCCGGGGCGGCACGACGCGGGACCCGGTCGACGAGCTGATCGAGCTTGGCGGCGTCACCTGGCGGTTCGTCGACACGGCGGGCATCAGGCGGCGGGTTCGCGAGGCGCAGGGCGCGGACTACTTCGCGGCACTGCGCACCGAGCGGGCGCTGGAGCGCGCCGAGGTGGCCGTCGTGCTGGTGGACGCGAGCGAGCCGCTCGCCGAGCAGGACCTGCGGATCGTCTCGATGGTGATCGAGGCCGGGCGCGCCCTGGTGATCGCCTACAACAAGTGGGACCTGGTCGACGAGGACAGGAGGGCCGGGCTCGACCGGGAGATCGACCGGCAGCTGCACACGGCCAGGTGGGCGCCCCGCGTCAACCTGTCCGCGGCCACGGGCTGGCACGTGGACCGGCTCGTGCCGGCGCTGCGGACGGCGCTGGCCGGCTGGGAGGAACGGGTCGCCACCGGGAGGCTGAACGCGTGGCTGTCCGCCACGGTCGCCGCGACGCCGCCGCCGTCGCGGGGCGGCCGGCAGCCGAAGATACTGTTCGCCACGCAGCCGGGAGTCCGCCCGCCGCGGGTGGTCCTGTTCACCACCGGCTTCCTGACGGCGGGATACCGGCGGTTCCTGGAGCGCAAGCTCCGCGAGGAGTTCGGCTTCGACGGAACCCCGGTGCAGCTGGCCATGCGGCTGCGGGAGCGGCGCGCCGAGGCGGGCGGCCGGGGCGCTCGCGGCGCCAGGCAGGGCAGCCGCCGCTAGGGGCGGCCGGGGTCGGTACGATCGGCCCAGGCCAGCCAGCGAAGGGGGAACATGCGCTACCGGGCACTGGGCGACTCCGGGCTGATCGTGTCGGTGGTCGGGCTCGGCTGCAACAACTTCGGCGGCCGGCTCGACCTCGCCGGGACCAGGGCGGTCGTCGACGCGGCCATCGACGCGGGCATCACGCTGTTCGACACCGCGGACATCTACGGCGGGGGCGGCCGCTCGGAGGAGTTCCTCGGCGAAGTGCTCGCCGGCCGGCGCGACCAGGTCGTGCTCGCGACGAAGTTCGGCCATCAGGGTCACGACATGGGGTACGGCCACGCCGCCGGCGCGAAGGGCGGCCGGTCGTACATCCGGCGGGCGGTCGAGCAGTCGCTGCGCCGGCTCCGGACCGACCACATCGACCTGTACCAGATCCACACGCCGGACCCGCGCACTCCGATCGCCGAGACGCTCGCCGCGCTCACCGAGCTGGTCGCCGAGGGCAAGGTCCGGTACATCGGCAACTCGAACTTCGCCGGGTGGCAGATCGCCGAGGCCGCGTGCGTGGCGGCCCGGGGCGGCCTCGCGCCGTTCATCTCGGCCCAGAATCACTGGTCGCTGCTCGAGCGCGCCGTGGAGGCCGAGGTCGTGCCCGCGGCACGGCACTTCGGCCTTGGCGTGCTGCTCTACTTCCCGCTGGCCAACGGGCTGCTCACCGGGAAGATCCGGCGCGGCCAGCAGCCGCCGGAGGGGACCCGGCTGGCGGGCCGGCCTGGCTACGTCACCGAGGAGAAGCTGGACGTCGTCGAGGCGCTGGCGGGCTGGGCGCGCGATCGTGACCTGTCGCTGCTCACCGTGGCGATCGGCTGCCTGGCCGAGCAGCCGGGGTGCGGGAGCGTGATCGCGGGCGCGATGTCCCCCGAGCAGGTCGCCGCGAACGCGGCCGCGGCGAGCTGGGTGCCGACCCCGGCCGAGCTCGCCGAGGTGGACGCGATCACGCTGGGCCTGGCCGTGCCCGCCGCGGAGCGCTGACCGGTGTCCGCGGCGTCCCCGGCCGCGCTCGCCGCGGCCGGCGGAGGCGGTGCGGCAGCCGAGCCGCCTCGCGCTCTGGCACGGCTCTCCCATCCGCCTGCCGAGGCCGGGTGACCCGGCGCTCGCGGGCGCTGCCCGCGCGCCGGGACGGGCAGGCAGCAGGCGGCATGGAGAAGTTCTGGCACGAGGCCGTGCGGGACGCCTTGGTGGTGCTGCTCACGGTGACCACCGGGGTGGTGGACGCCGTCTCCTTCCTCGGCCTGGGCAGCGTGTTCAGCAGCGTGATCACGGGCAACCTCGTGCTGCTCGGGCTGGCGGCGGGCACCGGGACCGCCACCTTGGCCATCCACAGCGGAGTCGCCCTGGCCGGATTCGCCGCGGGCGTGGCGGCCGGCAGCCCGATCGCCGCCAGGCGCGCCGCCCGTGACGTCACGTGGCCGCCCAGCGTCACCGTCACCCTGGGGGCGGAGCTCGGCCTGCTGGCGGTCTTCTGCTCCGGCTGGGAGCTCACCGGCGCCCGGCCCGGCCCGGCCGCGCAGCTCCTGCTGGTGGCGGCACTCGCGGCGTGCATGGGCATGCAGAGCGCGGCGGTCCGGCAGCTCGGCCAGATGTCCACCACCTACCTGACCAGCACCCTGACCGGCCTCGTGGCGGCGGTGTTCACCCGCACCAGGCCGGAGCGCGCGGCGCGCAGCGTCGGGGTGCTGGTGAGCATCATCGCCGGGGCGGTGACCGGCGGCGTGATGGTGGAGCTGGCACCAGCGTGGCTCCCGCTGGTGATCCTGGCCCCGCTCGCGCTGGTGATCGTCCTGTCCGTGGCCAGGTTCGGGCCGGCCCGGGATCATCTCCCCGCGGGCGCGGGCGGCACGGCGGGCGCGGGCGGCGGGGCGCCGTAGCGGGCGGGTCCCCCAGGGCGCCGCCGCGTCACCGGGGCCTGCCCGGCACCGGGTCCGGTGCCGCACGGCCGCGGGCCATGGCCCCGGCGGATGCCAGCACGGCGCTGCGGTAGAGGGCGGCGACGTTCGCGGCGAACACCGGCGAGTAGGAGACGTCGGGGGTGTCGCCCCCCTGCTCGTATCCCCCGATCACGCCGACGATCAGTCCCGCGCCGCCCGGGCCGCCCAGGCTGGCCAGCAGCGGCCCGCCGCTGGTCCCGTCGGTGAAGCCGCCGCACTCGAACATGATCTGGTCCAGGCTCTGGCCGCCGAAGGCCAGGGCGGTGGCCGAGCAGGTCACCGGGCGGTCGGCGGCGTCCGGGTAGCCGATCACCGTGACCTCGACGGGGAGCGGGGCGCTCAGGCTCAGCCGCTCCGCGCCCACGGCCTGCTCGAGGCTCTCCCCGGCGCGGGCCGGGGCGGCCTGCCCGCGCGGCCTGATGAGCTCGCCGCCCACCACCAGGAACGCGACGTCGTCGTTCGGGTCGTGCCTGGCGGCCCACCGGCTGGTGACGTACTCCCCGGTGACGCTCCACAGGCCGTACGGGAACGTGCCGTCGTGATAGCCGGGAGCGAAGGCCACGCGGGCGGTCCCGGACAGGCTCAGGCCGGCGAGGCAGTGGGCCGCCGTGATCAGCAGGTTGCCCGCCGGGCTGTGCACGACGCTGGCGGTGCAGAAATGGCGCCGGGGCTGGCCGCGCCGCAGGATGAAGAGCGCGCCCACGGCGGCAATGCCCGTGAACGTGGTCGCCTGGGCGAGCCTGGGCACCCGGATGGCGTAGGGCCCGGCCCACGCTTCCCGGTCCCCGGCGGCCAGCGCGGGAGCACTGCCCGCGGGCGCGTCGCCCGCGACCAGGCCGGCCAGTGGCACCGCCAGTGCCAGGAGCGGCGCGAGGGTCACCCCCAGGCGGCGTCCCCTCATGCTGCTCCCCCCGGGGCCTGGCTGGCAGTCCTGACCTCGATTCTGGGGCATTTGGGCGGCAAAAGTCCACCGGTGTCCGGGCCGCCGGGGCCGGCCGGCCGGGCGGCGCTGCGCTATGATCGGGTGCGTCCGACAGGGCAACGGGACGTGGCCCAGCTTGGTTAAGGCGCTGGTCTGGGGGACCAGAGAGCCCGGGTTCAAATCCCGGCGTCCCGACCGATCACGGCCGGCCCGCTCGCCTGCTTGAAGCCGAGGGCGCCGGCTTGCCCGCGCCCGGTGTGCTCCTGCGATGCCCGGCGCCGGCGCCCGCCCGGTCTGCTGCTGCGACGCGCCCGGCGGGGGAACCGCGCGGCGGCGGGCGCTGCGCGGCAACTTGGCGGTCGGGCGGATCGTTCTTCCAGCGGGTGAAGGCGCCGGCGGCGCGGGCGTCTTCGGGCACAGCCGAGCGCCGGCGCTCCGGAGTCGCACACGATGGCAAGCAGCACAGCACCGCGGGCAGCGCGGGGACCCGTGGCAGCGCGGGAGCCAGGGGCGCCAAGGGCCGGGCGGCCGTCGCGCCGGCGGTTGGCCCGCCGGGCGATGCTCGCGCTGGCCGGCTGCTGCGCGGTGGCCATCACCGCGGGCGCCGTGCTCGTGCTCATCACGCCGCCAGTGGGCAACGCCGAGGCGATCGCCCGGCGCGAGGCCGGGCGGCACCACGCCGCATTCCCCGGCCCGCCGGTGCCGGCCAGGTTCGCCGCCGCGCTGGTCGCCACCGAGGACCACCGGTTCTACTCCGAGCCCGGGGTCGATCCGTTCGCCATCGCCCGGGTGCTGCTCGCGCACCTGGCCGGCCGCGGGGACCAGGGCGGAGCGACGCTCTACCAGCAGCTCGCCAAGCTCCTCTACACGCCAGGGCGAGCCGGCCTGCCGGTGGAGGTGGAGCAGGTCGTGCTCGGGATCAAGCTCAAGTTCAGCTACCCGGCCGCCCAGATCCTGCGCATGTACGCCGACGTGGTCTACTTCGGCAACGGGTACTACGGGCTGCGGCAGGCCAGCTGCGGCTACTTCGGGCGGCCCCCGGGCCGGCTGAGCTGGCCCCAGGCGGCGCTGCTGGCCGGGCTGGTCCAGGCGCCCACGGCCTACGATCCCCTCGTGCACCCCGGCCTGGCGCGCGCCCGCGAGGAGCACGTGATCGGCCGCCTGGTCGCCACCGGCGTGCTGAGCACCCGGCAGGCGGCGGCGGCGCTCGCGGTGCCGGTCAGTCGGCTGACGGCGGCCGCCGGCGGCTGCCGGGCCCCCTGACGGGCAGGCGCGGGCCGCTCACCCCGGGCCGTGGCGGCGCGCGTGCCCGGCGAGGTCGCGGCGCGGCGCGGGAGCCGGCGGGGGTGGCGGGACGGGGACGGTCCGGCCCTTGCGGTGACGCCCGCGCCGGAGCCTGGCCAGGCGCACCTCGGGGGCCACCCAGACCCACTTGCGGTAGGACCAGAACCGGAACAGCGTGCCCAGGCCGATCCCGAGCACGAGCGCGACCGTGTACCACAGCCTGCCGGACAGCCCGAGCACGTCGTCGATCACGCCGATGCAGGCGTACTGGATCAGCAGGCCGATCCCGTTGAGCACGAAGAACGCCACGCTCTCGGCGCGGGTGCCCGCGCCCTCGCGGTGGCGGAAGCTCCAGTGGCGGTTGCCGACGAACGTCCAGACCGTCGCCGCGGCCGTCGCGATCGTCACCGAGGTGAATCTGCCGAGCCCGATCCCGAACCTGAGAACGTCCGCGCCGGCGAGCACGATCAGCACGCCGGCGCCGCCGACGATCAGGAACTTGACGCCCTCGCCGGCCACCTGCCCGATGCCCCGGGGGCCTGCCGGGGGGCGGTGCCCCGCGGCGGGAACGCTGGCCCTGCTCAATGCGGCTGGGCGGCCTCGTCCCCGGACGGGCGGGAGCCGCGAGGCGCCGTGGCCATGATGGCGGGCTCGATCGACTCGTGCCCGGACGGCACCGGGCGCGGAGCGGCCCAGACCCACTTGCGGTAGGACCAGAACCGGAACAGGGTGCCGAGCACGATGCCGATGTTGTTGGCGATGAAGTTGGCCAGCTTGCCGGTCTCGCCGAGGCCGTAGTAGGTGAGGCCGACGGCCGCCCACTGGATCAGCATGCCGACGCCGTTCAGGGCGAAGAACATCACGGTCTCGCGCGGCACGGTGGTGCGGGCCCGGTGCCGGAAGCTCCAGTACCGGTTGGCGACGTAGCTGGTGATGGTCGTCACGATCACCGCCACCGTGGCGGCCTTGATCGGCCCGATCCCCAGCAGGGCGTTGTCGACCAGGTTGTAGATGAAGACGCCGGTCACGCCGATGATCCCGAACTTGGCGCCTTCGTGAATTAGCTGCCTGAAGCGCGCGTAGAGTCTCCGGGCACTGCCCACCGAGGCGGCCTCCATCCGAATGGGATCGTCGTGCGCCTTGTCATCTCGCGGTGCTACCCGCACCGCCCGGCGTCATGCGCTGTCGGCAAGATTACCCCGTCGCGCCGGGCATGACGGCCGGTACCTCACGGCCCGCCGGAAGTCCGGCCCGGCACTGTCCGGGCGGGTGGGTAGGGTCGCGGATGTGGCTGATCCCGACATCCTGATCCGCGCCCGCGGGCTGACCAAGGTGTTCGGCGGCTCCGTGGCGGTGGACGGCATCGACTTCGAGCTGCGCCGCGGCGAGGTGTTCGGGTTCCTTGGCCCGAACGGCGCGGGCAAGTCATCGACGATGCGGATGATCGGCTGCGTCTCCCCGCCGTCCGCCGGGGAGCTGACCGTCCTCGGGCTCGACCCGGTCAGGGACGGCCCGGCGATCCGAGCCCGGCTGGGGGTGGTGCCGCAGGAGGACACCCTGGACGTGGAGCTGACGGTCCGCGAGAACCTGCTGGTGTACGGCCGGTACTTCGGGCTGAGGCGGGACGTGATCGCCGAGCGCACCGCCCGGCTGCTCGACTTCGTGCAGCTCGCCGACCGGGCGGGCGACCAGGTCGAGCCGCTGTCCGGGGGGATGAAGCGGCGGCTGACCATCGCCAGGTCGCTGATCAGCGAGCCGGAGATCCTGCTGCTGGACGAGCCGACGACCGGCCTGGACCCGCAGGCCAGGCACGTCGTCTGGGACCGCCTGTACCGGCTCAAGCAAGGGGGCGTCACGCTGGTCCTCACCACCCACTACATGGACGAGGCCGAGCAGCTGTGCGACCGGCTCGTGGTGATGGACCGGGGGAGGATCGTCGCGCAGGGCACGCCCCGGGATCTGATCGCCGCGTACTCCAGCCCCGAGGTGCTCGAGCTGCGCTTCCCGGTGGGCGAGCAGGAGCAGGCGGCGGAGAAGCTGGCCGACGTTCCCGCGGACCGCACCGAGGTGCTCGCCGACCGCGTCCTGCTCTACTCCGCCGATGGCGAGGCGACGCTCGCCGAGGTCAGGCGGCGCGGGCTGGAGCCGGCGACGACGCTGGTCCGGCGCGGCACGCTGGAGGACGTCTTCCTGCGGCTGACCGGCCGCCGGCTGGAGGACTGATGGCGTGGCGCCGGCGCGGTGCAGGGCACCCGGGCGGAGCCGCGCTCGCCGCGCGGCAGCTGCGATTCTGGCTCACCAACTACCGGCGGACCTGGCGCGGGTCGATCTACTCCGGCGTGCTCAGCCCCGTTCTCTACCTGGCGGCGATGGGCGTGGGCCTGGGCGCGATCGTCGACGCCCGCCATCCGGCGGGCCTGGGCGGGGTGAGCTACGCGGCGTTCCTGGCCCCCGGGCTGATGGCGGCGCAGGCCATGCAGACCGCGATGGAGGAGTCCACCTACCCGGTCTTCGGCTCGGTCAAGTGGCTGAAGACCTACCAGGCCGCCGCGGCGACGCCGCTGCGCCCGGCCGACCTGTTCCACGGCCACCTGCTGTTCACGGCGCTGCGGCTGGCCATGAACGCCTGCGTGTTCCTCGCGGTGATGGCCGCGTTCGGCACCATCCGCTCGGCGTGGGCGCTGGCCTGCGTGCCCGGCGCGGTGCTCACCGGGCTGGCGTTCGCCGCGCCGGTCGAGGCGTTCACGGTGACGCGGACCCGGGACTCCTCGTTTACGATGCTCTTCCGCTTCGGGATGATCCCGCTGTTCCTGTTCTCCGGCACGTTCTTCCCGGTGACCCAGCTGCCCGCCGTGATCCGGCCGCCGGCCTACCTGACGCCGCTGTGGCACGGGGTGGCGCTGTGCCGGTCCCTGAGCCTCGGCGCCGCGGGGCTGGCCGGATCGGCGGCCCACGTGGGGTACCTCGCCGGTGTCGCCGGGGCCGGCCTGGCCGCCGGGCGGGTCACCTACCGCAGGAGGCTCCATGCCTGAGCCTGGGCCCCGCCGGGGGCCAGCCATCAGGCAGGGCTGGCGCCCGCCTCAGGCCGCCGCGGCCGGCCCTGCCCGGCTGCGGCGGATTCAGCTCCGGATCGTGCCGGCCGTGCTGCTCGCCGCGCGCCGCGCCGGCCTGGGCGGCCAGGGCAGCGCGCGCCTGATCGAGCGGCACGCCCGCGTCTACCGGCGCACCTGGGGAGTGCTGGTCTCCGGCGTCTTCGAGCCGCTGTTCTACCTGCTGTCGATCGGCGTCGGCCTGGGCAGGCTGGTCGGCACGGTGCCCGGCCCGGCCGGCCGGCCGGTGGGATTCGCCAGCTTCGTGGCGCCCGCGCTGCTGGCCACGTCGGCGATGAACGGCGCGGTGCTCGACTCGACCTACAACGTGTTCTTCCGGCTCAAGTACGCCAAGCTCTACGACGCGGCGCTGGCCACCCCGATGCGGGCTGACGAGATCGCGCTGGGCGAGATCGGCTGGGCGCTGATCAGGGGAGGGCTGTACGGCTGCGCGTTCATGGCGGTCATGCTCGCGATGGGCCTGGTGCACTCGGCCTGGGCGACCGCCGCCATCCCGGTCGCGCTGCTGATCGGATTCGCGTTCGCCGGGGCCGGGATGGCGGCGACCACGTTCATGACCAGCTGGCAGCACTTCGAGTACATCATGCTGGCGACGATGCCGATGTTCCTGTTCTCCACCACCTTCTACCCGCTCGGGGTCTACCCGCGGGCGATCCAGATCGTGATCGAGTGCACCCCGCTCTACCAGGGGATCGTCCTGCTGCGCGGGCTCACCCTCGGCGCGGTCGGCCCCGGCCTGCTGGCCAGCGTGGCGTACCTGGCGGTGATGGGCGCGGCAGGCCTCCACCTGGCCGGGCGGAGGATCAGCCGGCTGCTGCTGCGGTGACTGGCGAGCCCGGCTCCCGGGCCCGGCCTGGCCCGCGGGCCCCGCTCGCGCGGCGCCGCGATCGCCCCGGCCCGCGCCGGGGGCTGGTTCCGGCGCGCCCCGGCCCGCCCGGCCGATCCCGCCCGCCCGATGCGGGGCGCCGGATGCGATCCGCCCGATGCGGGGCGCGGCGCGGAATATAGCGGTACAAAGGATCATCAGCGTATACGGCCATTTCCTGAAGGGGCCTGAGCATGATGTCCGTCGTGCCGGGCGTGGCCTGCCTCGCCGCATCGGCTGTGGCCGGCGTCGTGCTGCGCTGGATGGCCGCCCGGCGGGCCCGGGCCATCGAGGCGGCCGGCGGCGAGCACCGCGTCCACGAGCTCCGCGTCGCCCTGTTCCGGGCCACGCGGGTCGCCGCCGTGTGCGGCAGCGTGGCGGCGGGCGGGTACCTGGGCGCGGTCCTCGGCCAGCTCAGCGACCCGGTGGCGGTCCTGTCGGCGCTGGCGGTCATCGTGGCCGGGGTCGCCGGCCCGGTCGCGGCGGCGCGGCGCCCGATCGCCTCCGCCCTCGCCCGGGCCCGGGGGGTTCCCCGGGCGCGGATGACCCCCCGGGGCCTGGGGATGGCCGCGCTCCTGTTCCTCATCCGGTTCTGGCCGGCGATCGTGGGCGCGGCGGTGCCGGCGGGCCTGGCCGGCCGCGTCGGCATCGTGCTCCTCGGCTCCCTGGTGGTGAGCCCGGTCATCGGCGGCCTGAGCGCCCCGGTGATCGCGCGGCTGCTCGCGGCGGCCGAGCTGCCCGGGCCGGCCGGCGCGCGGGTTCAGGCACTGGCGGCCCGGGCCGGGGTGCGGGTGCGGGGCCGCCTGCGCCACGGCGCGCGGACGAAGGACGCGAGCGCGCGCCAGGTGGGCTGGCTGCCGGGCCTCCGCTACCTGGTCGTCAGCGACTACCTGATCGCCAGCGCCTCCCCGCCGGAGCTCGACGCGATCCTGGCCCACGAGCTCGCTCACGTGCGGCACCAGGACGTGCTGGTGCGCCAGTACCTCGCCGCGGTCCAGCTCGCCCCCGTCGGCGTGATGCTGGCGATCATGGTCACCGGAGCCCGTGACGCCGCGGCCTATCTCGGCCTGGCGCTGATGTGGGTGATCATCGTCGTGAGCATCCGCCTGGCCAGCGCCATCGTGATCAGGCAGGAGCTGGCCGCGGACGACCTGGCTGCCCGGGTGACCGGGCCCGCCCAGCTGGCGGCCGCCCTCGCGCGCCTCGCGGAGCTGAACCAGATCAGGCCCGACACCAGCGCGCGCTGGGACCGCAGCGTGCGCCACCCGGCCATCCAGCGCCGGCTGGAGCGGCTGCGGCAGCGCGCCGGGGCGGCCCCGGCGGGGGATGCCGCCCCGGCCGGGCAGCCGGCCGCGGCGCCGCGGCCCGGCCCGCCGGAGCCCTGAAGGCCCGCCGGGCGCTCCGGGCTCGACCGCGCGGGACCCGGACCGTAGCGTGTGAGCGTACTGGTCGGTAGGTACGCTTGTCCGGACTCGCCGGGAGGCCGCAGATGGATTTCGGGTACGACGCGCGGACCGAGGAGCTACGCGGGAAGCTGCTCGCCTTCATGGACGAGCACGTGTACCCGGCCGAGCCGGCCTTCGCCGAGCAGGTCGCCCGGGCGGCGGCCGCGGGCGACGTCTGGCAGCGGCCGCCGGTCATCGACCAGCTCAAGGCCAGGGCCCGGGAGGCGGGCCTGTGGAACCTGTTCCTGACCGTGCGCCCGCCGGGGGCCGGGCACGGCGCAGATGATCAGGCGGGCAGGATCGCCCGCGAGCACGGCGCCGGGCTCACCAACCTGCAGTACGCGCCGCTCGCCGAGATCACCGGCCGTTCCGCAGCGCTCGCGCCGGAGGCGCTGAACTGCGCCGCCCCGGACACCGGCAACATGGAGCTGCTCGCCGAGTTCGGCAGCCCCGAGCAGGTCGAGCGATGGCTGATCCCCCTGCTGAACGGCGAGATCCGGTCCGCGTTCTGCATGACCGAGCCGGACGTGGCGTCCTCGGACGCGACCAACATCGCCACGTCGATCCGCCGGGACGGCGGCGAGTACGTGATCAACGGCCGCAAGTGGTGGTCGTCGGGCGCGATGGACCCGCGCTGCCAGCTGCTGATCGTGATGGGCAAGACCGACCCGGGGGCCGAGCGCCACCGGCAGCAGTCGATGATCTGCGTTCCGGCCGGCACCCCGGGCGTGACGGTGCGGCGCAGCATGCGGGTCTTCGGGTTCAGCGACTCCACCCACGGCGGTCATGCCGAGATCGAGTTCCGCGACGTCCGGGTCCCGGCGTCGAACCTGATCGCCGGCGAGGGCGACGGGTTCGCGATCGCCCAGGCCCGGCTCGGCCCGGGCCGCATCCACCACTGCATGCGGCTGATCGGCTCGGCCGAGCGGGCGCTCGAGCTGCTCTGCCGCCGTGCGGCGAGCCGGGTCGCGTGGGGCAGGCCGCTCGCGGACCAGGGAGTGGTGCAGGACTGGATCGCGGAGGCCCGGGTGCGGATCGAGCAGGCCAGGCTGCTGGTCCTGAAGACCGCGTGGCTCATGGACACGGTCGGCAACGAGGGCGCGCACACCGAGATCCAGGCGATCAAGGTCGCGGTCCCGGCGATGGCCGAATGGGTGATCGACAAGGCGATCCAGGTCCATGGCGCCGCGGGGATCAGCCAGGACTTCCCGCTGGCGGCGGCATGGGCGGGCGCCAGGAGCCTGCGGTTCGCCGACGGGCCGGATGAGGTGCACAAGCGCTCTCTGGCCCGCCGCGAGCTGCGCCGGCACCTGAGCTGACGGCGGGCCACGCCGGCGGGCCCGGCCCCGGGCGGGCCGGCCGGGCGGGCGAGCCGGCCCGGGACGGCGCTCTCCGCGATCGGACGAGTCGAGGGAAGGGACGATGCAGATGACAGGGCAGGCACAGCGGGTGGCGGTCGTCACCGGAGGAGCCCGCGGGATCGGGGCGGCTATCGCCAGGAGGCTGGCGGCCGACGGCCTGGCGGTGGCGGTCATCGACCTGAAGGAGGACGACTGCGCCGGGACCGTCGGCGCGATCACCTCGGCGGGCGGCCGGGCGCTGGCCGCGGCGGCCGACGTGAGCGACGCGGCGCAGGTGGCCGCGGCGGTGGAGGCGATCGCCGGGCGGCTGGGCCCGCCCGCGGTGCTCGTCAACAACGCCGGCGTGATCCGCGACAACCTGCTGTTCAAGATGACCGACAGCGACTGGGACACGGTGATGGGCGTCCACCTGCGGGGCGCGTTCCTGATGAGCCGGGCCTGCCAGAAGTACATGGTCGACGCCAAGTGGGGCCGGATCATCAGCCTGTCGTCGAGCTCGGCGCTCGGCAACCGCGGGCAGGCCAACTACTCGGCGGCCAAGGCGGGCCTGCAGGGCTTCACCAAGACGCTCGCGATCGAGCTCGGGCCGTTCGGGATCACCGCGAACGCGATCGCCCCCGGGTTCATCGCCACCGACATGACCGCGGCGACCGCGGCGCGCGTCGGCATGGAGTTCGAGGCGTTCCAGCAGGCCGCGGCGTCCCGGATCCCGGTCAGGCGGGTCGGCCAGCCGGAGGATGTCGCTCATGTCGCCTCGTTCCTGGCCAGCGAGGGCGCCGGGTTCGTCTCCGGCCAGGTGATCTACGTGGCGGGCGGCCCGCTGTGCTGAACGCCGAGCCCGGGGCCGGCGGCGCCCTCCCCGAGCCGGACGCCGCGGCGGAGCTGCGGCGGCAGGTCGCGGCCTTCCTGGCCGCGCACGACCCGGCGGCGACCGACCCTGCCGAGTTCCTGCGGGCGCGGTTCGACGCCGGGCTGGCATGGGTCCACTACCCGCCCGGCCTTGGCGGCCAGAGCCTGCCGCGGACCCTGCAGAAGGTGGTGGACGCCGCGTTCGCGGCGGCGGGCGCGCCCGCCCACCGCGCCGACCGCAACGCGATCGGCCTGGGCATGGCGGCGCCGACGATCCTGGCCTACGGGACCGACGAGCAGAAGCGCCGCTGGCTGCGGCCGCTGTGGACCGGGGAGGAGATCTGGTGCCAGCTGTTCTCCGAGCCCGGCGCCGGGTCGGACCTGGCGAGCCTGTCCACCCGCGCGGTCAGGGACGGGGACCGGTGGATCGTCAGCGGCCAGAAGGTGTGGACCTCCTCGGCCCACGTCGCCGACCGCGGGATACTGCTCGCCAGGACCGACCCGGAGCAGCCGAAGCACCAGGGCCTGACCTACTTCAGCGTGAACATGAAGGCCCCCGGGGTGGAGGTGCGCCCGCTCCGGCAGGCGACTGGCGAGGCCGAGTTCAACGAGGTCTTCCTCACGGACGTGGAGGTCCCCGATGCCGACCGGATCGGCGAGGTCGGCCAGGGCTGGCAGGTGGCCACGGCGACGCTGATGAACGAGCGGGTGGCGCTCGGAGCGTTCACGTTCCCGCGCGAGGGCGGCATGATCGGGGTCGCCGCGCGGCGGTGGCGGGAGAGCCCGCAGCTGCGCACCCCGGGCCTGCACGAGCGCCTGCTGCGGCTGTGGGCGCAGGCGGAGGTCTCCCGGCTGGCCGGGGAGCGCCTGCGGCAGCAGCTCGCGGCCGGGCAGCCCGGGCCGGAGGGCTCCGGGGCCAAGATCGTGTTCGCCCGGCTCAACCAGGAGATCTCCGATTTCGAGGTGGAGCTGCTCGGTGCCGAGGGGCTGAGGTACGGGGACTGGGCGATGCGGCGCCCGGAGGGCGCCGACTTCTACGGCCGGGACGCGGGCTACCGGTACCTGCGCTCGCGGGCGAACTCGATCGAGGGCGGCACTACGGAGATCCTCAAGAACATCGTCGCCGAGCGGGTGCTCGGGCTGCCGCCCGAGATCCGGCTGGACAAGGACAAGCCATGGAAGGACCTGCCGAGGTGAGCGAGGGCGCCGCGGCGCGGGAGCGGGATGCCCGGCTGCCCGACATGACCTACCGCGAGGAGGAGGTCCAGCTGCGCGCCGCGGTCCGGTCGGTGCTCGACGACCGGGCGGACTGGCGATCGGTCCTGGCCCGGACCGAGGCGGCGCAGACCTACGACACCGGGCTGTGGCAGGTCCTGGCCGGGCAGGTGGGCTGCGCCGGGCTGCTCGTGCCGCAGGAGCTGGGCGGGGCCGGCGCGTCGTTCCGCGAGGCCGCCGTGGTCGCCGAGGAGGCAGGGCGAGCCCTGGCGCCCGTGCCCTACCTGGGCAGCGCGGTGCTCGCCACGGCCGCCCTGCTGCCGGCCGCCGGGCAGGCCCCGCAGGCCAGGGAGCTGCTGGCTGAGCTGGGCGCCGGCACCGCCACCGCGGCGCTGGCGGTGCCATTCGCCACCGCGCCCGGAGCGCCGCCGGAGCCGACCGTGCGGATCGTGCCCGGCCCGGCCGGCGATCCCGCGGGCACGTACCGGCTCAGCGGCTCGGTGACCGGGGTGGCCGACGCCCTCCCGGCGGACGTCCTGCTGGTCCCCGGCGACGGCGTGCCGGCCGGGCTGTTCGCCGTCCGCGCCGCGCAGGCCGGGGTCACCATGACGCCGGTGACCTCCCTGGACATGACCAGGCAGCTCGCGGACCTCACGCTGGAGGCGGCGCCCGCCAGCCGGATCGCCGCGGGCCCCGCCGCCGGCGCCGCGGTCACCGCGGCGCTGCGGGCCGGGGCGGGCATGCTGGCCGCCGAGCAGCTCGGGCTGGCGGAGCGGGCGCTGGAGATCACGCTGGCCTACGTCAAGCAGCGGCACCAGTTCGCCCGGCCGGTCGGCTCGTTCCAGGCGATCAAGCACCGGCTGGCGGACCTGTGGGTGGCCATCACCCAGGCCAGGGCCGCGTCCCGGTACGCGGCCGCCTGCCTGGCCGGGCAGGATCCCGACACGCCGGTCGCGGTCGCCCTGGCCAAGGCGACCTGCTCGGAGGTGGCGCTGCTGGCGGGCCAGGAGATGGTGCAGCTGCACGGCGGCATCGGGTTCACCTGGGAGCACCCGGCCCACCTGTACCTCAAGCGGGCCAAGGCCACCTCGATCGCGCTCGGCACTCCCGAGCGCCACCGGGCCGCGCTCGCGGACCTGGTCGGCCTGCCCGCCCCGTGAGGCCTTGCCCGGGGCCCGGCCGCCAGTGGCCCCGGGACGCCGGCCCGGCCGTCAGTGGCCCCGGAACGCCTCCTCCAGCCACCAGGCGCCGGCGGTCGAGGTGACCTTGGCGTCGATCAGCAGCGGCCGGTCGCGCGGGCCGTCCAGCCAGTCGCCCGCGCCTGCCAGGTCCTCCCGCCGGCGGACCGTGAGCGCGGCGCAGCCGAAGCCCCGGGCGATCCCGGCGATGTCCGCGGGCGGGAACCTGACCGTGTCCAGCGGATGGCCATCGGGGCCGAAGTGGTGCACCTCGGCGCCGTAGGCCTCGTCGTCGTAGACCACGATCACCATCGGCAGCGCCAGCCGCACTGCGGTCTCCAGCTCGCTGATCCCCATGAGCGCGCCCCCGTCCCCGAGCGCCGCGACGGCCAGGCGGTCCGGCCGCGCGATCGCCGACCCGATCGCCGAGGCCAGGCCGAGCCCGACCGACTGGTAGGCCTGGGTGAACGTGAAGCCGTTCTCGTCTGGCACCGACAGGTACATGCTCGGGTAGCCCATGAAGTTGCCCGAGTCGACCGCGACCACGCGCTCGGCGGGCAGCAGGTCATCCAGGGCCGCCGTGAGCGTGCGCGGATCGATCCGGCTTGCGGTGCTGTCGTCGTCGTACGGCACGTCCCGCCAGCGGATCCCGCGGGCGATCCGCTGGCGGAGCTCCTCCGAGCGGTAGCCGGTGCCGTGCCGGATCCCCGTCGCGGCGCCCGTGCGGGCGCCAGTCACGGCGCCTGCCTCCGGGGCCAGGTCGGCGCCGGCCCCGGCCAGTGCCTCGGTGACCGCGTCGGCGGTGAGCGCGGCGTCCCCGGTCACCCCGAGATCCACGGGCCGGTGCATGCCCAGCGCCGCCGGGTCGGTGTCCACCTGGGCGACCGTGGCGCCCTCGCCGATGAGCCTGCCGTGCCGCAGCGTCCAGGTGTTGAGCGAGCAGCCCCAGCCGACCACCAGGTCCGCGCCCCGGATCAGCTCGGCGGCCAGCGGCGAGGCGAACCCGCCGCTTATGTCCAGGTCCCACGGGTTGCCGCGGAACAGGCCCTTCGCGGCAGCCGAGGTGGCCAGCAGCGCGCCGCAGGCGTCGGCCAGGCGCTCCAGCGCGCGCCGCGCCCCGGACACCCGCGCGCCGCGCCCGGCGATGAACACCGGACGGCGCGCCCGGCCGATCGCCGCGGCCAGCCGCGCCACGCCGTCATGATCGGGCGGGGCGGGCGCGACCGCAGGCGGCGGCTGCGTGGCCGGCGGCCCCTCGCACTCGCCGGCCTGCACGTCGAGCGGGAGCGCGAGGATGACCGTGCGCCGGTCCTCCGCGGCGGTCCGGTACGCCCGCGCGGTGTCGTCCGCCGCGAAGCCCGGGGAGTGCAGCCGGGCCGGCACCGCGCCGATCGCCTGGGCCAGCCCGGCCATGTCGATGCGGAAGTTGGAGCGGACCGCCCCGGCCGCGACGTCGGCGGACAGCACCAGCATCGGGGTGCGGCTCTTGGCCGCCTCGGTGATCGCGGTGATCGCGTTGGTGAGCCCGGGGCCCTGGTGGACCGTCACGATCCCCGGGCGGCCGGTGAGCCGGGCCCAGCCGTCTGCCATGCTCGCCGCGCCGCACTCGTGCCTGGCCGCGATGAACCGGGCGCCCCGGGCGATCAGCGCGTTGGTCACGTGGAAATTGCCGCTGCCGACCAGGCCGAACACGGTGTCGGCGCCGAGCCCGGCCAGGACGGAGGCGACCGCGTCGGGTACCCGCATCACGCCCGCTCGACCAGGGCGAGGGCGCGGCACGGGCTGCCCGAGCCGGCGAGGATCGGCAGCGGCCCGGCGATCACCACCGAGCCTGTCGCCGGGAGCCTGGACAGGTTCTGAAGCTGCGTGAGCCCGTACTTGCCGGCGCCGAGCAGCGCCGCGTGGCAGGGGAACGGCGGGTCGAACGAGTGCGCCGCGCCCGCGTCGGTGCCGACGGTCTCGACGCCGAAGCCGAGCAGCGGGGACTCCAGGGCCAGCCAGCGCGCGCAGTCCGGCGAGACGCCTGGCGTGTGGGGGCCGGCCTCGTCGGCGTTCAGGAACTCGCGCTGGCTTCCCGAGCGCGCGTCCCATCCCGTCCGGTACAGCAGCCAGCCGCGGTCCGGCAGGGGCCCGTGCTCGGCCTCCCACGCCTTGATGTGCTCGACCTCGAGGAGGAAATCCGGGTCGCCCGCGGCCTGGGCGCTGAAGTCGAGGACCACGGCCGGCGCGATCAGGTGAGCGGGAGGGACCTGGGAGACGTCCAGCCCGTCCCGTCCGGTGGCCCAGTGGACCGGCGCGTCGAAGTGGGTGCCGGTGTGCTCGCCAGTCGTGATGTTGTTCCAGTACCACGCCGGGCCGCGCTCGTCGTACCGGCTGATCTCGGTCAGCGAGAACGGGCTGGTGTTCCCGAACGGCTCGGGGAGCTGGATGACCGGGGTCTGCGGGCTGAGCGGCGCGGTCAGGTCGACGACCTCGATCGCGCCGGCGCGCAGCGCGGCCATGAACTGGGCGAGGACGGGCATGGGCGGGCCTCCCGCGGCACCTGGGGCAGACTACGATCACCAAGATTGCACAGCCGGTGCCGGCGCGGAAGGGCGGCGGCGCGATGGCCGGGCGCGCGGGGAGGCTCGCGCCCGCCCGCGCCGGCTCGCGCCGGCACCGGCTGTGGCTCGCGGCCGGGCCGGGTCAGTGCCCGGCCGGCGGCGCCGGGACCGGCACCCGCAGCCGCAGGTCGCGGGAGGACCGGCCGATCTGCAACGTGAGCGGGCCGTCCAGCCAGGCCCAGCGGCCTGCGGCGGCGTCCCAGCGCTGGAGCACCCGGGCCGGCACGCTCAGCACCGCGGCGGCGGCCTCGCCCGGCTCGGCGGTCACGGAGGCGAACGCGGCGAGGACCCGCACCGGCCGCCGCGGGTCGCCCTCCGCGGTCAGGTAGGCCTGGATCACCTCGCGCCCGGGGCGGCCGCCGGTGTTCCTGACGGTGACCCGGACGGCCAGCCCTCCCGGAACGCCCGGGCCGTGCCCGCCGCCCGCGTGCGCGCCGCCCGGGCCGTGCACCACCTCGGCCGACTCGTAAGCCCAGGTCGTGTAGCCGAGCCCGTGCCCGAACGGGTAACGGGGGACCAGGCCGCGTGCGTCGTACCCCCGGTACCCGATCAGCAGGCCCTCGGAGTACTCCAGCCGCCCGTCGGAAGCCGGGGCGGCGCCGAGCACCGGGCAGTCGGACTCGGCCGCCGGGATGGTGACCGGCAGGCGGCCGCCCGGCTCGGCGTCCCCGAGCAGCACCCCAGCCAGGGCCTCGCCCATCGCCTGGCCGGGCAGCCAGCCCTGGATGACCGCCGCGACCTGCCCGGCCCAGGGCATCAGCACCGGCATGCCGGCGTTGACGACCACGATCGTCGCCGGGCACGCCTCGGCCACCGACCGCACGAGCTCGTCCTGCCGGCCCGGCAGGGCCAGGCCGGGCCGGTCGAATCCCTCGCTCTCGGTCAGCTCGGCGGATCCGACGATGACGACCGCGGCATCCGCGCCCCGGGCCGCCCGGACCGCCTCCGCCAGGAGGTCATCGTCGGCGGCCGCCGGCGCGATCCCGAGCCGCACGGTCAGCGGGCCCGCGCCGTCCGCGGCCGGCGACAGCTGCAGCTCCACGCCGACGTCACGGCCCGCCCGGAGCTCCACCCCGGCCCGCACCCGGCCGGGCCTGGTCATCGCCTCGACCGGGTCGGCCGGGGTGGGGGTGGGGCGGTCGGCGACCGTCTCGCCGTCCACGGTCAGCCGCAGCCAGCCCACTCCGGCGCCCCCGACGCAGTGCGGCCCGCTGACCTGCGGGCGGAACACCGCGCGCAGCACGATGCTGCCCGGCTCGCCCCAGCCGACGCCGGGCGGGAGCCCGTCCCACCAGGCGAAGGCGGACGCCTCCCGGTGCTCGCCGCGGATCACGCGGCCCGCGGCATCGCGGAACTCCAGCCGCAGGCCGGGCTCGCCGGTCACCGGGTCGCGCAGCGAGCCTGCGGGCGGCTCGGGAACAGCGTCCCAGATCCGGCAGCCCTCGGCGACGCTCACCTGCGCCTGCCCGGCGAGGCGGGCCGCCAGGGCGGCGGCCGGCACGGAGACGGCGGCGGGGACGACGACCGCGCTGCCGCCGCCCTGGATGGTCGGGCGGAGCGCGCCGGGACCGATCACGGCCAGGCGCCGCAGGCGGCCGGCCGCCAGCGGCAGGATCCCGGCCGGGTTGCTCAGCAGCACGAACGAGGCCGCCGTGGCCCGCCGGAGCAGCCCGGGATCGACGAGCCGCCGCCCCGGCGGGCCGGCCGCCCGCGCCGCGCCCGGCCGGTGATCCAGCGCGCCGACCCGGACGGCGAGGCCCAGCAGGCGCAGCACCTTGTCATCGATCACGTCGGCGCCGACCAGCCCGTCGGTGACCGCCTGGGCGAGCCGCTCGCCCCATGGCCCGTCCGGCCCCGGCATCACCAGGTCCACGGCGGCCAGCGCGGTCTCCGCCGTCTCGGCCGCGGCCCCCCAGTCGGAGGTCACCACCCCGCCGAAGCGCCACTCGCCCTTGAGCACCTGGGCGAGCAGGCGCGCGTTCCGCGTCATCGGCACGCCGTTGACCTTGTTGTAGGCCGCCATGACCACGGCGACTCCGGCCTCGCGCACGGACGCCTCGAACGGGGCGAGGTAGACCTCGCGCAGTGCCTCCTCGCTGACCCTGGCGTCGTAGCCGCGCCGGCCCGTCTCCGAGTCGTTGGCCACGAAGTGCTTGGCCGTCGCGGCGACCCCCGCCGCCTGGAGCCCGCGCACGTAGCCGACCGCGATCCGGGAGGTCAGCAGGGGATCCTCGGAGAAGCACTCGAAGCCGCGCCCGCCGAGCGGGGTGCGCATGAGGTTGATCGTCGGGCCGAGCAGGACGTCGATGCCCTTGGCCCGGGCCTCGGTCCCGAGCGCGAACGCGAGCTCGCGCACGAGCTCCGGATCCCAGGTGGCGCCGAGCGCCGACGGGCACGGCAGGCTGGTCGACGGGTGCCGCTCATCCAGCCTGGTGCCCCGCGCCCCGGCCGGGCCGTCCGACATCACGATCTGCCGCAGGCCGATGGCCGGCGCCGCCCGGGTCGTCCAGCTGTCCGCGCCGGTGAGCAAATCGACCTTCTCGCGCAGCGAGAGCGAGGAGACCAGGTCGCGCAGGTCCCGGCCGCCGGGGGCCTGCCCGCGCGGCGGGCGGGCCGTGATTGCCTGGTCCGAGGCCGGGTTGCCGGCCGGGCCGCCCGCCCGGCCGGCAACCCGGCCGGGCGGGCGGCGCGCGTGGTGCGGAGTTGTCATGCCGGCCGCGCTCAGCCGACCGGCTTGAGGTGCAGGACGGTGTAGAGCAGGTACGGCGAGTTCGGGACCGGGTTCATGTACGGGTTGGCCGCCGTCGGCCACCCCGTGTAGTTCTTGGTCGAGTACTCGTACCAGGCCGCGCCGTACAGCAACGGGATGACCGGCGCCTGCGTGGCGACGATCTTCTGCAGGGTGTCGAGCGCCGCCCGCTGGGCCGCGGGGTTGTCCGTGCTGGCGAACTGGGCGAGCGCGGCCTGCGCCTGCGGGTCCCGGAACCGGCCCCAGTCGCTGGCGGCCGGCTTGCCGATCGGCGCGGACTGGCTGTCGTCGAGCCAGTTCTGGAAGTAGTAGTACGGGTTCGGGCCCTGGGTGCCCCAGTGGATCATGGCGTCGAAGTTGCCGACGGGGTAGTCCGCGTACCACTGGTTGGCCTGGACGCCGTCGAAGGACACCTCGAAGCCCTCGGCGTTCAGCTGGTTGGCGATGAGCTGGGCATCGGTCGCGTAGTCGGTGTAGGAGGACGGGTCCTCGATCGAGAACTTGATCGTCCTGCCGTTCTTCGTCCACTTGCCGTTGACCTTCTTCCAGCCATCGCTGGTCAGGATCGCCGCCACCTTGGCCGGGTCGGAGGTGGGCGACAGGTTGCCGGCGTAGGCCGGGTCGAGCAGCGCGTTGTCCACCGGGAGCAGCAGGCCGCTCGACGAGGTCGCGGGCGGCTCGTAGCCGGTCTCTCCCTGGACGGACAGCTGCTGCCGGTCGATGCCGGCGCTGATCGCGAGCCGGACCTTCGGGTCGTTGAGCGGCGGCCTTGTGACGTTCAGCCACAGCGTCACCACGTTGTTGTCGGAGAACCACGGCTTGCTCGCGGTCCAGGTGTGGAAGTCCGGGCTCTTGTTCAGGAAGTTCTCCTGCACGTTGCTGACGTCGTTGCCGGCGTAGTCGATCAGCCCGTCCTCAAGGGCCGGGTTCGCCGTGTCGTTGCTGATGTAGTCCGGGAAGACGATCGACGGCACCCTGACGCTCGCCTTGTCCCAGTAGTGCCTGTTGGGCGTGAGGGTGAACTTCTGCGCCGAGAACTGCGACACCACGTACGGCCCGGTGCCGACCGGGTTCGGATCGGTGAACGTCGCCGGGTTGGCGATGCCCTTCCAGATGTGCTCGGGGACGACGTACATGCCGCCGATCAGGAAGAGGTTCGCGTACTCGGGCTGGCTGTACCTGAGCACGACCGTCGTGGGGCTCGTCGCGGTCGCGGTCAGCGGGACCGGCGGCGGGGCGACCGGCGTGAGGTTCGGGTGCAGCTTCAGCAGGCTGAAGCTGAACGCCACGTCGGAGGCGGTCATCGGGGTGCCGTCGCTGAACCTGACGCCCTTGCGGATCGTGAGCGTGAGCGTCTTGCCGCCGTCGGACCAGGAGTAGGCCGTCGCCAGCCACGGGATCGGCGGCTGGGTGGGGCGCATGATGTTGAACAGCAGCAGCGGCTCGTAGTAGAGCGCGGTGGAGTTGACCTCGTTGCCGAGCGAGGTCGACACGAAGGGGTTGAACGACCTGGTGTAGGTCTGCCCGGTGTTGTCGACGATGACCAGCGGCTTGGCCTGCTTCCCCGAGGACGCCGGCGAGCTGCTGCAGGCCGCCGCCGCCAGGGCGAGCGCGCTCGCCATGACCAGGCTCTTCAGGATCGGTCGGTGCATTGCCTAGACTCCAATGTGCCCGGCCGGCTCATGCCGGCCTGTCTTGTGTGACCGTGGGGGTCTGTCGAGTACTGGTGCGGCGCCGGGCCGGCCGGGCCGGCGGGCCGCCGCCGTGCGGGTCACGGCCGTGCGGGTCACGGCCGTGGGGGCCACGGGCCGGGTGCGTCGCGTGCGTCGTGTGCCGCCGAAGGCGCGTCCGGCGAGCGCGGATGTCGTCAGCCGGGTCCGTTCATCGCGCCTCCCTCCGGGGCCGGGCGGCCCGGCGGCCGGGGGCGAGCCCGGCGGCTCGTTCGCCCCGGCCGAGCGCGGAGCGCTCGGCGGCGCTCAGGCCGTCGGCGTGCAGCCAGCAGGCGCTGGCATGGCCGCCGCCGAGATCGGCCAGGGCGGGGACGGCATCGGCGCAGACCCGCATCGCGTGGGGGCAGCGCGGGCGGAACGGGCACCCGCCGGCCGGGATGGCCGGCCCGGTCGCGGCGTCTCCTGGCGTGAGCCTGGCGGCGGCCGGGCGATCGGGGTCCGGGGCAGCGCCGATCAGCAGCTGGGTGTAGGGGTGGGCCGGCGCGTCGGTGACCACGGCGGCGGGGCCCGACTCGACCATCCGGCCCGCGTACATGACGCAGATCGCGTCGGCGAGGTAGCGGGCCGATGCGATGTCGTGCGTCACGTAGACGATCGCCAGGCCGTCACGCTCGCGCAGGTCGGCAAGGAGGTTGAGCACCCCGAGCCGGACGGAGACGTCGAGCATCGAGACCGGCTCGTCGGCGAGCAGCACGCGCGGCCTGACGGCGAGGGCGCGGGCGATCGCGACCCGCTGCCGCTGGCCGCCGGACAGCTCGTGCGGGTACTTGCCGCGGAACTGGCCCGGCGGCGTCAGGGCCACCCGTTCGAGCAGCCCGTCGGCGGCCCGGTCGAGCTCCGGGCGGGTGCGCGCCAGGCGGTGGATCCTGAGCGGCCTGGCCAGGTGGTAGCGGACGTCATGGACCGGGTTGAGGGAGGAGAACGGATCCTGCAGGACCAGCTGCACCTGCCGGGCGAACTCCCGCCGCCCCCGCGACGAGCGCGGCAAGGGCGCCCCGTCGAGCAACAGCGTCCCGCTGGTCGGCCGGATCAGCCGGGCGAGCAGCTTGACCAGCGTCGACTTCCCCGACCCGCTCTCCCCGACGATCGCGATGATCGCTGCCCGCGGCAGGGCGACGGTGACATCCTGGACTGCCCGCACGAGGCCGCCCCCGGGGCGCGCCCGGCTCGCCCGGACCCGGAAGTTCCTGGTGAGCCCGCGCGCCTGGAGCAGCGGCACGTCACCGCCCGGGGCGCCACCCCGGGCGGCAGTGCCGCCGGCGGCAGGGCCGCTCACGGCCTGCTCCGGTCGCCGACCGGGCCCGGCGCACGGGCGGCCGTGCCGGAGCGCGGCGCCCGGCCATGGTGCTCGGCGCGGGGGACCTGCCCGCCGTGATCACGTGTCGGGGCGTCGTCCGGCCGCCTGAGCTCCTCCGGCACCTGCGCGCCCTCGTGGTGCAGCCAGCACGCGGCCACGCGCGCGCCCGGCCCGGGCGGCAGGAGCGGCGGCGCCTCGGTGCGGCAGCGGTCCATCGCGAACCGGCAGCGCGGGTGGAAGACGCAGCCGGCCGGCAGCTGACGCAGGTCGGGAGGTGAGCCGCCGATGCCGGTCAGGCGCGAGCGCGGGCCGTGCAGCGGCGGGAACGATGTCAGCAGCCCCAGCGTGTACGGGTGGCGGGGGGCCCGGTAGAGCTGGCCCGCGGGCGCCTGCTCCACCAGCCGGCCCGCGTACATCACCGCGATGGTGTCGGCGATCTCGATCAGCAGCGACAGGTCATGGGTGATGAACAGGACAGCGAACCCGAGCCGTTCCCGCAGGGCCACGAGCTCGGTGAGGATCTCGCGCTGGGTCACGACGTCCAGCGCGGTCGTGGGCTCGTCCATGATCAGGATCTGCGGGCGGAGCGCGGTTGCCATGGCGATCATGACGCGCTGCCGCTGGCCGCCGGAAAGCTCGTGCGGGTGGCTGGTCAGCCTGGCGGCCGGGATGCCGACGAGCTCGAGCAGCTCGGCCGCCCGGGCCCGCCTGGCCGCCCGGGTCATGGCGGGCCGGTGCGCGGCCAGCACGTCGGTGAGCTGCGCGCCGATCGTCATCACCGGGTTGAGCGCGTGCATCGCGCTCTGCAGCACGATCGCGAGCTGATCCCAGCGCAGTGCCCGCAGGTCCCTGTCCCGCAGGCGGAGCAGGTCCACCGCCGCGGGGACCGGGCCGGCCGCGCCCCCGTCCCGCGGGCCCTGGCCGTCGGCGCCGGCGGCCGCCGTGCCCTCCCGCCCGGGCAGGGGGCGGAACAGCACCTGCCCGCCGGTCACCACGGCGGGCGGCCGCAGCAGCCTGGCGATCGCGAAGGCGAGCGTGGACTTCCCGCTTCCGCTCTCTCCGGCCAGGCCGAGCACCTCGCCCCGGTGAAGCGTGAGGTCGGCTGCGACCACGGCCCGGATCGCGGCCGGACCTGAACCGTAGTCGACCGACAGGCCGCGGATTGCCAGCAGGGCATCGCCGGTCGCGCCCGGGCCGGGGCCCGCGCCCGGGCCGGGGCCCGCGCCGGGGCCGGGGCCCGCGCCGGGGCCGGGGCCCGCGGGAGTGCTCATGCGGCCTGGCCTCCTCGTGGCGCCGGGGCGCCCCCGGCTGCCGCGCGCGGGCGGTCAGGCCGTGGCCGTCCGCCGGGGCCGGCCCGCCCGGCCCGGCGGTCCGGGCGGGCGCGCCGGGGCCGGCCCGTGAGGCCAGCGGCCCTCAGCCGGGGATTGACGAACTCGTCGATGCCGAAGTTGAGCAGGGCCAGCGCGGTGCCGAACAGCCCGACGGCCAGGCCTGGCGGCAGGAACCACCACCATTCGATGTGCACCTGCTGGGCGGCCTGGGCGCTCTGCGCCCAGTACAGCATCGTGCCCCAGCTCCAGTGCGCGACGCTGATGACGCCGAGGAACGACAGCGCCGTGTAGGTCCCGACGCCGTAGATCACGGTGAACAGGAATGAGGTGGCGACGACCGGGACCAGGTTCGGCAGGATCTCGAAGGCCATGATCCGCCAGGCTCGCTCGCCGGCGATCCGGGCGGCGAGGACGAAGTCCCGCCCGCGCAGCGACAGGGTCTGCGCCCGCATCACCCGCGCGCCGTAGGCCCAGCCGGTGACGCTGATGACCAGCCCGATGAGCACGTCGTTGGGGCTGGCGGTGCGGGACAGGAACCCGAAGATCACGATGAGCAGCGGGAGCGCGGGCATCACCAGGAACACGTTGGCGAGCATGGAGAGCAGGTCGTCCAGCCAGCCGCCGGCGTATCCGGCGGTGACGCCGAAGGCGATCGCCAGGATCGTGGCGACCGCCCCGGCCACCAGCGAGACCAGGATGGTGCTCCGCCCGCCCGCGAGCAGCTGGGACAGGACGTCCTGCTGGACCTGGGTGGTGCCCAGCCAGTGCGCGGCCGAGGGAGGCTGCGGCACTCCCGAGGTCGTGGACAGGCTCGCGCTCGGGTTGTACGGGGCGATCCACGGGCCGATGACCGCCACGATGGTGAAGAACACCGCCATCCCCAGGCCGACCCGGATCTTCAGCGACCTCGGCAGCCGGAGCATGCGGGCGTGGCCCCGGCCCGGCAGCGACGGCGCCGGCTGTGCGGCCATGGGGACTCCGGGGGCAAGGGACATCGGTCATCCCTCCTGCCTGGTACGGGGGTCGAGGAACGCGTAGGCGAAGTCCGCGAGCAGGTTCGCGGCCAGCACCGCGAACGTCACGACCAGGAAGATCCCTTGCAGCAGCGGGTAGTCCTCGCTCCCGATGGCCTGGTAGAGCACGTATCCGATGCCCGGGTAGGAGAAGACGATCTCGGTGAGCAGCGCGCCCGACACCACGAAGCCGATCGCCAGCGAGAACCCCGACACGCTGGGCAGGATCGCGTTCCGGGCCGCGTAGGCGATCACCCGTGCGGTGCGCAGCCCCTTGGCGCGGGCGATGAGGACGTAGTCCTCGTCCATCGTGGTGAGCATCATGTTCCGCATGCCGATGACCCAGCCCGCGACGGAGCCGACCACGATGGTGAGCGCGGGCAGGACCGCGTGGTCGATCAGGCTCGCGATGAAGGGCCAGGTCAGGCCCGGGTTGAGCGTGGTGGTGTCGTAGCCGGAGTTCTGCGGGAACCAGCCGAGCTTGGTCGCGAACAGCGCGACCGCCAGGATCGCGACGAAGAAGTACGGCGCGGCCTGGAAGAACGTCATCGCGGGCAGCAGGCTGTCGAGCCAGCTTCCGCGCCGCCAGGCCGCGGCGATCCCGGTCAGCGTGCCGAGCGCGAAGCTGATCACGGTGGCGGTGCCGACCAGGCCGATCGTCCACGGCAGGGCCGCCCGGATGACGCTCGCCACCGTGGCCGGGTAGGCGCTGAACGAGACCCCCAGGTCGCCGTGCAGGAGCTGGTGCCAGTAGTGAAGGTACTGGCCCCAGAGGCTGAGCCTGGTGTTCAGCCCGTACTGGAGGTCCAGCGCGGCGATCGTCTGCGGGGTGACCCGGGATCGCATCTGGCCGATCGCCGCTTCGACCGGGTTCCCGGGCATGAGCCGGGGGATGAAGAAGTTCACCGTGATGGCCACCAGCGCGGTGACGAGGTAGAGGGCGAGCCGCCTGGCCACGAGCCGCATCACTGCCTCCCGCCGGCCGTGCAGCCGCAGCTCTCGCGCAGGACCAGCGTGGTCGGCAGGACGATCTCCCGCCCGGCGCGGTCCCGGCTGCCGATCATGGACCGCAGGACGTCGAATGCGGTGGCGCCGAGCTCCTGGATGGGCTGGCGGACCGTGGTCAGGCGCGGGTGCAGGTGGCGCGCGACCGGGATGTCGTCGAAGCCGGTGACCGCGACCTCCCCGGGAACGTCGATGCCGTGCCGGCTCAGCGCGTGCAGCACGCCGATCGCGGTCTGGTCGTTGGCGCAGGCGATGGCGCGGGGGAGCGGCATCTTGTCGGCTAGCAGCAGCGCGATGACCCTCGCGCCGCCGGCCGCGTAGTAGTTGCCCTGCCAGCGCGGCCCGTCGGCGAACAGCGCCCTCGCGCGTGCCGCCTCCCGCGCCAGCGCCTCCCGCCGGGCCAGGTTGTCGGGGCTGTCCGCATGGCCCGCGAGGTACGCGATGGTCGGGTAGCCGTGGTCCAGCAGCAGGTGCCTGGCCAGCTCGGTCATCCCGGCGCCGTTGTCTCCGCGCACGTTGGCGGTCACCGGGCTCGCGATGCCTGCCAGCGTGACGACGGGCACCTGCCGGGCGATCTGCGCGAGCCTGGAGGGATGGACCGCGCGGTCGTGCAGGATGAGGCCGTCGCTCTTGCGGGCCATGGTCATGATCCGGCGGTGCGCGTCCTGGTCGTCCACGCCGACCGATCCGACCAGCAGGTTGTAGCCCTGCCGCTGCGCGGCCACCTCGATGCCCCGGTTGATCACGTCGGTGAACTGGAGGCTCTCGTCCTCCTCGGCGAAGGAGCCCTCGCTGGTCAGCTGCCAGGGGACGCGGCGGAACACGACGCCGACGACCTCCTTGAGGCGAGCGGACAACGCCCGGGCCGCGCCGTCCGGGACGAAGCCGAGGTCGGCGACCGCGCGGAGCACCCGTTCCCGGGTCTCCTGGCGGGGGTTGCGGTTGCCGTTCAGGACCCGGGACACCGAGGCGATCGAGACTCCCGCGGCGCGCGCGACATCGTAGATCGTCGGCGGAGACTGGATGCTCCGGTCCTGCTCGGCCATCGCGCTCCCTTGGCGGCCGGGGCGGTCGCGGGCCGGCTTCGTCCCGCGCCGCTGTGCCAGTAGCCGCTGTGCCAGTAGCCGCTGTGCCAGTAGCCGCTGTGCCAGTAAGCGCTTACTTGAGCGGCCAGGACAGCAGCCGGACCTGTGGGTAAGCGCTTTCCCAGTTGGCAGCAATGTAGGACTGCGCAAACTCAGCGGCAAGGGCGAGCGACGATTCTGTTACCTGAATGTTATGTTTCACTGACTGAAACGGACATCCAGTGCTATTCTCCTGTCTGCACCCTCCGTCCGGATGCGCGGCCGGCCGGCGGCACCAGCCTGGTGAGCCGCCGGGCGTGGCGCAGCGGGGGAGGCGGAGGACGGCCGGCCCGTCCGGCGGGGCGACGTCGGCGCAGGGGACGGAACCCCGAGCCGGAGTGATGCCGGGAATAGATGTATATCTAATATTTAAGGTAAATTGATATGGTGCTGTACGCTGGCGCTCATGCATAGCCCGGCGGCGCCGCCGATCGGCCTGTACGTCGCCCAGGTGAGCAAGGTGGTGAGCCGGGCGTTCGATGAGTGCCTGGCTGCCGAGGGCGGATCGCTGCCGGTCTGGCACGTGCTGGTCGCGCTGACGGACGGCCATGCCGCGAGCCAGCGCGAGCTGGCGGAGCAGGTCGGCATCCAGGACGCCACCCTCACGCACCACCTGAATGCGATGGAGGCGGCCAGGCTTGTCACGCGGCGGCGCGACCCGAGGAACCGGCGGGTGCACCTGGTCGAGCTCACCACCGAGGGTGAGGCGCTCCACGCGCGGCTGCGGGAGGCGGCAGCGGCGTTCGACGGCCGGCTGCGCGGCGGGTTCACCGATGATGAGCTCACCCGGCTGCGGGAGCTGCTCACCCGCCTGCGCGACAACGCGGTCTGACCGGCACCCGCGGACCCGGCGGCAGCCGGGGCCGCCCGCTGCGCGGCCCCGCGGCGCGAGCCGGGGCAGGTGCCGCTCCGGTGGCGCCGGGGCCGGGCGGATCGTCAGCGGCGAGCGCCGAGGCCTCAGGCCTCAGGGCGCCGGCCGGCTCCGCAGGCGCTTGAGAGTGGCGATGTCGCGCCGGTGGCCTTCCCTGCCTCCCGGCGTCTCGGCCACGAACGCGACGCCCGCCGTGGCCGGATGGTGCAGGAGCTCCCAGAACGGCCGCAGGCCGATCTCCCCCTTGCCGACGTTCTCGTGGCGGTCGCGCCGGGACCCGCAGCGGTCCCTGGCGTCGTTGGCGTGGATGAGCCGCAGCCGCGCGATCCCTGCCTGCCCGAGCTCGCTGAACACCGCATCAACCCCCCCGGCCGCGGTCAGGTCATGTCCCGCCGCGAACAGGTGACAGGTGTCCAGGCACAGCTGCGCCTGCGGGTGCCAGTCAAGGGCCGCCAGGTACGGCCCGATCTCGCCGGCGGCCGCGCAGAGCATGTGCCCCTGCCCGGCCATCGGCTCAAGCAGGACCGGCGGGCCGCCGCCGGGCATCGCGTCCAGCACCGGAAGCAGCGCCTCGCGGGCCCGGCGGAGCCCCGCGTCCCGGTCTGCGGTGACCGATGAGCCGGTATGCACGACGACCCCCCGGGCGCCGATCTCGCGCGCGCGGAGCAGGCTCTGGGCGAGCAGGGCCGCCGAGCGCGCCCGGACGGCGTCAGCCGGCGAGCCGACGTTGACCAGGTAAGGCGAGTGGACGAACACCGGCAAGCCGGTCGCCTCGACATGGGCGCGCAGCGCCCGGATCTCCCGCTCGTCCCCCTCGCCCGGGGTCCAGGTGCGCGGGTTGCCGACGAAGACCTGCATGACCTCGGCGCCGACGCCGGCCGCATAGCCCAGCCCGGCGGATGCGAGCCCCGCGGCAACCGGGACATGGACGCCCACGGGGCGCGCTGAGCGCGGAGCGGCCCGGCGGGTGATCACGGCGGCGCCTGGCGAGACGGCACCCGCAGATCATGCCACCGGCGGCATGCGGCCTGCCCGTCTGGTGCGGCTAGAGTGCGGCTCATGGCCATCGCCCGCGCAGGCGCGGTTATCTCCGCACGGCGGCGCCTCGCGCCGCCCGCGGCGCGGCACGCGCCGCGGGCGGCCGGCGGCGCGTGCCGCGCCGCGGGCCCGGCGGACCAGGCGCGGCACCAGGGCGCAGCGCGATGACGCGGCTGGTCGTCAAGCTCGGATCGAGCTCGATCGCCAGCGGCGAGGGCCTGGCGCTCGACGTCATCGCCGACCTGGTCACGCAGATCGCGAGCGCGCAGCGCGACGGCCACGAGGTGATCCTGGTCACATCGGGTGCCGCGAGGCTCGGCCGCCGGCTGCTCGCATTCGAGGGGCCCACCGCGCGGGCCGGCCCCGAGCTCGCGCGGCTGCTCGACGCCGTGCGGGCGTCGGTGGGGCAGTTGTCCGCCGCCTCGGCGGCTGCCGGACCGCCACCTCCGGGCGCCGGCCCGGGCCAGGCCGCTGGCGCCGCGGCGGTCGCCTCGCTGGAGGCGACGCTGGACCGGTACCGGGCGGCGGACACGTCCGGTCCGCTCGGCGTCGCGCTCGCCGCCTCGGTCGGCCAGCCCGCGCTGATGGCCCTCTACCGGCAGCTCGCCGCCGCGGTCGGCGTCGAGGTCTGCCAGATCCTGCTCTCCCGCAGCGACCTGGACTCGCCGTGGGCCATGCGGGACGTGGGAAGCGTGCTCACCTCGGCGCTGGCCCAGGGACTGCTGCCGATCGTCAACGGCAATGACACGACCGACCCCAAATCGGAGCTGGACAACGATCAGATCGCCGTCGCGGTGGCCGTGGCGGCGCAGGCGTCGCGGCTGGCGTTCCTCACCAACGTCCGCGGCGTGTACGCCGACCAGGCGATGCGGGAGCGACTCGCCCGGCTCACCCCCGAGCAGGCCAGGGCGCTGCGGATCGTTGCGCCGGGCGAGGGCAGGGGCGGCATGCGGTCCAAGCTGAACGCGGCCGCGCGCGCAGCCTACTGCGGCATCGAGTGCGTGATCGGGCCAGCGCGCGGCGCCGACGTGGTGGCCAGGAGCCTGAGCCCGCGGGTGCGGACGGGAACGGTGGTGCGGGCGGCCGCGGGGCACCTGGCACCAGCGGATCGCTGGATCGGCGGGATTGCCTACCCGGTGGGCTCGATCGGAATCAACCGGGAGGCCGAGCAGAGCCTGCGCGCGGGCAGCACGCTGTTCCTGTCCGGCGTCAAGCGGGTGGACGGGGATTTCGAGGCCGGCGCGGTGGTGGAGCTGACCGACGTGCGGCACCCGGAGCGGCTGATCGGCCGCGGGTCGGTGGCGATGCCATCGGCGGCCCTGCGGCTGATGCGCGCGCTGTCACCGGACCAGGTGGCCGACGTGATCTCGGTGCTGTTCCGGGTGAGGTACGCCCCGGCCGCCCGGGCCACGGGCGGCGGCGCCGGCCGGCCCGGGCCCGGCGACCTGCTCGACCCTGAGCGGTTCGAGGACGTCGCCGACCTCGCGGCCGGCCGGTCGCCGGCGGCGGTGAACGCGCTCGCGGCGCTGGGCTCGTTCGGCCGGGAGCGCGTCAGGCTGCTGACCGACGCGCTCATGCTGGCTCAGCCCAGGGCCTGCGCGGCAGTCCTGGCCGAGGGGTCGTTCCTGTCCGGCAAGGTCGATCCGGCCTCGCCGGCGCGCGCCGCGATCCGCGACATCCACGCGATCCACCGCGACTCGCTGGTCGTCTTCCAGGCCGGGCACTGACCTGGCGGGCGGGGCCGGTTCGGGCGGGGCCGGCGCTGGCCTGCCGGCTAGACCCGGACCTGGCCGGTGCCCCAGGTGACGTTCTTGACGCAGGTGAGCGCCTCCAGGCCCATGGGGCCGCGGGCGTGGAGCTTCTGGGTGGAGATCCCGATCTCGAGCCCGTAGCCGAACTCGCCGCCGTCGGAGAACCGCGTCGAGCAGTTCACGAACACGCTTCCGGAGTCGACGGCGCGGGCGAACCGCCGGGCGACCGCGATGTCCTGCGCGATCACCGCCTCGGAGTTGCGCGTTCCCCAGCGCGCGATGTGGGCGAGCGCCTCGTCCAGGCTGGCGACCACCCGCACGGCGAGGATCAGGTCGAGGTACTCGGTCGCCCAGTCCGCCTCGGTCGCGGGCTCCGCCTCCGGCCAGATGGCGCGGACCCGCTCGTCACCGCGGATCGTGACGCCGAGCTTGCGGAGCTCGTCGAGCGCGCCGGGGAGCCATGCGCCGGCGATGGCCTCGTGCACCAGCAGCGTCTCGGCGGCGTTGCACACGCCGGGCCTCGACGTCTTGGCGTTCACGATGACCGAGGTGGCCATCGCCGGGTCGGCGGAGGCGTCCACGTACACGTGGCAGTTCCCGTCCCCGTCGATCACGACCGGGACCGTGGCATGCTCGCGCACGGTCTCGATCAGCCCCGGGCCCCCGCGCGGCACCAGCAGGTCCACGTACTCCTCCGCGGTGAGCAGCTGGAGCACGGCGTCGCGGGAGTTGTCGCGGATGAGCTGCACCGCGTCGGCCGGGACCTCGTCCTGCCCGGCCAGCACCTCGCCGATCAGGTCGGCGATCGCGCCGTTCGTGGCGGCGGCGGCCGATGAGCCGCGGAGCACGGCGGCGTTCCCCGACTTCAGGCAGAGCGCGGCGACGTCGGCGGTGACGTTCGGCCTGGCCTCGTAGACGACCGCGACCACGCCGAGCGGCTCCCGGACCTGCTCGATCAGCAATCCGTTCGGCCGGGTGCCGCCGCGGACCACCTGGCCGACCGGATCGGGCAGGCTGGCCACCGCCCGGATCGCGCGGACCATGCCGGAGATCCGGGCGTCGGTCAGGGTCAGCCGGTCGATCAAGGCCGGTGACAGCCCGCCGGACCGCGCGGCCGCCAGGTCGGCGGCGTTCGCCGAGGTCAGCCGCTCGCGGCTGGCGTCCATCGCCTCGGCGAGCCGCAGCAGCACCGCGTCCTTCGGCTGGGTGTTCAGTTCCCGGGTCACCGCGGCCGCCGCGCGCGCCCGACGGCAGATCCCGATCACCTCGTCGCTGGGCACTGGCCCATTGTCGCACCTCGGCCGGCGGGGCCCGCGAGGAGAGCGGGGGGAACGAGCCGCCGGCGCCGGTCGCCCGGCGCCGCGCGGCGGCGCGTCGCGCAGAATGTACCCATGAGCAAGCCCGTGCCATACGCGAGGACCATCGTCACCGATGACGGCGTCCCGATCGACGCGGCGCACCTGCCCGGTGACCCTGGCCTCGGCATCGTGCTGGCGCACGGGTTCACGCTGAACTGGCAGCACGGCGCGGTCTGGCGGGCCGCGACCGGGCTGAGCCGGTTCGGCGGCGTGATCACCTTTGACTTCCGCGGCCACGGCCGGTCCGGTGGCGTCTCCACGCTCGGGGACAAGGAGATCAAGGACCTCGACGTGGCGGTGGGCTACGCCAGGGAGCTCGGATACCAGCGGATCGCCACGGTGGGCTTCTCCATGGGCGCTTCGGTCGTGCTCCGGCACGCCGGGCTGATCGGAGGCGTCGATGCGGTCGTCTCCGTCAGCGGCCCGGGCCAGTGGTACTTCCGGGGCACCAGGCAGATGCGCCTGGTGCACCTGGCGGTCGAGCGCCGGCTCGGCCGGCTCATCACCCGGACCGTGCTCAAGACCAGGATCAGCAACGGCCGGTGGGATCCCGTCCCGCTGCCGCCCGCGGAGGCGGCCGCCCGGATCGCGCCGGTGCCGCTGCTCGTGGTCCACGGCGACCGGGACGAGTACTTCCCGGTCGATCACGCCCAGCGGATCTACGACGCGGCCGGCGACCCGAAGGAGCTGTGGATCGTCCCGGGCTTCGGCCACGCGGAGTCGGGGGCGGGGCCGCAGCTGATCCGGCGGATCGGCGAGTGGGTGCGCGCATCGGCCGGGGGCGGGCGCGTGGCCGCGGCCGCAGGCGGCGCGGGGGCCGGCGGCGCGTCCGCCCCCGCGGCAGGCCGTCCGGCCGGATCCGGGCCCGGGACCGCGGAGCCCGGGCCGGTCTCGGTCACGAATCCGGCTGCCTAGCGCCCGGGCGCCGGGCGGGAGGGATCTGACATGCGGGTCGAGGGCTGCGCCGCGGTGGTCACCGGCGGGGCGAGCGGGATCGGCCGCGCGCTGTGCCTGGCCCTCGCGGACGGCGGCGCGGCCGGGCTGGTCGTCGCCGACGTGGATGCCGCGGGCGCGGAACAGGTGACGGCGGAGGCCGCGGGCCGGGGCGCCCGGGCGATCGCGGTCGCCGCGGACGTGACCCGCGAGGCCGACGTCGCCGCGCTGGCCGCGCGGGCGGCGGACGAGTTCGGCCGGATCGACCTGTTCTGCTCCAACGCCGGGATCATCGTGGCCGGCGGCGTCGAGGTGCCCGACGAGGCGTGGTCGAGGATCTGGGCGGTCAACGTCCAGGCCCACGTCTACGCCGCGCGCGCGGTGCTGCCCGGGATGCTGGCCCGCGGCCGGGGCCACCTGCTGATCACCGCGTCCGCGGCGGGCCTGCTGACCCAGCTGGGTTCCGCGCCCTACGCGGTGACCAAGCACGCGGCGGTGGCGCTGGCCGAGTGGCTGTCGATCACCTACGGCGACCGGGGGATCGGCGTCTCCTGCCTGTGCCCGCAGGCGGTGAGCACGAACCTGGGCGTGACCAGCCTGCGGGAGACCGCGGCGCTCGGCGGTTCTGGCTGGCCGGCGGCCCCGGGCCCGGAAGGGGTGAGCGGCCCGCCCGCCGGCGGAGGAGCCGGCGGGGGAGTCGTGCCGGGGCTGGCCGCCGGCAGCGTCTCGCGGCAGGCGGCGGTCGACGGCGTGCTGAGCCCCGGGCAGGTGGCCGCCTGCGCGATCGACGGGCTGGCGCGGGACCGGTTCCTGATCCTGCCGCACCCGCAGGTCGCGGCCTACGAGCAGCGCCGGGCCGGCGACCGGGAGCGGTGGCTGCGCGGCATGCGCCGCATGCAGGCCCGGCTGGCCGGCGGCGCCGGCCCGGGGTGAGCGGAAGCCCCGGTCAGGGGCCGCCGCTCGCCCCGCCAGGCCGGTCAGCTGGCGCGCTTGTAAGCGCGGACCGCCAGCGGCGCGAACACGATGAAGATCCCGGCCAGCCAGGCGAGGGTCTTCAGCAGGTTCGCCTCGACCGGCCCGCCGAGGGCGAGCGCCCGCATCGTGTTCACCGCGAAGGTCACCGGCTGGTTGTTCGCGAACGCCTGGAGCCAGCCGGGCATCGTCGGGATCGGCACGAACGCCGAGCTGACGAACGTCAGCGGGAACAGCCAGATCATCCCGAACGCCTGGACCGACTCCTCGTCGCCGATCGCCAGCCCGGTGAACGCCGCGACGCAGCAGAACGCCAGCCCGACCACGATCGCGAGCAGGACCATCCAGATGGCCGGCAGCACTCCGCCGCGGAACCGGAAGCCGACCGCGTAGCCGATCCCGACGAGGATCAGGATCGTCAGCGTCATCCGGGCGGTGTCGGCGACCAGCCGCCCGGCGAGCACCGCCGAGCGCGCCATCGGCATCGACCGCAGCCGGTCGATCACGCCCTTCTGCAGCTCCATCGCCAGCGCGATCGCCGTGCCGAAGCTGGCGAACGCGGCGGTCTGCCCGATGATCCCGGGCATCAGGAAGCTCACGTAGCCGCCCGGCACGTTCACCGGAATGGCCCCGCCGAAGACGTACCGGAACATCAGCACGAACATCACCGGCTGCACCACGGTGAACACGATGTAGGCGGGCACCCGCATCCAGACGAGCATGTTGCGCCGCGTGATCGCGAGCGTGTCGCTCAGCGACCAGCGGGCGCGAGTGAGCAGGCCGGGCTCGGCCACCCGGACTGCCGCGACGGCGGTCATCACTCACCTCCCTGGTCGATGCCGGGCCTTCGCCCCGCGGCCCGGCCAGCGAGCTGTCGCTCACCGCCGCGCCCGTCCTGCCAGCCGGCGGCGCGCCCGCCCGGGCCGCCCGCCCGGCGCCCGCGCCCGCGCCGGCCCGGCGGCTGCCCGTCCTCCTCCGCCGCGTGTCCGGTCAGCGCGAGGAACACGTCGTCCAGCGACGGCCGCCGCAATGCCAGGCCCCGGGTCGTCACCCCGGCGCCGTCGAGCGCGCGCACCGCCTCGATCAGAGCCTCGGACCCGCGGCTGCCGACGCCGACGGTGATCAGGCCCGCCTCGGCGTCCGCGTGCGGCTCGGCCCCGCCGACCCGCTTGACCGCGGCGACCGCGTCGCCGAGCCTGGCGCGGTCCGGGACCGTGAACTCCAGGACGTCGCCGCCGATCCGGCTCTTGAGCTGCTCTGCGGTGCCCTCGGCGATGACCCGGCCATGGTCGATCACCACGATCGCGTCCGCGAGCTCGTCGGCCTCGTCCAGGTACTGCGTGGTCAGCAGGATCGTCGTCCCGCTGGCGGCCAGCGAGCGGATGATGTCCCACATGCCCAGGCGCGACCGCGGGTCCAGCCCGGTCGTCGGCTCGTCGAGGAAGAGCACGCTTGGCCGGCCGACCAGGCTGGCGGCGAGGTCGAGCCTGCGCTGCATGCCGCCGGAGTAGGTCTTGGCGGGCCGGCGGGCCGCCTCGGTGAGGTCGAACTGCTCCAGCAGCTCCCCGGCCCGGCTGCGGGCCTCGGCCCAGCTCAGGTGATACAGGCGGCCGATGATCTCGAGGTTCTCCCGCCCGGTCAGCTCCTCCTGGATCGCGGGCGCCTGGCCGGACAGCCCGATCGAGCGGCGGACCGCGGCGGCGTGCCGGACCACGTCGTAGCCATTCACGGTGGCGCGCCCCCCGTCGGGGGCCAGCAAGGTGGTGAGGATCCGGACCGCCGTGGTCTTGCCCGCCCCGTTGGGGCCGAGGACGCCCAGCACGCTGCCGCGGGGCACCGACAGGTCGATGCCGCGCAGCGCGCGCACCTGCCCGAAGGACTTGGTCAGGCCCTCCACGGCGATCGCCGGGTCAGGTCCAGCCTCAGACATCCAGTCGTCTCCCCTCACGTGCGCTGCCGCAGCGGCGGCATCCGGCCTGGCTCGCGGGCTCCTCTGGATCCGCGCGGTGCCAAGATATATCTCACCATCGTGATCGCGTCAAGATATATCGTTTCCTTGCCGCGGGCCCGCGGCGGGCGCGGTCATGGCCCCACCGTACGGCCGGCGGCTGACACCGGTCCGGCCAGCCGCCGCCGGCCAGCCGCCGTCGGCCAGCCGCCGCCGGCCAGCCGCCGCCGGCCAGCCGCCGCCGGGCGATCGCGCCGAGCGCCGGCACCTGATCTGCCGCGGCCAGGCGGCGCCGGTTGTGGCGGGAGGTCCAGGGACGTAACGGCCCGGAAACGCGCGGGAAACCCGGGCGTGGGAGACAGGAGCGGTACCGATCGACGCCGAAGAGGCAGCGGGGCGGTGCCTGTCAGCGTCGCCTGGCCCCCCAGCCCGCCCTTCGCTCCGCGCCCAGGGAGGCAAGAGTGAACCCCTATCCCGCCTGGCTCAGCCCGGGCGACAACGCCTGGCAGCTCACCGCCGCGACGCTCGTGGGGCTGATGAGCATCCCCGCGCTCGCCGTGCTCTACGCCGGCGTGGTGCAGAGGAAATGGGCCGTCAACACGATGATGATGGTGTTCAGCGCCTTCTGCCTGACGCTCATCGCGTGGGTGCTGTGGGCGTTCAAGATGGGCTTCGGGCCGCCGTGGATCCACACGTTCGTCGGCAGGCCCGGCCCGGTCGTCGGCCAGGCCGGGGAGCAGGCGCGGGCCGGCATCCCGCTGCTCGGCGGCCTGATGCCGAGGTTCCGGTTCCCGGAGGGCTCGCTGGTCTACTTCCAGTTCGTGTTCGCGGCGATCACCCCGATCCTGTTCATCGGCAGCGTGATCGGCCGCATCCGGTTCAAGGTCTGGCTGCTCTTCGTGCCGCTGTGGATCACGTTCGCCTACGCGGTCAACGCGTTCCTGCTCTGGGGCGGCGGCTTCTGGGCCGGCCAGGGCGCGCTGGACTACAGCGGCGGCTACGTGATCCACCTGGCCGCCGGGGTCTCCGGGTTCGTCGCGGCGGCCGTGGTCGGCCCGCGGCTGCGGCGGGACCGGGAGAAGGCCACTCCCAACAGCCTGCCGTTCGCCGCGGTCGGCGCGGGCATCCTGTGGCTCGGCTGGAACGGGTTCAACGGGGGCGACCCGTACTTCGCCGGGGCGGACGCGGCCGCCGCGGTCGTCAACACCAACCTCGCCACCGCGGTCGCGATGATGACCTGGATCGTCATGGACATGCTGCTCAGCGAGCACAAGAAGCCGACCTTCCTGGGCGGCGTGAACGGCATGATCTGCGGACTCGTCGGCATCACCCCCGCGGCCGGCTACGTCAACGGCGTCGGCGCGATGGTCATCGGCCTGGTGGACTCGGCGGTGGTGTGGGTGCTGTTCGCCTACCTGCCGAAGAAGGTCTGGCCGTTCAACAAGGTGGACGACGCGCTCGGCGTGGTGTACACGCACGGGTTCGCCGGGCTGCTCGGCGGCCTGCTGGTCGGCCTGCTGGCCGACCCCAGGATGATCGTCTACCTAGGCGCCGGCCGGACCCCCGGCGTGACGGCCGCCGGCCTGCTCTACGGGCACCCGCGGCAGCTGCTGATCCAGGCCGGGGCGGCCCTGACCGTGATCGCGTGGGACGGCCTGGTCACGTTCCTGATCCTGCGCGGCATCGGGCTGTTCATGAAGCTGCGCGAGCCGGACGCGGTGCTGGCCGCCGGCGACGTCCAGGTCCACGGGGAGGTCGCCTACCCGATGGAGGAGCCGGAGGCCGAGCCGGTGTTCGGCGACATCCCCGGCGGCCCGGTCCCGGCTCACCACCATCACCACGAGCTGGTGACCGACGACGGCAAGGTGCTGGTGACCTCGGGCGGCAAGCCGCTGGGCAGGGACGGCGGCTAGGGCCAGGAGGTGGCCCGGCGGACCTGGCTGCCGGGGCCGCCGGGCCTACCCCGGCAGGCCCCCGGCAGTCAGCCGTCCCGGATGCTCGCGCCGGTCGCGGGGTCGAAGAAGTGCAGCTCGGCGGCGTCCACCACGAGCCTGGCGATCGTGCCCTCGGCGATGCGGGACCGAGGGTCGGCCCGGGCGACGATCGTGGCAAGCGACCGGACGTCGTCGCCGTCGCCCGCGGCGCCGGCGTGGGCGGCCGCGCCGATCGTGGCGTGCAGGTGAACCTCCGAGCCGAGCTCCTCGCGCAGGCTGATCGGCAGCTCGATCACCGATTCGCCCGCGGCCGGCCCGCCGGGCGCCGGTCCGCCCGCGGGGCCGGCGGGCGGGGCGCCGGCGAGCGCGGCGTCGGCCAGGTGCTCGGGCCGGATGCCCACCACGACCGGCTCGCCGAGGTACCGGTCCAGGCCGGAGTGGCCGGCCAGCACCGACGGCGGCACGCGCAGCCGGTGCGGCCCGAACACGACCAGCGGGCCGCCGTCCCCGCGCTCCAGCCGGGCGTCGATCAGGTTCATCGGCGGGGAGCCGATGAAGCCGGCCACGAACAGGTTGGCCGGGCGCCGGTACAGCTCGGTCGGCGGCGCGACCTGCTGGAGCACGCCGCCGGAGAGCACGGCGACCCGGGTGCCCAGCGTCATCGCCTCGGTCTGGTCGTGGGTCACGTAGACCGTGGTCGTCCCCAGCGAACGCTGCAGCTGGGCGATCTCGGCCCGCATCTGCACCCGCAGCTTCGCGTCCAGGTTCGACAGCGGCTCGTCCATGAGGAACGCCCGCGGCTGCCTGACGATCGCCCGGCCCATGGCGACGCGCTGCCGCTGCCCCCCGGACAGCTCCCGCGGCTTGCGCCTCAGGTACGGCTCGAGCTCGAGGATCCGCGCGGCCTCGGCGACCCGGGCCTGGATCTCGCTCTTGCGCGCGCCCCGGTAGCGCAGGCTGAACGCCATGTTCTCGTAGACCGACAGGTGCGGGTAGAGCGCGTAGCTCTGGAACACCATCGCGATGTCCCGGTGGCGGGGCTCGACGTCGTTGACCACCACGCCGTCGATGCTGATCGTGCCCGAGGTGACCGCCTCCAGGCCCGCGATCATCCGCAGCGCGGTGGTCTTGCCGCAGCCGGACGGCCCGACCAGCACGAGCAGCTCGCCGTCGCCGACCCGCAGGTCGAGCGCGCGCACCGCCGTCGTCCCGTCGGGGAACCGCTTGGTGACCGAGTCGAGTTCGATCCGCGACACGCCCGCCCCTACCTTCCCATTCCGAGGGTCAGCCCCTTGACCAGATGGCGCTGGAAGATCAGGTAGACCACGATCGCCGGCACCGCGCTGATCAGCGAGCCGGCCATGAGCGCGGGGATGCTCGTGGTCCGCCCCGCCGAGAGCGTGGCCAGGCCCGCGGTGATCGTCCGCTGGCCGGGCGGCAGGAACAGCAGCCCGACCAGCAGGTCGTCCCAGATCTGGATGAACTGCAGCACGGTCACGGTCGCGATGGCCGGCAGCGACAGCGGGAGCGCGATCCGCAGGAACGTCCGCTCGTAGCCGAGCCCGTCGATGATCGCGGCCTCGATGAGCTCGTCGGAGATGCCGCGGTAGTAGGTGGCCATGAGGAAGGTGGCGAACGGCGTGCCGAGCGCCGCGTAGACCAGGACCGCGCCCGCGTAGGAGTTGGTCAGGCCGAGCTTGGCCAGGTTGACGTACTCGGGGATGATGATCGACTGCAGCGGCACCATGAGCGCGGAGACCACGAGCAGGAAGACCGTGCCGCTGCCCCGGAAGCGGAGCTTGGCGAACGCGAAGCCCGAGCTCGTCGAGACCACCAGGATGATCGCGATCGCCGCGGCGCACACCAGCGTGGAGTTGAGCATCTGGCTGGCGACCGGGAGGTTCGCGAACAGCTCCGACCAGCCCGCCAGCGAGTGGCCGCTCTGCCGGTCGAACTGGCCCGGGCTGCGGAACGCGTTGTCCGCCATGTACCAGAACGGGTACAGCATCACCACCGCGATGACGATCATGATGGCGAACAAGGCCCACGCCCAGACGTGGCGCCGCAGGCGCGGCCCGAGGGGGCGCCGGCCGGGGTGCGCCGCCACGGCTACCACCCCTCCCCGTCGGAGGGCCTGATCAGCCGCAGCTGCACCAGGCCGACCAGGGCCATGATCACGAACAGGATGATCCCGTAGAGCGCCCCGGTGCCGAACTGGACCTGCTGGAAGCCGGTCTGGTAGACGAAGAACTCCAGCGTGGTGGTGCCGAACCCCGGACCGCCGCCGGTCATCACGAAGATCAGGCTGAACAGCGCGGAGAACGCGCTGATCACCGTGATCACGAACGCGAACTGGACGAACCTGGTCAGCAGCGGCAGCTGCACCCGGAAGAAGATCTGCCACCGGGACAGGCCGTCCACCCGGGCGGCCTCGATCAGCGTCGGGTCCAGGGTGGCCATGCCGGTCAGGAAGATCATCGTGTTGGTGCCGATCATCGACCAGACGAAGGTGATCGCCAGCGCCGCCAGGGCGCTGGTCTCCCCGGCCAGCATGTCGGTCGCCGACGGGCCGAGCCCGAAATGGGCGAGCACCTGGTTGAGGACGCCGGTCGCGGAGAAGAAGCGCAGCGCGAACATGCCGATCACGACCCAGGAGATCGCGGTCGGCAGGAAGTAGACCGAGCGGAAGAACCGCCAGCCGCGGACATGCTCGTTGAGCAGCGCCGCGATCACCAGCGGGATGCCGATCGCGAACGGGACCGCGAGCAGCAGCAGCGCGTTGTTCTCCAGGACCCGCCAGAAGATCGGGTCGGTGAACGTCGAGGCGTACGCGCTCGGGCCGACCCAGGTGGCCGTGATGCCGTTCCAGATCGTCATCGAGTAGTAGACCGCCTGCCCGATCGGCACCCCGAGCAGCGCGACGACCAGGGCGACCGCGGGCAGGCTGAGCAGGATCCCGGCCCGCCGCCTGCGGGCGGCGAGCCGGGACGACCTGCTCCGGGCGGCAGCGATCACGGGAACGTGTTGCCGCGCTGGCTGGCCGGAAGCTGCTGCAGCGTGGTCTGCATCGCCGACAGGGCGGCCTGGACCGAGACCCGGCCGCCGAGCACCGACGGCAGGAACTTCGAGCCGGTGTTCACCACGTTGCCCTGCACCACGTTGTCGAGCATCGGGTACGGGATCATGTGGTCCTGGCTCACGAAGTCCAGCATCTGCTGGTTGACGGGGTTGGACGTGCTCGTCCCGACGATGGCCGGGATCAGCCCGGCCGCGTTGATGATCCTGGCCGCCTCCGGCGTGGTCATGAACTCCAGGAACATCGCGTCCTGCCTGGGGTGCTGGCTGTAGCTCATCTGCGCGATGCCGTCGCCGGCGAAGTCCACCACGCCCTTGATCGGGGTCGGCGAGAACGGCGGGACGAACGCGGCGACCTTGCCGCCGAGGGCGCTGGTGAACTTCTGCGTGTCCCAGGTGCCGTCGATCATCATCGCGGCCTTGCCGCTCTCGAACTGGCCCAGGTTGTTGGTGTTGGTGACCACGTCCGGGTTGGTGCAGCCGCTGCTGTGCAGCCGCGCCCAGGTCGATAGCTGGGCCCTGATCGCCGGCGAGGTCCACGGGATCTGGCCGCTGTACAGGCCCTGCCACTGCTTCACCGAGTAGGCCCCGATCATCATGTAGCTCATGTCGTACCAGGGGTAGAACGTGGCGCCGAGCGGCTGGCCGCCGTTGCCGTACACGATCGGGGTGAAGCCGGCCTTCCTCAGCTTGGCGCAGGCGGCGAACAGCTGGCTCCAGTCGGCCGGCACCGAGGTGACCCCGGCCTTGGCGAAGTCGGCCTTGTTGTAGAAGCCGATGTAGAACTGGTCCTCCAGCGGGATCACGTACGGCCCGTTGGCGGCGTTGAAGCCGTCCGAGGTCCACTTCAGCGCGGTCGGGTCGATCCTGGCCAGGTCCGCCGCCGGTATCTCGCCCTTGAGGTTGGTGAGGAAGCTCTTGTACTGGAGCGTGAACAGCCCGGTCCACATCACCGCCAGGTCCGGCCCGTTGCGGGAGATCGCCGCCGCCTGGAGCTGGGCGAAGTAGTTGCTGGCGTCCTGGCTGACCACCTTGACCGTGATCCCGGGGTGCAGCGCGTGGAACGCCTTGGCCAGGTTGTTCAGCGCGGTCGCGTTCTGCTCGGTGCCGTAGTTGTGCCAGATCGTGATCGTGACCGGGCCGGACGCCGGCCCGCTGCCGCCGCTGCCGCAGCCGGCGGCCAGCAGCGCGGCCGCCGCCGTGGCGGCCGCCATCTTCCATCCCCTCACGGATCTTTCCTTTCTGTGCCGGGCCGCCGTCAGGAGCGCCCGATGACTGGCTCGATGAAGATCCGGTGCGCCGCTGTCGGCGCCCGCAGGAAGTCCAGGTCGCACCCGTCGGGTGCCTGGGTGACGTGCCGGGCGTGCAGCGCGGGCCAGCCGCGCAGGTGCGCCGGCCCCGGCGGCGACCAGGCGGCGCGGCGCCGGGCCAGCTCGGCGGCGGGCACGTCGAGGTCCAGGACGCCGGACCGGGCGTCCAGGATGACCGGGTCGCCGTCGCGGACCAGGGCGAGCGGGCCCCCGACCGCCGCCTCGGGCGCCGCGTGCAGCGCGACGGTGCCGAAGCTCGTGCCGCTCATCCTCGCGTCGGTGACGCGGACCATGTCGGTGACGCCCTGGCGGACCAGCCGGGCCGGGATCGGGATCATGCCCCACTCGGGCATCCCGGCCCCGGCCGGCCCGCATCCGGCGAGCACGAGCACGCTGTCCGCGGTGACCGGCAGCCCCGGGTCGTCGATCCGGGCCCGCATGTCCGCGTAGCCGCGGAACACCACCGCGGGGCCGCGGTGCGTCAGCAGCGCGGGGCTGGCCGCGGAGGTCTTGATCACCGCGCCGTCCGGTGCCAGCGACCCGCGGACCACGGCGAACGCGCCGTTCTCCCGCAGCGGGGAGCCGGCCGGGCGGATCGCGCCGCCCGGGGCGGCCGGCCGGGCGGCGGCCGCGATCTCGCCGACGCTGGCGCCGGTGACGGTGCGCGCCGCCGCCTCGACCAGCCCGGCCCCGGCCAGCTCGCGCAGCAGGGTGGGCACGCCGCCGGCGGCGTCGAAGTCCTGCACCAGGCGCGACCCGGACGGCTCGACATCGGCGAGCACCGGCACCGCCGCGCCCAGGCGGCCGACGTCGTCCAGCCGGAAGGTCACCCCGGCCCGGCCCGCGAGGGCAGCCAGGTGGATCACCGCGTTGGTCGAGCCGGCCGCCGCGTGCAGCGCGGTGATCGCGTTGGCGAGCGCGGCCGGGGTCAGGATGTCCTGCGGGCGCCGGCCGTGCGCGACGGCGTCGACCGCGACGCGGCCGGCCTGCCGGGCAGCCGGGATGGCGCGCGGATCGCCCGCGGGGATCGACGCCGACCCGGGGACCATGAAGCCGAGCACCTCGGACAGCAGCGCCATCGTCGAGGCCGTGCCCATCGTGTTGCAGGTCCCGAGGCCGCAGGCGAGGCAGCGCTCGAGCTCGGCCCATGCCGCGTCGTCCAGCCGCCCGGCCCGCCGCTCGTCCCACAGCCGCCACAGGCCGGTGCCGGTGCCGACCCGCCGTCCCCGGAACCGGGCCGGCGGCCGGGCCCCGGCGGTCACCAGGACCGTGGGGACGTTCGCGCTGACCGCTCCCATCAGCGCGCCCGGCACGGACTTGTCGCACCCGGCGAGGATGACCAGGCCGTCCAGCGGGTTGGCGCGGACCATCTCCTCGACCTCGATGGCGAGCAGGTTCCGGTAGAGCATCGCGGTCGGCTTCATCAGGTCCTCGCCGAGCGAGATCACCGGGAACTCGGCCGCCGCGCCGCCCGCCTCCTCGATCCCCGCGCGCACCGCCCCGGCCAGGTCGCGCAGGGGCAGGTTGCACGGGTTGAGCTGGCTTGCCGAGTTCGCGATGCCGATCACCGGCCCGCCCTCGCGCCCGGCGGTGACCCCGGCGCTGGCCAGGGCGACCCGGTGCGCCAGGGCGACCTCGTCGTCGCCGGCCAGCCAGCCGTCGCTGCGCAGCGCCAGCCGCCCGGCGGCGCTCGCCGCCGCCCCCGCCGCGGCCGGATGCGGGGCCGGCGGGCGGGCGCGAGGCCCGTTCCCGCTGCTCATCGCGGCGGCTCTGGGACGCCGAGGCCAGGCGCGCCGGGAGCCGACTGGGTGAGTTCGGCGCCGTTGCGCTCGATCCACTCCAGCGCGACCGCGGCCCGGTGGACCTTCTCCCGGGCGATCGCCACCGCCTCGTGGACCAGGTGCGCCCCGCTGGGGTACAGCAGGCGGGAGTTGCGCAGGCCGAACTTGACGTACATCGGCGCGGCCACGCAGATCAGGTCGGCGGCCTCGTGGCCGCGGACCACCCCGCCCATCGCGTCCGGCGCCTCTACGTACAGGTCGATCGGCAGCGAGCTGAGCGCGCGGATCTCGGCGATCTGGCCGAGCGTGAGGTCGGCGGGGACGTTGATCGTGGACCCGCCGAGGCGCTCGAGCTGGCGGAAGCTCAGCGGGTTCGACGGCGCGAGGACCGCGGACACCTTCCAGACGATCGAGGCGGGCAGCTGGCCGGCCGCCTGCATCCCGGTCACGAGCTCGAGCAGGCCGGGGTCGGCGATGAGGAACCCGCGGATCCCCTGCTCGGCGGCGCGGGAGATGTCGTCCAGCGCGTACCGCAGCTGGCGCGCCCCGCGCAGCCGCCCGGCGAAGACCTGGCCGTCGGGGGAGGCCGCCGCCCGGCCGATGTCCCACTCCTCGCGCGGGCCGACGAACAGCGAGACCTCGATGCCGTGATCGGCGCCGACCCTGGCCATCTCGGCGAGCTCGGCGGACGACAGCAGCATCGCGCCGCTGCCCTGGGACACCCGGTTGACCGTGATCCGGCGCGCGGCGGCCTCGGCGACCACCGCGCGCAGCACCGCGGGCCCCTCCACGCTGGGGATCTCGATCCGGAAGTGGGCGCCGTCGGGGAACCGCGCGCTGCTGGGCGGGCCGGCGGGCTCGGCCGCGAGCCCGCTGAGCGCCAGCACCGCGGCGCCGGTCAGCTGCCGATCGCCGGTTCCTCGGGTCACCCGCCCACCTCCAGCACTCCCGGGCGGGGCCCGGCCCGCCCGCCTCCTGCCTCGGCCGGCCAGCCCGGCGCGGCCGTGACGCGCCTCAGCCCCCCGGCGCCGTCCACCAGGTAGGTGTCCTCGGCCTTCGCGCCGCCGGGCAGGCTGGGGTTCCAGGCCACCGCATGGCCGGCCGCCACCGGCTCGCGGTGCCAGCGCGAGGCGGCCTGGCCGGGGGCGATCTCGAACTCGCGCTGGGCGAATCCTATGGGCCCGCCCTGGTAGTGACCGGTCCACCCGCTTCGCGCGCCGGCTGCCGCGTAGGCGCGGTCCAGCGCGGCCAGCACCTGGCCGTAGGTGGCGCCCGGGACGCACGCGGCGAGCACGGCGTCCTCGATCGCGAGCACGCGGGCGCGCAGCGCCGCGTGCCCGCCGTCCAGCGGCCCGGCGGAGGCGAACCTGGTGGCCGCGGCATGCAGGCCGTGCCGCCGGGCGACCACGACGGCCATCGCCAGGCGGCGCACCGGCGCGCCGGCGGCCATCGGGTGCCGGAAGCGGTCCAGCCTGTCGTCGCCGCCCACGATCAGCACGGGCGCGTCGGCGCCGGCGGCCTCGAGCAGCGCGGCGCACCGGGCCTGGATGTCCAGGTCGCGCTCGCCCGGCTGCCAGGCCGCGAGCGCCTCCTGCACCGCCCGTGCCGCGTCGGCGCCGAGGTCGGCGAGGTCGGCCTGCTCGGCGGGGGACAGCGCGAGGCGCAGCGCGGTCAGGTCCTGCGACGCGTCGGCGCCGAACGCGGGGTGCCCGTCGCTGGCCAGGCCCGCGGGGGCGGCGCCCGCCAGGTCGGCCGCCGCTGCCACGAAGGCGGCCGGGTCGTGCCAGGGAACCTCGGCAATCCCGGTGAACCCGTGCGCGGGCGGGTCGTACTCCTGCCGCAGGCGCGCGGCCTCCACGTTGGTGGTGATCAGGGTGCACGCCCCCGGCGTGGCCACGACCCAGGTGAGGTCCACCGCCGCGGTCCGGTCGACCGGCGGGCCGGTGCCGCCGGACGCCCAGGAGACGGCGGCGGGGCCGGTGAGCACCACCCCGGGCAGGCCCCGGGCGGCCAGCCAGGCCAGCAGCCGACCCCGGGCCGCCGCGGCCCGGGCGACGCTGCGCTCCCGACGACGTTCGGTATCACCGAATGCCGTTGCGTGATGTAGAATCACGCTGGCAGCTAAACGAGGGACTCACCCTCTTGTCAAGGGCTGTTACCGGTTTCATATAGTGCGTGCGGTGGGACGCCGGACACGAAGGGGGACGTTCCGTGACCGCAGCGCGCGGCAGGCAGGCGGCCGCCCCGCTCTCCTCGCTGCCGTCATGGCCGCCGGGCGAGGACGGAGGCGACGCCGGCGGGCTCGACGTCGCCGACCGGTACCGGGTGCGCAGCGTCGCCCGGGCGCTGCGGCTGCTGGACATCGTGGCGGGCGGGCCGCCGGAGGGCCTGCCGCTCAGCCGCCTGGCCAGGGAGCTTGGCACATCCAAGAGCACCACGCTCGCCCTGGCGCGCACCCTGGCCGCGTTCGGCCTGCTGCGGGACGCCAGGCCGGGGCCGCGCTACACGCTCGGCACCGCGCTGATCAGGCTGGGCGACATCGCCCGCAACCAGCTCCCGCTCGGGGACATCTGCCGCCCGGTCCTGGCCGAGCTGGCTGAGCTGACCAAGATGACCGCGCGGGTGGCAGTCTGCGACGAGGGGTACCCGGTCTTCATCGAGCGGGTGGACGGGCCGGGGAGCGTGCGGTTCTACACCCCGCTGGGCCAGCGGGAGGTGCCGTATGCCTCCGCGGCCGGCAAGGCCATCCTGGCCACGCTGCCGCCCGAGCGGGTGCGGGAGATCTGCGAGGCGTCGGGCATGCCGGCCCGCACCGCGCACACGATCACCGACCTGGACACCCTCATGGTGGGCCTGGCCGGGGTCCGCCACCACGGCTTCGCGGTGGACGACGAGGAGGACGCCGACGGCGTGTTCTGCGTCGGCGCGGCGTTCTTCGAGCACGGCGGCGGCTGCGCCGGGGCGGTCAGCGTCACCGGGATCAAGGGCGACCTGCCGGGCTGGAAGGTGAACGAGCTCGGCCGGGCCGTCCGCCGGGCCGCCGACAAGATCTCCCGGCTGCTCGGCGGGGTGAGCTACGCCGAGCTCACCTTCCCCGCCGGGCCGGCCAGGACCCCGCGGTGACGCACGCGGCGCTCCTGGTGACGGCCCCCGGCGAGGTGCTGCTCGCGCCGCGCCAGGCCCTGGCCGCGGGGCCGGGTGAGCTGCTGGTCGAGCCGGACCTCGTCGGCCTCTGCGGCACCGACCTGGAGATCATCGACGGCGCCCTCGATCCCGCCTACGTCAGGTACCCGGTCGTGGTCGGCCACGAGTGGACCGGCGTCGTGGCCGGCGGCTCCGCGCTGGCCGGCCGCCGGGTGGTCGTCGAGGGCATCGTCGGCTGCGGCCACTGCGCCAGGTGCGCGGCCGGCGAGGCCAACCTGTGCGACACCTACGACGAGATCGGGTTCACCCGCGACGGGGCGGCGGCCACGCAGATCACGGTGCCCGCGGCGCTGGCCCACCCGGTCGCCGCGGGGGTGGCCGCCGAGGACGCCGTGCTCACCGAGCCCGCGGCGGTCGTCTACCGCGGGCTGGCCCGGGCCGGCGTGACACCGGGCAGCCAGGTGCTGGTGATCGGCGACGGCACGGTCGCGCTGCTCGCCGTGCTCCTGCTGCGGCTGTGGTCGCCAGCGCGGATCGCGGTGGCGGGGCGGCGGGGCGAGCAGGAGGCGCTCGCCCTGGCGGCGGGGGCGAGCAGCTTCACCACGCGCGATCCCGGCGGCGCCGGGCGCGGCGGGTTCGACCTGGTGGTCGAGGCCGCCGGGACGGCCGCGGCGGTCGGCACCGCGCTGGGCCAGGCCCGGCGCGGCGGGACGGTGCTGCTGCTCGGCCTGCCGCCGCACGGCCAGGCCGTGCCGCTCGCCGCCGACCAGGTGGTCAACGACGACCTGGCGATCCTCGGCAGCTTCAGCTACACCCCGGCCGCCTGGCGCGCGGTCGTGGCCCTGCTCAACTCGGGCCAGCTGAGGCCCGGCATCCTGGTGACGCACCGGTACCAGCTGGCCGGGTGGGAGCAGGCGGTCGCGGCGCTGCGCGGCGGGGCCGGCGCGGGCGGCGGCGGGCCGCGGGGCAAGGTGCTGCTGCAGGTCCGCTGATCCCCGGCCCGGGCCGCCGGCCCCGCCGTCACGACAGGAAGGCAGGCACATGTTCACCAGCGTCAACCCGCACGACCCGGCGGACGTGCTCGGCGAGTGGGACGAGGCCGGGCCCGCCGGGGCTGGCGCGGCGGTCACCCGGGCCGCCCGGGCGGCGCGGCAATGGCGGGAGGCGCCGGGCGCGGCCCGGGCCGGCGCGCTGCACGACGCGGCCGCCGCGCTGGAGCGCCGGGCGGACGAGGTGACCGGCCTGGTGGTCCGCGAGGTCGGCAAGCCGCTGTCGGAGGCCCGCGGGGAGGTCGCCCGCGGCGTGGCGATCCTGCGCTACTACGCCCAGGCCGCCCTCGGGCCGGACGGCCAGACCCTGCCCGCCGCCGGCGCCGGCCAGCTGCTCATGGCGCGGCGGGTGCCGGTCGGGGTGGCCGCCCTGATCACCCCGTGGAACTTCCCGGTCGCGATCCCCCTCTGGAAGGCGGCGCCCAGCCTGGCCTACGGCAACGCGACGCTGCTCAAGCCGGCGGGCGCGGCGTCGGCGACCGCGCTGCTGCTGGCCGAGATCCTCGCGGAGCACCTGCCGCAGGACACGTTCCAGGTGGTGCTCGGCGGCGCTAAGACCGCCGGCGCGCTGATCGATCACCCGGACGTCGCCGCGGTCTCGTTCACCGGCTCTTCCGCGGTCGGCAGGCAGATCAGCGCCCGGGCCGCCGCCCGAGGTTGCCGGGTGCAGGCGGAGATGGGCGGGCAGAACCCGTCCGTCGTGCTCGCCGACGCCGACGTGGAGCGGGCCGCGGCCGCGATCGCCTACGCGGCGATGGGATACGCGGGGCAGAAGTGCACGGCGACCAGCCGGGTCATCGTCGTCGACGAGGCGTACGGGGCGCTGCGGGACGCGCTCGCCGCCGCCGTCGAGGCGCTGCGGGTGGTCGACCCGGCCGACGAGGCCACGCTGGTCGGCCCGGTGATCGACGACCGGGCCAGGCGGTCCGCGCTGGACGCGGTCGCCGGATCCGGCGGCCGGGTGCTGACCGGCGGCCGGGCGCTCGCCGGGCCGGGGTACTACCTCGCGCCGACCCTGGTCGAGCTGGACTCCCCGGCCGGGCCGCTGGCCAGCGAGGAGGTGTTCGCGCCGGTGGCCGCGCTGATCCGGGCCGGCACGGCCGAGCAGGCCGTGGAGATCGCCAACGCGGTGCGCTACGGCCTCGTCGCGGCCGTCTTCACCCAGGATCTCGGGCAGGCGCTCCGGCTGACCCGGTCGCTGGAGGCCGGGATGATCCGGGTCAACGCGCCGACCTCCGGGGTCGACTTCCACGCTCCCTTCGGCGGCTCGAAGGACTCCAGCTACGGCCCGCGGGAGCAGGGCCTGGCCGCGCGCGAGTTCTACACCGAGTCCCGAACCGTGCTGATCGCCCCCTGACGCGCCGGCCGCGCCGCTTGCGGCCGCGGGCTTCACCGGTGCCGGCCATCGCGCTCACCTCGGCGAAGTGGCCGCGGACGGTCATCCGCCGAGGTGCCTGCCCGAGAGCCCGGCCTGCGCGCGGCCGGGGCGGGCCCGGGGGCTCAGCCGCCGCCGTGGGACAGGTAGCGGTCCCAGCCGCCGGCCAGGTGGTAGGTGCTGAGCGCGAGGATCAGGCCGACGGCCAGCGATGCGGTCAGCAGCGCCCACCGCCGCCCGGCCCCGGCGAGCGCGGCGCGGGCCCGGTACCGCGCCTTCGACCCGCGCCCGAGCAGGCTCGGCAGCCTCGGCGCGTAATACAGCACGTGAACGGTCATCGCGCAGAACCAGAGCACGAAGAAGCCCTTGTGCGCCACCAGCCAGATCGACGGCCCGGGCCGGACGAACGCCAGCGCCACGCCGGAGCCGATCACGCCCGCGGACGTCACGACGATCACCGGGCCGAGCAGCCGCAGCAGGGGCGCGGGCGGCCCCTTGCGCACGTAGGGCGCCGCGCCGGTGTAGTACCGGGCGAACCGGTACATGGTCGAGCCGAGCTTCACCAGCACCGGGCCGACGAGCAGCATGCCGATGAAGAAGTGCTCGGCGAGGAGCTGGTGCTTGAACGCGATCGTGACGCCCTCGGCGGCCAGGAGGACGAGCAGCACGGCCCCGGTCATGGCGGTCAGGCGCTCGTTTCCCTCGGCCCCGCCGGCCCGGCCGGCCGGGGCCTTGCGGTGCCGGGGCATGGTCCGCACGTTCATCACGGCATCACCCTCCAGTCCGAGCCGGCCGCCGGGCGGCGCCGGCCGGCGCCGGGCGCGGCCGGCTCCAGCCTGAGCGCGAGCGTCGGGCAGAGGCGGACCGCGCGCCGGGCGAGCGCCATCAGCTCGCCCGGGACCGGCGCGCCATCGAGCATCGGGTAGCCCCATTCGTCCAGCCCGACCAGCTCGGGCAGCAGGTCGGCGCACAGCCCGTGCCCGGTGCAGGCGATCGGGTTCACGGCCAGCCGGCTCCTCACAGCCACTCCCCGTCCCCTGCCGGGCGGGGAACCGGCAGCACGCCCTGGCGCGGCTGCCCGCGCCAGGCGGCCAGGCACGCCCGCCTCGACAGGTGGGAGCGCACGTCGGCGGCGAACGCGGACAGCGCGGACCTGGCCAGCCGGACGGCGCCATCCGGGTGCCGGCAGGCACCGCGCCCGCCGACCTGGCCGAGCCGGCGGTCCAGGCGGTCCAGCACCGGCCCCTTCGGCCGCCCCGCGGCGAGCTGGGCGAAGTCGTCGGCGATCGCGGGCAGGCCGAACACGCACGGCCCGCACTGGCCCGCTCCCTGGCCGGCCAGCCAGGCGAGCACCCGGGCGGTCTCGGCGAGGCCGCAGCAGTCGGCGGGCAGGGGGAACAGCGCGCCCGTCCCCGGCGAGGCTCCGATCGCCCGCAGCGGCCCGGGCGCCATCGGGACGCCGGCCACCTCCTCGGCGTGGTGCCAGGTGCCGAAGTAACCGCCGACCAGGACCGGGCCTGCGTCCACCGCCATGCCGCTCATCGCGAGGATGTCGCCGACCCGCGTGCCGGCCTCGATCTCGTAGACGCCGGGCGCCCGCACCGCCCCGGCGACGGTGACGAGCATGGTGCCCGGCGCGTCGGGCAGGCCCGCCCGGCGGAACCAGGCGGGCCCGTACCTGCCGATGAGCGCGACGTGCGCGAGCGTCTCCACGTTGTCCACCAGCGTGGGGCGCTGGCCGACGCCCTTCTCGTACGGCCGCGGCGGCACCGCGGTCGGCTTGGCCTCGCCGCCGTTCAGCCAGTGCACGAGCGCGGACTCCTCGCTGGAGACGTACCAGTGCGGCAGGGCCCGGACCGCGATCGCGACCGGGTCCAGGCCCGCCCGCTCCCGCTCGGCCACGGCGTCCTCGACGGCCTCGGCCAGCCGGCGCCTGCCCCGGGGGAGGCACACGTGGACCGAGTCGGCGCCCACCGCGCTGGCTGCCAGCACGGCGCCGTCGAGGACCAGGTGCGGCGCCCGGGCGAGCAGGGCCTTGTCCTTCTCGCTGGCCGGCTCGCTCTCCATGCCGTTCGCGACCACGACGGCGGGGCCGCGGCGCGAGGCCACGGCCCGCATCTTGATGCCGGTGGGGAAGCCCGCGCCGCCGCGGCCGGTGAGGCCGGCCGCGGTGACCGCGTCGATCAGCGCGCGGTTCCTGCCCGGCTGCGGCAGCGGGCCGTACCGCTGCAGGTGCTCGCGCAGGGTGGCCGGCCCGCCGGCCTCATGCCATCCGGCGGTGAGCCTGCTCGTGATCCCCGCGCGCGCCGCCCGGCGGGCGGCGGCTCCGGCCGCCAGCGCCGCCTCGGTGGCCACGGCCCGGCCCGCGTGACTGGCCACCGCCTATTCGCCCCCCGTCAGCAGGCTGACCGTGCCGGTGACCGACCTGCCGCTGATCGCCAGCGTGAAGCGGGCCTGCCGCCGCCCCCCGGGCCCGGAGACGCTGGCCACCAGGTCCGCCCCGGCCAGGGCCACGACCGGCCCCGACCAGGCCGGCGCGCCCGCCCCCCCGATGCGGACGGTCCCGTCGGTCAGCGACACGCCGCCGCCCGATGGCGCGCCGTGCAGGACGATCGCGATGCGCTCGGCGGGCGCGACGACCGTGCGGCCGGTGATCGTGACCGTCCGCCGGTGCTCGCCAGGGCCGGCCGTCACCGTGACCGTCCCGGTGAACCGGGCGTTCACCAGCCGCACCGCGGCGCGGCCGGCGCCGCCGGAGGTGCCGCTCCCGTCGGCGGCGGTGGCCGGCGCCCGGCCGAGCAGCGCCGGCGGCGTGCCCGCCCGGAGCGCCCAGCCGGGGCGCAGCGGCCCTTCGATCACGAAGGCGGCGGTCAGCACGGGGAGCACGGCCAGCGCGGTCAGCCCGGTGCCGCGCACGGCCGGGCTGGCGGCCAGCGACAGGCGCCACCAGGCCGCCCAGGCCACCGCGGCCATGCAGGCCAGGTCGATCGCCAGCACCCACGGCAGCCGGGAATCGGTGCCGGTGCCGAGCCCGTGCCAGAGGGCGGCCGGCCAGCAGGCGTAGACCAGCAGGTGCACCGCCTGCCAGGCGCGGTGGCTGAGGCGGTCGCGGAGCAGGCTGGTCACCAGCACGGCCAGCAGCAGGTCGAACGCCACCGTGCCGAGGCTGAGCCACAGCGGCCGGTACGGCGAGCTGAACGGTATGAACGCCGACACCAGCCCGATCGGGGCGAACGGGTCCAGGACCGTGGTGACGACGTGGACGCCGACCAGCGCGGCGGCGGTCAGGCCGAGGTTCTGGTGCAGGCTCGCGGTCACGATCCGCGGCCAGCGCTGCGACGCGGCCCGGGCCGTCCCGATCACCCCGAGCATGACCGTCCCGGTGAGCAGCACCAGCGCCACGATCCCGGTCGCACGGGTGATGTACCACAGCATGCTGGGACCCACCACGGCCGGCACGGCGAGCGGCTGGCCCGCGTGCGCGATCCCGCTCATGGCCGCGCTGCCCGGCGGCGATGGGCATCGCCGGCCTCGGTCACGACCCGCCCGAGGTGACGACCGGCGGCGCCGGGGCCGAGGTGGGCGCCTGCTGCGGGGGAGCGAGGCCCGATCCCTGGCCGCCGCCCGAACCGGTCCCCTGGCCTGCGCCGCCCTGGCCGGAGCCGCCCTGGCCCGCGGCGGTGCCGTGACTGCCCGTGCCTGCCTGGCCACCCGGGGCACCGGTCGTCACCGAGTGCCCGGGAAGCGCGGAGCCCAGCGCGGCGGCGAGCATCACCGACGCGGCCGCGGCGCCCGCGGCGATCCCCACCGAGAGGCGGCGCGCGCGGGCGAGATGCCCGTCACGGCGCTCGATCGCGCTCTCCCGTGGCCATGGCATGCGGCATCCTCCTCGCGGTGGGGGTGCGGGCTTCCGGTCATCCAGCATGCCCGACCGAGCATGGGCACACGGTTCAGGAAACCTTCAGAACCGCTAAAGATCGCGGCCGGCGGCTGCCATGCCCGGCCGGCGCGGCAGGCGGTCCCGCGTGGCCGCGGGCACGTCGATCGTCACCGTCAGGCCGCCGCCCGGGGTGTCGGACAGCTGCGCCGTCCCGCCGTTGGACGTCACCAGCCGGTGCACGATCGCCAGGCCCAGGCCGGTGCCGCCCGGAGTGCTCGTCACGAATCTGCGGAATGCCGCGCGCCGCTGCTGCGGGCTCATGCCGGGCCCGTCGTCGGCCACGGTGATCCGCACCCGGCGGTCAGCCGGCGCCGCGCTGACCCGGATCTGGCCGCCGGGCCTGGCCGCCTCGACCGCGTTGGCGAGCAGGTTGTCGAGCACCTGCTCCAGGTGGCCATCCCCCATCCTGGCGGTGAGCGGCTCCAGCACCAGCGAGTCCAGGCTGACCGACTTCTCGTCGGCGGCCGGCCGCCAGGCGGCCACCCGGTCCCGGATCACCGATTCCACGGCGACCGGGACGGCCGGCGCCGAGGCGTTCTCCGCGCGCGCCACGGTGAGCAGCCCGTCGACCATCCGGGAGAGCCTGGCCACCTCTTCCTGCGCGCCCGCCAGCTCCTCGGCGATGGCGGCCGGGGACTCCTGCGCCAGCACGTCCAGCCGGAGCCGCAGCGCGGCCAGCGGGGTGCGCAGCTGGTGCGAGACGTCGGCCATCATCGCCTGGTGGCCGTCTACCAGCGCCTCCAGGCGGGCCGCCATCTGGTTGAAGTTGTCGGCCAGCCTGCGCACCTCCCGCGGGCCGGACCGGGCCTGGGCGCGGGCGCCGAGGGCGCCGTCGCCGAGCCGCTGGGCGGCGGCCTCCAGGGCGCCGAGCGGCCGGCCCACCCAGCGCGCCAGCGCGGTCGCGATCAGCGCCGCGGCGACCAGCCCCGCGACGGCGACCACGGCCAGCCAGGCCCACAGCGCCACGAGCCGGTGGTCGAGCGCCTCGGTGGACCGGGACAGCACGAGCACGCCCACCCGCAGCGACGTCTCGTCCCGGATCACGGGCGCGACGACGACCAGCCGGTCGGTGACCGGGTAGGTCGTCGGCCCGGCGGCAGCCAGCGCCCGGCCGATCAGGGCGGGCGAGATCCCCGCGATCGGCCGGGCCCCCGCCAGCCAGCGCCCGGCGGGGTCGTAGACCGCGACCCGGTCGCCCTGGCGCTCGAGCTCGCTGATCGCCCGGGCCAGCCCCGGGCCGCCTGCGTGATCGTCCAGGTGCTCCTCGGCGACGCTGGCGACCGCGGCGGCGGCGGCGAGCGTCTCGTCACGGAAGTCGTGCCGGTCCTGGGCGGCGGTGATCAGGCCGAGGGGGACGGCCACGACGCCGAGCAGCAACGCGATCAGGGCGGTGACGACCAGCGCGATCCGGCGCGCCATCTCAGACCTCGCCGAGCCGGAACCCGCGCCCGTAGACGGTCTCGATCAGCCCGGGAACACCGAGCTTGCGGCGCAGCGCGGCCACGTGCACGTCGAGCACCTTGGTCGGCCCGTACCAGTGGGAGTCCCAGGCGGACTCGAGCACCTCCTGCCGGCCGACGACCCGGCCCGGGTCGAGCGCCAGGCACTCGAGGATGTCGAACTCCTTGGGCGTCAGCGCCACGTCCCGGCCGTTCACGGTGACCTTCTTCGTGCGCAGGTCCACGGTCAGCGGGCCATGCCGGATGACCTCGCCACCCGGCCTTACCCGCCGGAGAACGGCGCGGATCCTGGCCTGGAGCTCGGCCAGGCCGAACGGCTTGACGAGGTAGTCGTCGGCGCCGGCGTCGAGCGCGTTGACCCGGTCGGCCTCCTCGCCGTAGGCGGTCACCACGATGATCGCGACGGGCGAGCGCTCGCGCAGCGCCCGGCAGACGTTCACCCCGTCGCCGTCGGGCAGCTCGAGGTCGAGCAGCACCACGTCGGGCACGCCGCGGGCGAGGGCCTCCGCGCCGGTGGTGACGTGGTCCACCTGGTAGCCCCCCCGGGTCAGGCCGCGCACGAGCTGCGTGGCGATGCCCGGGTCGTCCTCGACGACCAGCACGCTCGCGCCCGCGCCCGGTGCCCGGGCGGCAAATTGCGCTGTCATGCCACCGAGGGTAGGCCAGGGGCCGCGGGCCTCAGGCCCGCCCCGGGCGGCGCGCCGCCCGGCGCCGGGGTCAGCCAGGCGGCCGGGGTCAGCCAGGCGGCCGGGGTCAGTCCAGCGGGCCGTGCGCTGGCATCGCCGGCCGGGCGGCGGGCTGGCGGGCCCCGAACGCCCAGTCGAGCAGGCGGGCCGCCGCGACGAAGGTCTCGCCCGAGTCGGTCGGCGCGCTGTCGAGGACCACCCCGATCAGCTCCCGGTGCCCCCGCACGGCCGCGAAGAGCAGGCATTCCCCGGCCGCCGGGGTCCAGCCGGTCTTGATGCCGATCGCGCCCGGGTAGCGCCCGAGCAGGAGGTTCCGGTTCCGCCAGAGGTAGGCGTGGTGCAGCCGCCCGGCCCGCAGCCGGTGCCACCGGGCGCGGACCACCGCGCGGAAGAACGGCAGGCGCATCGCGGCCTCGCCCAGCCGGAGCAGGCTGGCCGGCGTCGACTCGTCGCTGGCGGGCACCCCGTCGAAATTCGTGAAGCGGGTGCCGGTCAGGTGCAGCCGGCGGGCCGCGGCGTTCATCCTCGCGACGAATGCCGCGATTCCCGGGCCGTAGGCCTCCGCGAGCGCCCGGGCCGCGTCGGCGCCGGAGGGCAGCAGCATCGCGTAGAGAAGCTGCCGGGCCGTGAGGACGTCCCCCGCGCGCAGCCCGGCGCTCGCGATGCAGCAGCCGACGTAGCGGACGTCGGCGCGGGTGATGGTGACGTACCTGCCGATGCGCCCGCGCGTGAGCACGACGTAGGCGGTCATGACCTTGGTGAGGCTGGCGACCGGCAGGGTGCGGTCCGGGTGGCGCGCCCACAGGCGCCGGCCGGTCCGCTCGTCCGCGATCGCGGCAGCGGCCGCCGCGATCCCCCGCGGCTGGCCGGCGGGCCCGCCGCGGCCGACCGCGCCCGCGAGGACCGCGGCCTGCCCGGCCGCCGGGGCGGCGGCGAGCGAGGGCGCCGCGAGCAGGGCCGTGGCGGCCAGGCAGGCGGCTCCCGCGGCGGCGCCGCGGGCTCGCCGGGCCGCGGGCGCGCGGCGGGGGCAGCGCTGTCCGTACATGACCCTCCACGACGGCGGCATGGCGCGCGCGAGCGGACGCCGGGGCGGCTCAGCGGGCGGCCGGGGGCCTGAGGCGCCGGCCCGGCCGCATCGCCCAGCATCGCAGCGCGGACCGGGCCGGGCAACCCGGCGCGCCGGCGGTCCGGCGCCGGGTCACCAGCCCTCGGGAAGCGGGAGCCCCTCGGTGTAGCCTGCCGGGCTCTGCGTCCCGATGACCGCGAGCTCGTGCAGGCTCGCCAGGTCGCGGGCGCCGACGTAGGCGCAGGCGCTGCGCAGGCCCGCGACGATGACGTCGATCAGGTCCTCCACGCCTGGCCGCAGCGGGTCCAGGTACATCCGCGAGCTGGAGATCCCCTCGTCGAACAGCTCCTTGCGGGCCCGCTCGAATGGCGAGTCGGCGGCGCTTCGCAGCCGGACCGCCCGGGCCGACGCCATGCCGAAGCTCTCCTTGTAGAGCCGGCCCGCCGCGTCCCGGAACACGTCGCCGGGCGACTCGCAGGTCCCGGCGAACCAGGATCCGATCATGACGGCCGAGGCGCCGGCGGCCAGCGCGAGCGCCACGTCCCTCGGGTGCCGGATCCCCCCGTCCGCCCACACGTGGCGACCGAGCGAGCGGGCCTGCGCGGCGCACTCGGCCACGGCGCTGAACTGCGGCCGGCCCACCCCCGTGCGCATCCGGGTGGTGCACATCGCGCCCGGGCCGACGCCGACCTTGACGATGTCGGCCCCGGCCTCGATCAGGTCCGCCGTGCCCGCCGCCGTGACCACGTTGCCCGCCACGACCGGCACCGCCGGGCCGAGCGAGCGCACCTCGCGCAGCGCCGACAGCATCCGCTCCTGGTGGCCGTGCGCGGTGTCCACGACCAGCAGGTCCGACCCGGCGTCCAGCAGCAGCTTCGCGCGGGCGGCGGTGTCCCCGCTGATCCCGACCGCGGTGCCGACCCGCAGCCGCCCGTGCCGGTCGGTCGCCGGGCGGTAGAGCGTGGCCCGCAGCGCGCCGGTCCTGGTCAAGATGCCCACGCACCGGCCGGCCTGGTCGACCACGGGCGCGAGCCTGTGGCGGCCCGCCTGCAGCAGCGAGAACGCCCGCTCCGGGTCCACCCCGGCCGGAAGGGTCAGCGGGTCACGGGACATGACCTGGCGCAGCTGGGTGAACCGGTCCACCCCGGTGCAGTCCGCCTCGGTGACCACGCCGACCGGGCGGTCATCCTCGGTCACCACGATGCCGCCGTGCGCCCGCTTGGGCAGGAGGCTCAGCGCGTGCCCGGTGGTGGCCTCGGGCCCGAGGGTCAGCGGCGTGTCGTAAACCAGGTGCCGCCGCTTGACCCAGGAGATCACCTCGGCCACCACGTCGACGGGGATGTCCTGGGGCAGCACGACGATGCCGCCCCGGCGCGCCACCGTCTCGGCCATGCGCCGGCCGGCCACCGCGGTCATGTTCGCGACCATGATCGGGATCGTGGCCCCGCTGCCGTCCGGGCAGGTCAGGTCCACCTCGGTGCGTGAGCTGACCGCCGACCTGTTCGGCACCAGGAACACGTCGCCGTAGGTCAGGTCATGCACCGGCTCGTGAAGGAATCGCACATGGCGATTGTTCCCCGCAGCCGGCCGCGCTCACGGCCACCCGGCCGGCGAGCCGGGCTATCGTGGGCGGGTGAGCCCGGACGGCACGGCGCTGCGGCTGCGCGGCCAGCGGTGGCCTCCGGGGTCGTTCGCGATCATGGCGGTGGTCAACCGGACCCCGGACTCGTTCTTCGACGCCGGGGCGACCTTCGGCTTCGATGCCGCCCTCGCGGCGGCCGAGCGCGCCAGGGCGGCCGGCGCCCAGATCATCGACGTCGGCGGGGTCAAGGCGGGGCCAGGTCCCGAGGTCAGCCCGGCGGAGGAGATCGACCGGGTGGCCGGCCTGGTCGCCGCGCTCCGCGCCCGCGACGACGAGGTGGTGATCAGCGTGGACACCTGGCGCGCCGAGGTCGGCGAGGCGGTGGCCCGGGCGGGCGCGGACCTGATCAACGACACCTGGGGCGGTGCCGATCCCGGCCTGGCCGAGGTGGCGGCCGCGCACGGCCTGGGCCTGGTCTGCGCGCACGCTGGGCCGATGGCGCCCCGCACCGGCCCGTTCCGGCCCGCCTACCAGGACGTGGTGCGGCAGGCCACCGAGGCCGTCACCGGCCTGGCAGCGCGGGCGGTGGCCGCCGGGGTGCCGCGCGAGTCGATCCTGATCGACCCCGCGCACGACTTCGGCAAGACGACCTGGCACTCGCTGGAGATCACCCGCAGGCTCGGCGAGATGAGCGCCACCGGGTGGCCGGTCCTGGTCGCCGTCTCCCACAAGGACTTCGTCGGCGAGACGCTCGGCCTGCCCACGAGCGAGCGGGCCGAGGGTACGGTGGCGGCCCTGGCGATCTCGGCGCTGCTGGGCGCCCGGGTCTTCCGCGTTCACGACGTCACCGCCGCGCGCCGCGCGCTCGAGGTGGTGGCCAGCCTGCCGTGACCGTGCCGGGCGGCGCGGCGGGCGGGCCGCCATTACCGGCGGCTGGCCGGCCGCTGCCCGGCCCTCGCGGCCCGGCCGGCCCGGCCCGGGCGCTGGCAACACGACCATGCTCACCTCGGGAAGGCGGCGCTCGGTCAGCCAGGGCCGATCGGCGCGCCGGGCGTGCCCGGCGGGGTGGCCAGGCGGGACCGGCCCGCCAGGCACACGAGGGCGGAGGCCACGCCGAACGCCGCGGCGCACCCGAAGCCCAGGCGCGCCCCGCCCAGGTCGATCAGCCGGCCGGCGACGGCAGAGCCGAGTGCCACGCCGACCGAGACCGTGGAGCTGAGCCAGGACATGGCCTCGGTCCGCCGGCGCGCCGGCGCCTGGCGCTCCAGGATCGCGTAGCCGGCGATCAGCGTCGGCGCGACGGACATGCTGGTGACGCAGCCGACGGCGGCGAGCGCCAGCAGGCCGGGCATCGACCAGAAGGTGCAGACGCCCGCCGCCGTCAGGGCCATCGTGATCACCAGCCGCCTGCCGAGCGGCGCCCGCCAGTGCCTGCTCCCGTACCACAGCCCCCCGGCCGCGCTGCCGACCGCGTAGCTGCCCAGGACGAGGCCGGCGACCGGCCGGTGGCCCAGCTGGCTCGCGAAGGCGACCGTGCTCAGGTCGATGGCGGAGAACATGGCGCCGAGCACGAGGAAGACCGGGGCGAGGACGGTCAGGCCGGCCGCGGGCAGGCTCGGCCGCCCGGGCATCCGCCGCCGGGCACGCCGTGACGGCAGGCCGGCGCGGGGGACGTCGCCGTCCCGGCCCCCTCGCGCCCGCCGCGGGCCCGGCTCGGTCCGCCGCTGAAGCGCGAACAGCAGGGTCCCGGCGGCGGCGAGCATGCTCGCGACCGCGACCCCCGAGGCGGGCAGCCACTGCGTGGCCAGCAGGGTCACCACCGCGGGGCCGACGACGAAGATCAGCTCGTCGTTCACGGACTCCAGCGCGAACGCCGTCTGCAGGCGGCGCGGCTCGCCGCTGAGCAGCGCGCTCCATCGGCTGCGCACCATGCCGCCGAGGGAGGGCATGGATGCCCCGGCCAGCGTGCCGGTGGCCAGCAGGAGCCACAGCGGGGCGCGCAGCTGTGCGCTCGCGATGAACGCCGTGGCGCTGGCCGCGAAGACCGCTGCCTGCCGCAGCAGGACCGGGCGCTGGCCGAACCGGTCGCTCAGCGCGGCGACGACCGGGGCGCTCAGCGCGTAGCCCAGCGACCCGGTGGCGGCGACGGTGCCCGCCGGGCCGTAGCGGCCGGTGACCGCGACGATGAGGAGCACCGTGCCGAGCCCGTACATGGACATCGACATCCGGCCGACGAACGCCGAGCCGGAGAACGCGAGCGCGCCGGGCAGACGCAGGATGTCAAGGTAGCGGCTCCGGCCGCCGGCCTGCCCCTCCCGGCCGCGCCGCCGCTCGCCCACCTGCGACATTGCCCGGAACCTCCCCAGCAGACCGTATCTGGGCAGCCAAGGCGATTCGTCCCCGGGGCACGCCGTGCCGCGCCTGGCGGTCCGCGGCCCGCCCCGTTGCCCGGCTGGCGCTGCCCTTGTGCCATCCCGGGAATGCCGGGTTAGCCTGGGTGCGCCATGGACACCTTGCCGGGACGGGCCGCCCGGCGGCGGCTGGGGGCGCCGCCGCGGGCGGCGGCGAGCCTCGCGGCCGTCGTGACGCTGGCCGTGCTCGGGGCGAGCGGTGCGGCCCCCGGCGCGCTGACCGTGCCCGGGCCGGTCCCGTGGCGAGACGGCGGGCGGCAGCAAGGCGCGCCCGCGGCCGGCGGTGCCGCCCAGCTGCGCGGCATCATCCTGCCGGACCTGCTGGTCGTGGTGCCCACCGGGATCTCGGCGGAGCAGGTGGGCCGCCTCCGGGCGATCACCGGGGTGCGGGCGGTGCTGGCGATCGACGGCGCGCGGGTCCGGGTGGCAGGCCGGCAGGCGAGCGTGGTCGGCGTCAGCCCGGGCCGGTTCCGGTCGTGGGTGCCGCTCCCCGTGGCCTCGGATCAGCGCCTGTGGACCGCGCTGGCCTCGGGACGCCTGGTCGCCTCGCGCGCCGCCGCCCTCCGGCTGGGGCTGCGCCCAGGGTCGAGCTACCGCCTGGCCGGGGGAGCGGTGCTGCGCGCCGCCTACGCAGGGTCGGCGGCCTTTGGCATCGCGGGAATCGACCTGGTCGTCGACCAGGCGATGTCGCGCCGGCTCGGCCTGGTCCCCCGGGTCGCGGTGCTGATCAGCGCGCCGGGCCCGGCCATCACTGCGCTGCTCGCCCGGGTGCGGGCCGTCCTTGGCCGGCGCGCCGGCATCGTGGTGCTCCGCCGCCCGCGGCTGCCCGCGGCACCTGCCCGCCCCGGCCCGATCACCGGCTACCTGCAGCTGTTCCGCGCCTCGGCGGCACGCTACTGCCCCGCCCTTTCCTGGACGGTGCTGGCCGCGATCGGGCAGATCGAAAGCGGCGACGGGCAGAACATGGGCCCGTCCCCGGCGGGCGCGCTCGGCCCGATGCAGTTCCTGCCCGCCACCTGGGCGGCCTGGGGCATCGACGGCTTCGGGCCGTCCGGCCCGCCGGACATCATGAACCCGCTCGACGCGGTGCCCTCGGCCGCGCGCATGCTCTGCGCGGACGGCGCGGCCAGCGGCACGCTGGCGGGGCTGCGCCAGGCGATCTTCGCGTACAACCACGCCACCTGGTACGTCAGCCAGGTGCTGGCCCTGGCCGCCAGGTACGCGGCCGAGTACCGCTGAGGCCGCCGGGGCTATCCGCCCCTCCCGGCCCGGTCCGCCTCCGGAGTCCTGATTGGATGGCGGCATGGCGGAGTACGACGCGTTCCTCCTCGTGTCCTTCGGCGGCCCGGAGGGACCAGGGGATGTCATGCCGTTCCTGCGAAACGTGACCGCGGGCCGGGACGTGCCGCAGGAGCGGCTGGCCGAGGTGGCCGAGCACTACCACCGGTTCGGCGGAGTCAGCCCGATCAACGCCCTGTGCCGGGACCTGATCGGCGCCATCGAGAAGGACTTCGCGGCCGCGGGCATCGATCTGCCGGTCTACTGGGGAAACCGGAACTGGAACCCCATGCTGGCCGACACGCTCGCCGCGATGGCCGCCGACGGCGTCCGGCACGCGATCGCATTCGCGACCTCGGCGTACAGCTCGTACTCGAGCTGCCGGCAGTACCTCGATGACATCGACCGGGCGCGGGCGGCCGCCGGCGGCCGCGCGCCGCGGATCACCAAGATCCCGCCGTACTACCGTCATCCGGGGTTCACCGGCTGCTTTGCCAGGGCTGCGAGGGAGGCGATCGGGCGGCTGCCGGCGCACCTGCGCGACGACGCGGAGCTGGTCTTCACCGCGCACAGCATCCCCGAGTCGATGGCGGCGGCCAGCGGCCCGGCCGGCGGGGCGTACCCGGCGCAGCTCGCCGAGGTGGCCGCGGAGGTGGCCGCGGCCCTGGGGCGGTCCCGCTGGCGGCTGGCCTATCAGAGCCGCAGCGGCCCGCCCTCGGCGCGCTGGCTCGAGCCGGACGTGAGCGACTGCCTCGCCGAGATCGCGCAGGCCGGCGGGCGGGCAGTGGCGCTCGTGCCGATCGGCTTCGTCAGCGACCACATGGAGGTGGTCTTCGACCTCGACGTGCAGGCCGCGCAGGTGGCCCGGGACCTGCGGCTTGAGCTGGTCAGGGCGCGGACCCCGGGCAGCGACCCCGGCTTCGTGTCCATGATCACCTCACTGGTCGGCGGGCTTGCCTCGGCGGACCCGGGCACGGTCCTTGACGCGCTCGGCCCCGTCGCCACCGCGATGTGCCGTGCGGGATGCTGCGGCGCCGGCCCGGACCGCTCGGCGGGCCGGGCGCTGGCCGGGCAGTGACCATGGCGCCCGATCCGGGCGCGCTGCTGGCGCTCGCCTGCGCGGTGGCGCGCGAGGCCGCCGGCCTGCTGGATGCCGCTCACGGCCGCCCGGCCGTCGTGGGCACCAAGACCAGCCCGACCGACGTGGTCACCGAGATGGACCGGGCGTCCGAGCGCCTGATCAGGGAGCGGCTGCTCGCGCAGCGCCCGCATGACGCGATCCTCGGCGAGGAGGGCGGCCAGACCGGCCCGGCCGCGGCAGTGCGCTGGATCGTCGACCCGCTCGACGGCACGGTCAACTACCTGTACGGCCTGCCCGACTGGGCGGTGAGCATCGCCGCCGAGGTGTCCGGGCAGGTCGTGGCCGGCGTGGTCTGCGCGCCCCGGCGCGACGCGATCTACGGGGCCGTGCGGGGCGGCGGGGCGTGGCGGGCCAGCCTGTCCGCCGCGGCCGGGGCCGACGGGCTGCCGGCCGTGCGCGCGCCGCTGGCCTGCAACCGGAACGTGCCGCTGGCGCGCGCGCTGATCGCCACCGGGTTCGGCTACGACCCCGGCCGGCGCAGGGTGCAGGGCCAGGTGGTCAGCGCCGTGCTGCCGAGGGTCAGGGACATCAGGCGGAATGGCGCCTGCTCGGTGGACCTGTGCGCGCTGGCCGCCGGGAACGTGGACGGCTACTACGAGCGCGGCGTGCAGTACTGGGACATCGCCGCGGGCAGCCTGATCGCCCGCGAGGCCGGGGCCGTGGTCGCCGGCCTGGCCGGGCGGCCGCCGGGGCCGTCGATGACGCTCGGCGCCGGGCCCGGGCTCTTCCGCGAGCTGCACGACCTCCTGGCCGGCCTCGACCCCGAGCGCGACGCCTGACTTCCCCGGGGCGCCGGCGCGGCCCGCGTGCCCGATGTGGCGGTTACTGGTGATCCGGGCGTGAGCGCGCGCGACACGACCACCGGCCGGGCCAGGTTAGAAGCGCCTCGCCAGGGGAACGTGACAGAATTCCCCGCCGGAATCGGGCACAACCGGGGCCGCCAGAGCGTTGCACTCGCGCGACGACTTCTAACGATGGAAGAGGTGCCAGCGATGGCCACTGACTACGACAGCCCGCGGAAGACCGACGAGGAGCTCACCGAGGACAGCCTTCAGGAGTTGCAGGCCCGCCGGCTGGACAAGTCGGCGACGACGATCGACATCGACCCTGACGATGTTGCGGAGTCGCTTGAGTTGCCCGGGGCGGACTTGTCCAACGAGGAGTTGTCGTTCCGGGTGATCCCGAGGCAGGCGGACGAGTTCACCTGTTCGCGCTGCTTCCTCGTGCACCACAGGAGCCAGCTTGCCCGGACCGAGAGCGGCGGGCCGGTGTGCCGGGAATGCGCGGCATAGGCGTGAGGCCGGCCCGGCACCGGAGCGCCGCCTGACGACTTCGCCGCGCTGCCGCGCTCGGTGAGCCTGCCGCTGCGCCGCTTCCCGGCGGGGAGCTTCGCATCGCCGCCGACCGTGTCGCTCGTGATCCCCAACCTGTGCCACGACATGCACGACTGCCCGGTCGCGGCGGGCGACGCGTGGCTGCGCACGCACCTTCGCGGGTACGCGCGCTGGGCGATGACCCACGACAGCCTGCTGATCGTCACCTGGGACGCGGACGACGGCAGCGGCTCGAACCGGAAGCCCGGCGGCACTGCCCGATCACGTGGATCTGGCGGCGCAGCCGAGGCCGGGTGGCCCGCCCGGGTGAGGTTGCCGGTGGCCGGGCGACGACGGGCCGGTGACGGATGAGCAGGCAGGCGTGGTCGCGCGGCGCTGCATGGTCCACCTGCTCGGCCGGGCCACGGCCGAGCGGCGCGTGGCGCGAGGGCCGGTCGTCGGCCGGGAGCAGGCGGCGTGCTCCGCCGTTCGCCGGCGCGCTGCGGGCGGACGGGGCGGACGTGCTGCGCTTCCTCGGGCTGCCCGCGCCAGGGCCTGGTCAGCCGCCCGAGTGCTGGCGGCCGAGCTCGCGGAGCCTGGCGTGCGCCCCTCCCATCAGCTCGCCCGCCGGCAGGTACCGCTTGGGCAGCCTGGCGACGGAGGTGTAGTTCACATCGACGACGTTCGCCAGCGGGGCCTCGACGGCCTGGCTGACGAGCTGGTAGGCGTCCATCGGGTGCAGTCCGTACTGCCCGGCCAGCCAGAGCACCAGCTCGGTCTGGGCGATGCGGAACGCGTCCTCCAGGGGCCTGGCCGAGCCCGCGGTCATGATGTGCTCGTCGGTCTCCAGCCGCGGCCACGGGCAGGGGACACCCTTGATCAGGTCCACCACCATGACCGTGTTCATCGCGGTCTCCACCGCCACCCCGCAGGTCTCGCCCTCGCCCTGCCGGGCGTGGCCGTCTCCCAGCGACAGCAGCGCGCCTTCGACGTTCACCCCCAGGTAGCAGGTGGTGCCCGCGCGCATCTCGGGGGTGTCCATGTTCCCGCCGAACGCGTCGGGCACCAGCGCGCTGCGCGCCTCGAGGTTGGCCGGCGCGACGCCGACGGTCCCGTGCATCGGGTTCATCGGCAGGTCCACGGTGAACTCGCCGTGGCGCGCCGTGAACCGGCACGTGTTCGCGGACCGGTCGAGCTGGTACATCCACACCAGCTCCGGCAGCGGGTCGTTCAGGAGCGCGGTGGCGTGGGTCCCGGTCAGCGCCCCGAACAGCGGGATCGTGGTCGAGGCGCCCCAGTCCCTGGCCGGGGTGATCGAGACGAAGTGCACGGCGACGGTGTCACCGGGCTCGGCGCCCTCGATGTAGAACGGGCCGGTCTGGGGGTTCACGAACGGGAACTGGCAGACCTGTGAGACCAGGTCATTCTCGCTGCGCACCCGCCCGGCGAAGGCATCCTCGGTGTAGACCTCCAGCACGGCGGGGGCGCGCACCCGGGCGACCGGCGCGACGCCGCCGAACGTCCAGGCGTACTGGCCGGGCTCCGGCCGGAAGCTGATCACCTCAAGGTCGCTCATGTCGTCACCTTACGGGTGGACGCGTCGGCCGGAGCGTCCAGGTGCACCAGGCCCACCTGCGTGACCCGCCGCGGGTCCCTCAGGTACAGGTAGGCAAGGTAGATGACGCCGAGGACCATCCACGCGCCGACCGCCGGGCCCATGTAGCTCAGCGGGGGGGTCAGCGGCGAGATGAAGCTCGCCCCGGGGATCTTGATCCCCGCGCCGCTGCACCAGGCGGGAATGAACGCGGCTATGCCGAGCACCGGGACCAGCAGGTGCGACACCGGGCTGAATCGGTGGGCCCGGCTCCGGGCGAAGAACCCGATGCAGGCCACGTTCATGAGTATGTAGACCGCCACGAGCACGATCACCAGCGCGGTGCCGATCATCGCGAACGACGTGCCGGGGCCGTAGCCGGCGCCCAGGCCCAGGGTGACGCCGAGCGTGATCACCGTGGCCAGGATGATCGCGTTGACCGGCGAGCGGTGCCTGGCGCTGACCACGCCGAGGAAGGGCGGGAACGCGCGGATCCGGCCCATGGCGAACGCGGTCCGGCTGGACACGTTCACGCCGGCGTTGGAGTTGGCGATCGTGGAGTTCACGATGGCGAGGAAGACCAGGATCCAGAACAGGCCGTAGAACGCCCTGGCCAGGCCCTCCCACGAGGCGTTGCCGGTACCGGTGGTGAAGCCGGTGAATCCGGCCGGGCCGAACGCGACGTCCGCGGCGTACGTCGTGAAGACGTACAGCGCCCCGATCGACAGGGTCGCGAGCAGGATGGCGAGCCGCACCGTGCGCCGCGGGTTGCGGGCCTCCTCGGCGAGCGGGCCCGCGCTCTCGAAGCCGCCGAAGGCCAGGATGGTGAACACCGATCCGGCGATCACGCCGGACAGGCCGCGGAATCCCGGCGGCGTGTAGCGGGTCGTGAACACCGAGAGCGTGTTGCGGCTCCCGGCGTGGACGATGAGCAGGAAGCCCATGACCACGAAGACCGCGATCTCGAAGATCCCGAGGATCGTGCCGAACCTCGCCGAGGTCTGGATGCCGGCGTAGCCGACGGCGAACACGATCAGCGCTCCGAGGACGGCCCATGGCCACCACAGGTTCGCCGGGTAGCCCGAGATCTCATCGTGCAAGGTGGTGGCCACCGTGAACCCGAGCTGGGTGAGCACGAGCGGCGGGATCAGCCAGCCCACCAGGACGTATCCCCAGGCGACGAGGAAGCCGGCCGCGGGATGGATGCCGCGCGCCGCGTACGTGGCCATCGATCCGGCGGCGGGCAGCTCGCGCGCGAGCTCGCCGATGCTCCACGCCGAGAACAGGCAGGCGATCAGGGCGAACACGACGGCCAGCGGCAGGGAACCGCCGGCGAAGGCGACTCCCGCCGGGATCGACGCCGCGATCGCGGCGCCGGGTGCCATGTCGGTGATGCTCTGGAACAGGACCTCGCGCAGGCCGATGGCGTTCCGTCTGAGTCCGGCATGGGTCACTGCGTCCTCCCCTGTCGTCACTGAGACCTGCGCGCATCATGCCATGATCACGCATCCGGACAAAGAGCTGGCGAGGCGACGTTGCCGGGCGCCCCGCGCTCGGGAGCGCGACGTCGGCCCGCGCGCGGCGGGTCCGCGCGCCGTGCGGGGACGGCTCCCGCGCACCCGCGCCAGCGGGCAGAATCTGACCATGCGGGCGATGGACGGGCCGTGCCCGCCCGCGCGGCGGGCCCGGCCAGGCGATGCGGACATGGGCGAGGTCGGCCCGCCGGACCGGCGGGCGTGGGGGCCGGACCGGCGGGCGTGGGTGCCGGATGGGCGCGCCCGGGAGCCCGATGAGCTCCTCGGCGAGCTGCGGCGGCGGCTGGAGGGCCTCGGCGCCAACCATCCGTCGGCGCCGGACCGGGTGCGCTCCCGCGGCCGGGCGGCGGAGGCCGCGGGCCCGATGGCCGCGGGCACGGATGCGATGGGCGGGGACGCCGGGCACGGGGACGCCGGGGACTGGCACGCCGGGCACGGGGACGCCGGGGACTGGCACGCCGGGGACTGGCACGCCGGGGACTGGACGGCTGCGTCCGGGGCAGCCGGCCGGGGCTGGCCGCTGGGCGGTCCTGGCGCGCCGACGGGGCCGGGGCGTGACTCGCCCGGCTGGGGATGGCAACCGGCGGGCGAGCGGGCCGGGCTGGCCGGGACCCCGCCACCGGACGGCCCGTACCGGCCGTGGTTCCTGGCAGGCGAGGCGGGCCTGCCCTGGTTCGCGCGCCGGGCGGAGCAGCCGCCGGCATGATCGTGCCCTGGGTCCGCTAGGCCAGCGCCGCCGGATCGGGCTCGGCGTGCGGGATCGCGACCCGCCCGGTCACGTCGGCGGCCAGCCGCACGGTGTCGCCGTCCACCAGCCGGACCTCGATGCCGGGCAGCAGCCGGTCGCCGTTGACGAACGTGCCGTTCGTCGAGTGCTCGTCCCGGATCGTGGCGTGGCCGTGGTCGTCGACCGTGACCGTCGCGTGGCGCCGCGAGACGTTCTCGCACCCCTCGAACGCGGCGGCGACGAGCGACTCGGCAGGATCGCGGCCGAGCAGCACGGACGTGCCGGCCGGGACCTCCACGTCCCCGGCCGGGAAGCTGATCCGCAGCACGGCGGAGGAGATCGTGCGCGCCCTGTCGGCCGAGATGGCCTTCTGCGCGACGGTCACGGGAAGCGGCTCATCGTCGGCGACATCCGACATCGGCAGGTTGGCCCCGCAGGTGAAGCAGATCAGGTCGTTGGGGCCGACGTGGGCGGCGCAGGCCGGACAGGTCACCATGCCCTCAGCCTAGCGCCGGCCCGGTGACGGGCCGGTAGCATCGCACCGTGATCGGCTTCAGACTCAATGACGAGCATGAGGCTCTCCGACGGACGGTCCGGGAGTTCGCCACGGACGCGGTCGCCCCGGTGATCGGCGGCTACTACGAGCGGGGCGAGTTCCCGTACGAGATCGTGGCGAAGATGGGCAAGCTCGGGCTGTTCGGGCTGCCGTTCCCCGAGGAGCACGGCGGCATGGGCGGCGATTACTTCGCGTTCTGCCTGGCGCTGCACGAGCTCGGCCGGGTGGACTCCTCGGTGGCGATCACGCTGGAGGCCGCGGTGGCCCTCGGGGCGATGCCCATCTTCCTGTTCGGGACGCCCGAGCAGCGCGCCGCGTGGCTGCCGCCGCTGCTGGCCGGGGAACGGCTGGCCGCGTTCGGCCTCACCGAGCCTGGGGGCGGCTCGGACATCCCCGGCGGCATGCGCACCACCGCGCGGCTGGACGGCGGGGACTGGGTGATCGACGGGAGCAAGTCGTTCATCACCAACTCCGGCACCTCGATCACCTCGGTGATCACGGTGCTGGCGATCACCGGCCGGGCGGGACCGCACGGCCGGCCCGAGATCTCCTCGATCATGGTGCCGGCGGGCACGCCGGGACTGGCCGTGGGACGGGAATACTCCAAGATCGGCTGGCGCGCCTCGGACACCAGGGAGCTGTCGTTCTCCGGGTGCCGGGTGCCGCACGGCAACCTGCTCGGTGAGCGGGGCCGCGGCTACGCGCAGTTCCTGCGCATCCTGGACGAGGGCAGGATCGCGATCGCGGCGCTGGCGGCCGGGCTGGCCCAGGGCTGCGTGGATGAGAGCGTGCGGTACGCGGGGGAGCGGACCGCGTTCGGCCACGCGATCGGCCACTACCAGGCGATCCAGTTCAAGATCGCTGACATGGAGGCCCGGGCGACCACCGCCCGGCTGGCGTGGTGGGACGCGGCCGCCCGGCTGGTGGCTGGAGAGCCGGTCAAGAAGGCCGCGGCGATCGCCAAGCTGACCGCGTCGGACGCGGCGATGGCGAACGCGCGCGACGCCACGCAGGTCTTCGGCGGCTACGGGTACATGAACGAGTTCCCCGTCGCGCGCTTCTACCGCGATGCGAAGGTGCTGGAGATCGGCGAGGGGACCTCGGAGGTCCAGCGGCTCATCATCGCACGCGAGCTCGGCCTGGCGAGATAGCCCCGCTTTCGCCGTTGGGCGGGCTTATCTGCGCAAAGGTGCAGTATGGTAGCCCCACCGAGCGACCGCGCGGCGGCGCGCGTCGCGTGCGCCAGACGGCATGGCAAGCCCAGCGCGGCATGCGGCGGCCGGCGGCGTGACCCGCTCACCCGGCGGGCGCCAGGCCGATGGCCGCGCGGCAGGCTCTGCGTGCCCTTCCCCGCAGGCGCTCGGCGTCCGGGCGGCGCCGCGGGCGGGCGGCCGGCTGGGAACGCCACCGCGTGGAGGGGAAGGATGATCTGGCCAATGAGACCTCGGCGCCGCGCATCACTCCTGGCAGCCACGGCCATCGCCGCCGCTCTCCCGCTCGCGGGCTGCGGAACCGGCGGCGTCGCCGGCGGATCAGCCGCATCCGGCGCCCAGCCGATCGTGATCGGGATATCGCTGCCGCTGACCGGCATGTTCCAGGCCGACGGGGTGGCGTTCGAGCAGGGGTACCGGCTCTGGCAGAGCGACGTGAACGCGCACGGCGGGCTGCTCGGCAGGCCGGTCAAGCTGATCATCCTCAACGACAACAGCTCGCCGACCAAGGTCGTCACCGACTACCAGCGGCTGATCACCGTCGACCATGTCGCCCTGACGTTCGGCCCGTTCTCCTCCCTGCTGACCGCGCAGGCGGCGCCCGAGGCCGCCAAGTACGGCTACGCGATGATCGAGGGCGCGGGCGGCGCGGAGACGGTGTTCACGGCGCCGTCGAACGAGAAGCACCACAATGTGTTCGACCCGAGCCTGCCGGTCATCGACTACATGAAGCCGCTGGTGAACTGGCTGGCCTCACTGCCGCCGAGCGCACGGCCGAAGACCGCCGCGTACCCGAGCGCCGACGACCCGTTCGCGACCCCGGCCGTCCAGGAGGCCAAGCGGGCGCTGTCCCAGCTCGGCATCAGGACCGTGTACTACCGGGTCTTCCCGGAGAAGCAGTCCGCCTACAAGAAGCCGGCCGAGGCGGTCGCGGCCTCGGGCGCGCAGATCGTGGTGCTCGGCTCCACCGACGTGCCGACCGTCGCCACCTTCATGCAGGTGTTCGAGCAGCAGCACTACACGCCCAAGCTGTTCATCGCCGCCTCCGGGCCCGACCAGGGGCAGGCGTTCCTCAACCCGGTCGGCAAGGCGAACGCCAACGGGATGATGGTGCCGACCGGCTGGTACGGCAGCTACGCGAACGCGCTGAGCACCGCCATGGTCGAGGAGTACATCGCCAAGTACGGCGGCACCGACGCGGACGTCAACGCGGACGTGGCCGAGGCGTTCTCGGTGGGCGAGGTCGCCGCGGACGCGGAACGGGCCACGCACGGCACCAGCAACGCCGCGATCATCAGGTACCTGCATGGCCTGAAGACCCCGTTGCAGACGGTCCAGGGACCGGTGCTCTTCGACTCGCTCGGCCGGAACAACCTGGCCACCGGCTTCGTCTCCCAGTGGCAGAACGGCAACTTCGTGCAGGTGCTGCCGGTCGGCTTCCCGGGATCGGTCAAGATGCTCTACCCCAAGCCGGTGTGGGGAACCTGACGGGGCCCTGCTGCCGGGGAAAGGGGGCGCGGCGCCCTGCGATGGCGGGCGGGCACCCCGCGAGGAGCGGGCCCGTGCCCTGCGAGGGAGCGGGCGTGCTTCCCGCCTCAGCTTGTTGCTGAACCTCTGGCGTCCAGCTTTCTGAGATCGCCGGTCTTGTCCGGTGTGTCGCCGTGACGTGACGCGGCCACCGCATGATGATCTTCGGGTTCGCAGCGAGAACGTGAAGGCCAAGGCCGTGGCCGTGGCGTACAGCCTGGCATGGGCCGGGGAGATGTCGGGCCTGGCGCGGAGCGCGGTGGCGGCGCTGAGGTCCGGCGTGCCACGCTGGGCCGCCTGGCCGCGTTCCGCCGTGAGCTGCACGGCCGCTTCACCGCGCGGGCGGATGAGCTGGCCGGGCCTGAGAACGCAGGTACCGGGCCGGAGAACGCAGGTACAGAGTCAAGCTCAGCGGACGACCAGGCTGGACACGTTGATCGCGGGGGTCAGCATCTCGAAGTTGAACATCAGGCTGGCCACCCGGGCGATGCTGCCGACGTTCAGCGAGGTCGGGTAGTCGCCGAGCGTGATCAGCTCGGCGGCCTGCCGGGTCATGCCCGGCTGGGTCGCCAGCTCCGAGCGCACTGGCGTGGCGAGAGCGGCGTCGGCCTGGGCCTGCTCAAGGGCCGCCTGGAAATCCGCCACTGCCTGCGCGTGCTGGCGGATGAAGGACGCGGTGGCGAAGTAGCCGGACAGCGGCAGGCTCGCGGTCGCGCCGCTGGCCGCGTCGAGCACCGGGATGGCGCCGATGCTGGTCTCGGCCTCGAAGATGTACGGCTCGGGCACCAGGATCGCGGCGACCCGGTGCGCCGCGAGGGCGCCGATCAGCGCCGCGGTCGGCATCGGCCGCCACTTCACCTGGGTGGGGTCGACGCCGTCATTGGTGAGCACGGACTGGGCGGCGAGCGTCTCGGTGCTGTATGGCCTGCCGCTGCCGACCGGAATCCCCTGGGAGGGCGGCGTTCCCACCGTGCGGTGGACCAGGCCCTGCGGCGACGTGATGCCCGAGCCCGGGTAGGTGAGCACCTCGATCATCCCGGGCGCGGCGTGGTAGCCGTCGGCGATGATCCGCAGGAACGGATGGCTGCTCTTGGAGACCTGGTAGAAGAAGTCGACGTAATCACCGGCCGCGATGTCCGCGCTGCCGTTGCTGAGCGCGGTCAGCTCCTGGGGCACCGAGCCGAATTGGCGGATGGTGACATCCAGCCCGGCCCGGGCGAACGTGCCGTTGCGCACGCCGAAGTAGAGCGGCGCGTTGTCCACCCCGCGAATGGCCGCCACGGTGATCGGGACCTGGGGCCCGCCGCCACCCCGGCCGGGACCCTGGCAGCCGGCGGCGAGCGACGCGGCCGTGGCGGCCGCCAGGAGCAGCGCGCTCCCTGGCCTGATGCGTGCCGGCCGCAGCTGTGGGCGGGCTCCGGCCCGTGCAAACCTCACCGGGGCTCCTTCGGGCAGGCTGAAGCGGGTGGCAAGTTCCGATGATTATACGGACAGTTCGGGTGACGAGGGGTGATGTTAGGCAGTACCCTACTGCCGTCGGGAGATGCCGTGAGGGTGCATATCGCCGGCCGTCCGGTGATTGGTGTACGCCGTGACGCTGGCCCGGCGGGACGCCAGCGGCTCGCCTCTCAGCCATCCCGCGCCGGCTCGCCGCCGGGCCGGGCTGGCGGAGTCCTCACTGGAAGGGGTGCGCCCATGTCGTCGCTTCCACCGCCGGTCTCTCTGACGTGCGGGTTCGCCGCGGCGGGCGGCTGAGAGGCGCGGGGACTGTGCGGACACGGACCAAGGCGGCACCCGGCCGCGCCGGCGGCGATCCCGCGGCATCTCAGCCCGTGACCACGGGCCAGCCGCAGCAGCCGCCGGCCGGGGTCCCGGCCGGCCAGGCCGGATCCACCGAGGACGCCGCTCCGGCGGAGCGGCGGCGCAACTCGCGGCGGCGGCTGAGGAACTGGCGGGTGCGCTCGCGGCTGATGCTGCTCGTCATCATCCCCACCGCCAGCGCGATCGCCCTGGGCGCCATCAGCGTCACCTCATCGGCCCGCAACGCGCTGGCCTACCAGCGGGTGCAGACCCTGGCCACCCTCGGCCGGGACATCGTCAACCTCGCCCAGGCGCTGGAGGACGAGCGCGACCAGATCGCGGTCTTCATCGGCATGCCGCTGGGCGGCCGGCAGTCCGAGCTGTCCGGGCACCCGGGCCAGGCCGCGCTCCAGCTGTCGGTCATCGGCCAGGCGTTCTCCACGACCAACCAGGACGCCGCGCGGGTGCGCGCGCTCGCCGCCCAGATCGGCGGCGGCTACTCGCCGCAGGCGCGGCAGGCCGCCGCGACCGCGCTGAGCTCGCTGGCCCGGCTGCCGTTCCTGCGGGACGCCGCCCTCCGCACCAGGCTCCCCGTGCTCGTGGTCGTGCAGGATTACGCCCAGCTGATCGATGACGTCCTCGCGCTGAACAGCCAGATCGCCCAGGAGTCGAACGACCCGGCGCTCGCCCAGGCCGTCCAGGTGCTCGGCCTGGTCGCCGCCATGCAGGAGGCGGCTTCCGAGCAGCGCGCGATCCTGGTCGACGCGCTGCTGCAGGGCGGGTTCGGCCCCGGCCAGCTCACCGCGCTGGAGGCCGCGCAGTCGGCCCAGCAGAGCAACCTCGGCCAGTTCAACATCTCCGCGAACGTGGCTCAGCAGCGGCTGTGGGACGCCAGCGTGAGCCCGGTCGCCTACCTGGCGAGCTCGGACGAGCTCCAGGCGATCTCGCTGGCGCAGAAGCAGCAGGGCTCGCTCGCCGGCGACTCGACCAGCCCGGCCGACTGGTACGGGCACATGTCGAATCCGATCGACATCCAGATGGCGTCGGTCGAGCAGCGGCTCGCGTCGCAGATCATCGGCCGGGCAAGCGTGCTGCGCGCCGACGCGATCAGGGCGGCGCTGGTCGTCGGCGCCGCCGTGCTGCTGATCCTGGTGATCGCGCTGATCCTCACGGTGATCGTCGGCCGGTCGATGGTCCGGCCGCTGCGCCGCCTGCGGGCGGGCGCCCTCGACGTGGCCGGCGTGCGGCTGCCCGAGGCGGTCCGCCGCATGAGCGAGGCCGAGGGCTCGGACGTCGTGACCGACATCGAGCCGATCGACGTCGACTCCTTCGACGAGATCGGCGAGGTCGCGCGGGCGTTCGACCAGGTTCACCGCGAGGCGATCAGGCTGGCGGCCAACGAGGCGGCGCTGCGCGGCAACGTGAACGCGATGTTCGTCAACCTGTCCCGCCGCAGCCAGTCGCTCGTCGAGCGCCAGATCCGCCTGATCGACGACCTGGAGCAGGGCGAGCAGGATCCGGAGCGGCTGGCCAGCCTGTTCCAGATGGATCACCTCGCCACCCGGATGCGGCGCAACTCGGAGAACCTGCTGGTCCTGGCCGGCCATGAGTCGTCGCGGCGGTGGAACCAGCCGGTGCCGCTCGTGGACGTGCTGCGGGCCGCGATCTCCGAGATCGAGCAGTACGAGCGGGTGACGCTCAACGTCCAGCCCGGGATCCTGGTCCGCGGCCCCGCGGTCAGCGATGTCGTCCACCTGCTCGCCGAGCTCGCCGAGAACGCGACGTCGTTTTCCTCGGCGGAGACGCCCGTGAGCGTCTCCGGCCACCTGCTCAGCAGCGGCGGCGTGCTGCTCGACATCACCGACCAGGGAGTCGGGATGAGCGCCGAGGAGATGGCCCACGCGAACTGGCGGCTGGACAACCCGCCAGTGGTGGACGTGGCCGTGTCCCGGCGGATGGGCCTGTTCGTGGTCGCCCGGCTGGCGGCACGGCATGGCATCCGGGTCCGCCTCCGCCCGGCCGCCGGCGCGGGCCTGACCGCGCTGGTGTGGCTGCCTGACGAGGTCATCGTCCGCGAGAGCGGGGTCAAGCCCGGGTCGCCGAGCGTCCTGTCCGGGCAGGTCGCGCGGGCGGCGCTGGAGCCGGTCGCGCCCTCCCGGCCGAGCGCCCGCTTCGGCGCCAGGGCCGGCGGCGAGTGGCCGGGGGAGAAGCTGCGCTCCTCGGCCGAGCAGGAGGTCGCGGCCGCCAGGGCCCCGCGTTTCACCCCCGCGTCGCCGACCGAGGGCAACGGCACCGGCATCCCGCACCGGATCCCGGGCGCCGGGCCCCATCCGGGCCGGGCCAGGACCACCGGCCCGCTGCCGGCGATCGGGCGCGGGCCCGGTCGGCCCGGCGCGGGAGCCACGCAGGCGGACGCCGTGCCAGAGCCGGAGGCCGGGCCGCGCGGCGCCCCGGCCCGCCCGCTCACGTGGACAGGCGAGAGCCGCCCGGCGACGTCAGTCTGGGGCCAGGAGCAGCCATCCGCTCCCGTGGCCGGGGCGCCGGTGGCCGGCGTCCGCCTGGGCGGGGCGTTCCGTTCGCCCTCGTCGTCCTTCGGCACCCCGGGCGGTGAGGTGATCGTGCCCCCGGCCGTCCCGGCCGGCGACGAGAACAGGCTGCCGATCTTCGAAGCTGTCGAATCCGACTGGTTCCGCCGTGGCAGGCCGTCGATGGACTGGCAGGGCGGCGGCGTAGGGGTTCAGGCCACGGCAGGCTGGTCGTCACCCGCCGACGCGGGCTGGCGTGCCGCCGAGGCGGCGGCCGCCCCGTCGTCGGGCGGGACAACGGCCGCCGGCCTGCCCAGGCGAGTGCCGCGGGCGAACCTCATCCCGGGAACCGCGGCGGATGCGCCGGCCGCGTCGGCCCCGCTGCGGTCCCCGGCTGCCACGCGGGAACGGTTCGCCAGCCTTCAGCGGGGGGTGCGAGAAGGCCGGGCCGCCGGAGCGGCGGAGAAGGGCGATGCCATCAGGGACGTTCCGGGTGATGGGTGACATGAGGGCGTTGACATAGTCATGCTAGTTCTGCGATGTGCGGGCGGGACGCCAGGAGGCCGGCTGCCCGCGCATGAGGCCGATGGCGTTGCTGCGCCAAGCACCCGTCATGACAGGAAGGAGCGCCGGTGAGTCCGCTAACCCGTCCGGCACAGGATCTGAACTGGCTGGTCACGAACTTCGTCGAGCGGGTGCCGTCGGTCGCGCATGCCATCGTCGTGTCGGCCGATGGGCTGCCGATGGCCTTCTCGCAGGGGTTCCCGGCCGACCGGGTTGACCAGCTCGCGGCCGTGACCTCGGGTCTGACCAGCCTGACCCAGGGCGCGGCGCGGGTGTTCGAAGGCGGCGCCGTCTCCCAGACGGTGGTGGAGATGCAGCGCGGGCTGCTGATCGTGATGGCGATCAGCGACGGGTCGAGCCTGGCGGTGCTCGCGTCCGCCGATTGCGACATGGGCCTGGTTGCCTACGAGATGGCCCTGATGGTCGAGCGGGTGGGGAGCGTCCTGACACCCGACGTGCGTGGTTCGGCCCCCCCGAGCTGGCCTGGCGCCGGCCGGTAGCGACGGGAGCGAACGGTGTCGGTTCCGCGCCATGATGAGTGGATGGCGGACGGCGGCATGTCCGGACCCGGTCCGGAGAGTCACCGGTCGCTCCGCCGTGGTGGCTCCGAGGGCACCTACCTGCCCGAGGACGTCAGCATGCCCGATGCGGCGCCGGCCTTCGGCTCCGAGGAGCAGGCGAGCACTCTGGTCCGGCCGTACGCGGTGACCGGGGGGCGGACCAAGCCCAGTTACCATCTCCAGATCGAGGCCATGGTGTCCGCATCGCACTACGAGGCCCACGATCTGTCTGTGTTGAGCCCGGAATGCCAGTCGATCCTCGGCTACTGCCGGGACTGGCGATCGGTCGCGGAGATCTCCGCCGTCCTGCGGATGCCGCTCGGCGTCGCGCGCGTCCTGATCGGGGACATGGCCATGGAGGGACTGGTGCGGGTCCACCAGGCCGACCATGCTCACGGCCGACCGGATCTGAACCTCCTGGAAAGGGTGCTGAGTGGACTTCGCAAGCTCTAAGTCCGTCCCCGGCGTCGACGCAGACGCCGCGGTGACGTCTGTCAAGATCGTCGTGGCTGGCGGGTTCGGGGCGGGCAAGACCACGTTCGTGGGATCGGTTTCCGAGATCACCCCGCTGACCACCGAGGCAGTGATGACGGCGGTCAGCGACGGGGTGGACGACCTGTCGCACACCCCGGACAAGACGACCACCACGGTCGCGATGGACTTCGGCCGGGTGACCCTGGACGCCGGCCTGGTCCTGTACCTGTTCGGGACGCCAGGTCAGCATCGGTTCTGGTTCATGTGGGACGATCTGATCCAGGGCGCGATCGGCGCCGTCGTGCTCGTCGACACGCGGCGGCTCGCCGACTCCTTCCCGGCCGTCGACTACTTCGAGTCGGCGAACCTCCCGTTCATCGTGGCCATCAACGGCTTCTTCGGCGACTTCCCGCACGCGATGGATGACGTGCGCGAGGCGATGTCGCTCGGCCGGAACGTCCCGATCCTGCAATGCGACGCGCGGAGCCGTGCCTCCACCAAGGAGGTCCTGATCGCCCTGGTTGAGCACGCCATGGCGATGCAGCTCAGCGTCCGGTAGCGGCAGGGCTGGCCGCCCCCGCGCCCGCGGCGGGTGCGATCGCGCGCAGGCCTCCTCCGCTCCGGCGGGACGACGTGGTGCCAGCTGCCTATCGGCGTGGCCTGTGCGCGCTGCGGTAAGGTGCGGCTCGTCGGTGCCCAGGGGGCGGTAGCTCAGCCGGTCAGAGCAGCGGACTCATAATCCGCCGGTCGTGGGTTCGATCCCCACCCGCCCCACTGAAGTGCCCATTGTGCCAACCCGGGCTCCGGTGCTGGTTGCCGGGGGCTGGCCGGGGACGGGCGTTCCGGGCTGCGGGACTTCGGCAGCCAGATATCCGCGCAGACGCGGCGACCGCAGCAGGCGAGATAGCCGCCACAGCCGACCCGGCCTCGCTTCCGGAACGGTCACTGTGAGTTGATGAAGGCCCGGGCGTGGGCGTCTGCGGTGGCAGCGAACTGCCGGAAGCTCAGCGAGGGCGTGGGGAAGGTGACGCTGGTCGGGCTGGATCTGGTGGCGAGGGTGAGGCAGGCGGTGGTGTATTTGCGTTCCAGGACGAGCCGCTCGCAGAGCACCTGGTAGCGCCGGGCGTAGGAGGCACCGCGGAACGCCGGGTCGACGGTGAAGTATGGTTCGGCGACCCCGATGGGCTGGTGGATCCTGGGACAGTCCTCGAGGAGGAAGAAATAGCCGAGCATGGGCGGCTGGCAGCGGCCGAACCGGCCCTCGCGGTAGGCGGCCCAGATGTCCTCGGCGTTGCCGATCGCTTCCTCGGCCCGGTTGTTGAAGTTGTTCCCGAAGCTGGGGCCGACCTGGGACTTGAACTCCACTGCCAGGACGAGCTGCCCGCCGGATACGACGAGGAGGTCCCATTTCTTCTCGGGCCGGTAGTAGCCGGGCAGCTCCAGCGCGGTCCGGGCCCGGATGTCTGAGGGAGGCAGGCCCGCAGCGATGAGGACGTCGGTGAGCAGGACCTCCAGGGCGCCCATCTGCGCCCCTCCGGTGACCGCCCCGCGGGCTCCAGCGTCGATGTTCCCGGCGGCGACCTGAGCCTGCTGCTGCCGGTCCCGGGTGTCCCAGAATGCCTGCACCGCGGCCTGGAACCGCTGCTCCAGTCCGGCTAGCACACCAGCGCCCGGGCGTCGTCCCCGATCCCATACGCCTCGATGGCGGCCTCGGTCGCCGCCGCGGTGTCCCGGGCCCGGAACGCGCGGCGGAGCCGCTCCCGCACCTCCTGCGGGATGGCGTCCGGGTCAGGGACCCGGATCCGGCGCAGGTACTGAGCCTGAAACCGTAGCGTGCCGCCGCGCATCCGCACGCAGTACGCCTCGACGAACAGCTGCGCGACGCGGGACAGCAGCAGCCCGCCGAGGACCTCCAGGTCCCATACCCGGGAGGTCAGGTAGTACAGGTTGTGGTGCGGGTAGGTCTCGCCGCGGTCCAGGACCGGGTGGCTGGCGAGCTTCATGTCGGGAAAATACAGCTTCGGCGTCCCGGTCAGGTCGTGCTTGACCCGGTCGATGGTCCGGTACCAGTCTCCGGGCATCCGCTGGGCGACGCTCCGCCGCGCCAGCTCGGCGCGGCGGCTCTGTAGCCGGGCGCGGAGCCGCGGATAGGCGGCCAGGTCCACCAGGCCGCCGTCCTGCCACGGGTCGAGCAGGTAGTGCCCGGACCAGCGCAGCACCCCATCCCGGGTGTCAGCAGTCATGGCCAGCGGCACCATCCGGTCCGGTTCCGCGGCGTCCGGGTCGGTGGTGATGAACACCTGATCCGCGCCGGTCGCCACCCCGATGCCGATCTTCGTGCCCGTCCGGTCGTCTTCCAGCGGTCCGAAGCCCGCCTCCAGCCGTTGCAGCAGCCGCAGCCGGGCCGGCTCCAGCGACGGCCACGGCCCGGCGCCCCGGAACCACCGGTCAGCGAACGTCGCCGAGAACCCGGGCACGCTACCGCGCCCGTCCCGCGCCAGGCCGGTCACCGCGTCCGCCAGCGATCCCCCGCCCGGCAGCGGCCCGGCCCCGGCGGATGCGCTGGCCACCAGCACGCGCCCCGGGGCCGGGGCGTCGCGGCGGATGACGACCACGGCCGGGTACGCGGCGACCTCCTCCTCGAACGCGGGCGCGTCGTGCATCTCGACCACCGCCTCCACCGTGAACGGCGGTGCGATCATCCGCCGCAGCTCCGCGCCGTAGGCGGCCCGCATCCACCGGTCCGCGCAGATGAAGCCGAGTGCCCCGCCGGAAGCCAGCTGACGCAGCCCGGCCTCGATGAACCCGACATAGATGTCACCGCGGCCGGTCATCGACGGGTACCGGCGCCGGTATTCTTCCAGCGCCTCCGGCGGGACGTCGTCGTAACGGATATACGGCGGGTTCCCGACCACGAAATCTGCGCGCCGCCCCCCGGCAGGCCGCAGCAGATAATCACCTGTCCGGACCCAGCCGCCAGCCAGCTCCCGCGCCTCCCGGTCGGCTAGGCCGTGCCGCCGCAGCTCCTCCTCCGCCAGGGCCATGGCCTGCCGTGCCGCGGCAGCGTCCAGCTCGAACGCCGCGATCGAGGAGCTCAGGTCAGCCGCCCGGCGGCCATGGGCGTTGGCAGACTCCAGGAGCCGGCGGATCATCGGAACAAGGAAAGCCCCCGCGCCCGCAGCAGGTTCCACCGCCAGCTTCGTCGCCAGATCGACCTCAGGCCGGTAACCCGCCAGATCCAGGATCAGATCCACGACCCACTGCCGGGTATACACCACGCCTCCCGGCTCCGCAGACCCAGCAGACGCAGGCAGTCGGCTCCGCCTCGCATGGGGTGCGGGCACGTCAAGACCCAAGTCGAAGGTCACCTGCCACGCCGTCATGCTGCAAATCCCCGGACCGCCGGTACTGCTGGCCAAGGTCGCCGGGCCGTGACCGGCATCGTCGCTGTCAACACGGACCGATGATACGGACAGCAACCGACGGCCACCCGGGGAGTAATTGTCAATACCTGTGGATCAAGACCTTTCAGCGGCGTCCGGGACGTTGTCCTCGGCCGCCGGCGGCGAGCTGCTGACCTCGCCTGGTGAGGACTCGCCGGGCCGTTCGGCCAGCTTGCCGTTGACGAAGAGCTTCGACCCGTGGCCCTTGGTGACCGTGGCCCGGAGCCTGACCGCCGGGAAGGCGGACTCATCGAGCTGGTCGCGCGCAGGTGGATCCAGTGCTCGGCGGGGTACGGCCCCGTGCCGCTAGCGAGACTCAGCTCAGCGCGGCCCCATGATGCTGGCGGGCGACATCGTGGACGGTGTCTGCGAGGCGCCGCTGGTGAGCCGGGCGGCGCCCAGCTCGCCGTGCGGCGCGGCGATCCGGTCGCGGTGTCGTGCGTCAGACTTCGTGGCACAGGGATGGTTGAGTCCGGTGAGTCCTAGATGAGTGATTCCTTATGGATTCAGTGGTCGTAGGCGATCAGGGATCGCAGGCCGGTTGTGGTGAGCTGCCAGTTGTGCCAGATGGCGGCGGCCATGGCCAGC
>JAJPIV010000098.1 GCA_021324595.1 Actinomycetota bacterium | reverse complement strand
GGCGGGTGCGGGTAGGTCCCGCAGCCGGGCCAGGACCTCGGGAAGCAGGTTGTGGCCGGGTGGCGGTCGCAGTACCAGGTGGCGGGCGTGGCGGGTCAGCCGGCCGGGGACGGTGATCAGCCGCCACCGCAGGGTGGCGATCATGGCCTTGCCGCCGCGCACGCCGTGCCCGGCCAGGATGTCCTGGCCGGCGGTGGTGCCGGTGAGCTGGTGCAGCCAGGCGGCGATGGTCGCGGCGAGCAGCGCCCCCCACATCCAGCCCAGGTTCACCCGGGGGTATCCGGAGGGCAGGTGGCGCAGGGCGGCGCCGAGCTTGCTGTCGCGGAACAGGTCTTCCACCGTGGTGCGGTGCCGGTACCAGTGCTCCACTGCGGCGGCCTTGCCCGGGGCGGTCACGTCCAGGTTGGTCAGGATGTACGAGTAGGCGTAGATCGCCCCGGCGCTGGCCAGCTCGGGGATCGGCAGGGCCCGCTGATCGGGGTGCAGGGCGCGGCGGCGCCGCGACCTGGGGTCCGCAGACACCTGAGCAGGATCCAACCGGACCCGGCGGACCAGCAGCCGGGTGCTCGCCGGCCACCAGTCCGGGCCGTACTCCGCGACCGCCACCTGCGCATCGCCCATGTCGATCGCCTCATGCCAGGCGTCCTCGGTGGTGCCGGCAGCAGCCGCCACAGCGGCGCGATCCGCCGGGCGCCGATCGCGAAGCCGATGCGCTCATCGTGGGCGGCGCGGGCCAGCGCCCCAGCGAAGTAGCCGGCGTCGGCGCGCAGCGCCACCCGCCCGCCCCGCGCCGCCGCGGGCAGGCAGCCCAGCGCACGACGCAGCAGCCCCGGCGCAGTCGCCCGCGGGTCACCGGTGCCGCCGCCCAGGTCCGCGGCCAGGACAATCCCGGTCTCGGCCCAGGCCGCCACGTGCGGCCGGCGTCGACACCGTCAGCTGCGCTTGAGGGTAGGCGGACTCGAGCCTTACCAGCAGCCGACCGGTGCCACAGCCGACGTCCAGGATCCAGCCCGGATGCTGGACGTGCTCGCGCGTATCGCAGGACCGCGTCGTGCACCAGCCCGTACAGCACGGCCTGCAGCTGGCTGCTGTCATAGCTTGCAGCCCAGCAGTCGTATCTGCGCACCCAGGCCGGGCGCGCGCTGTCCCGATCCGGTGGTGGCGCTGGCAGCCGGGAGCTGGCCGGGTCAGCGGGCCGCGCCGCCTGGCATGGCGCTCGGTTAGCCCGCCGGACGGCGGCGGGCCGCCGCGGTACGGTGCTGCCCGGATGCCCGTGGCCGGCAGCGGCCGGCCGCGGGATGCCGGTTACGATGGGCTGCCGCTGGTGAAGACCTGCCGGGAGACCACGCCGGTTCCGATGTCTTGGCCGTTCCACAGGGTGAAGTGCTGGCCGGGCGGGAAGAAGGTGGCGGCCCGGTCGTCGTCGGTGACCGTGATGGTGACGAATTCGTGGTCGTCGTGGCGCAGGCATGGTTCGTCGTCGCGCTCGATGCGGGCTTCGAAGTATTTCCAGTACGCGGTCCGGGGGCTGCTGGCGCGGACCATGACCGCGCGGGTACCGCTGGGATAGTCGCGGCCCTGGCTGTCGTGCGCAGCCGGGCCGAGGCTGATCAGGGCCCGGAACGTGGATGATCTCATCTGGGTGCCTCCGGCCGGGCCGTGGTCGTGCGGGTGCCGTCACCGGTAGCGAGCGCGCCGCCGTTGCCCGGAGCGCGACCCTCCGGGTGGCTGGCCTCCGGGCGGCTGGGCGTCGCGGCGAGCAGGATGATGCGGTCGCCTGGTGCGAGGGTGAGATCCGGGTCGGGGTCGCGGATCTTGCGGGCGCGCAGGACCGCGGCAGGGGTGGCGCCGGGCGGCCAGGCGACCCGGCGCAGGGTGGTCCCGGTGGCGGGGGAGCCGTCCTGGAGGGTGATCTCGAGCATCTGGTAGCCAGGCAGCGGGGTGGACGGCCGGCGCAGCGCGGCTTCCGGGTCGGGGCAGGCCCAGTCGGCGGAGAGCTGGGCGCGGCCGGCGTCCGCCTGGGATGCGCTGACCTGCCGGGCGACCGCCTGCAGCACCCGGTTGTTGGTGACCCAGCCCTGTACCTGTCGGCCGTCGGCGGACAGCACCGGCAGCCCGTCGCGGCCGTAGACCAGTAGCTGGCGCAACGCCGCGGCGAGGGACTCGCCGGCGAACAGCGCCTGCGAGGCGCGCTGGTAGGTGACGGGCCCGGCCAGGTCCGCCCAGCGGGCGGGGCGGGCGGCGTGGCCGTCGGCGGCTGGCTGCGCGGCCTGGCCACCGGCTGCCGGCGGCACGGCCAGCGGGACCGGGAAGCGGTGCATGGCGTCGGCGACGGTCAGGTTCTGCAGCGCGTGCGCCGGGGCGGGCCGGTCGATGTCGGTGCCGCGGCGCAGCAGCTTGGTGGTGTAGATGGTGCCGTAACTCAGACCGCGGGAGACGGCGGTGGCGACCGCGACCGCGAGCATCACCGGCAGGGTTAGCGCGTAGTCGCCGGTCATCTCGACCACGCTGGCCAGCTAGGTCAGCGGGGCCCGGGCCGCGGACGCGATCACGGCGCCCATGGCCACGGCCGCGTAGAGGGCGGGCTGGCCTGCCGCCGGGCCGAGGAGCCGGTCGGCGATCTCGCCGAGCGCCATCCCTGAGGTGGCTCCGACGAACAGTGAGGGGGCGAACACCCCGCCGGACCCGCCGGTCCCGATGGTCAGGCTGGCCGCGATCATCCTCCCGGCGGCCAGCACGATCAGGAACCACAGCGCGTAGCCGCCGGCGACGGCCTTGTACAAGACGGGGTAGCCGACGCCGTACATCTGCGGCACCGCGAGCAGCAACAGGCCGAGCGCGATCCCGCCGACGGCCGGCCGGGCCCATTCCGGCCGACTCTTCCATGCCCGGTCGCACAGGTCCTCGGTCTTGTACAGCACTGTCTTGAACCCAGTGCCGATCAGCGCCGCAATCACCGCAAGCGCCGCGACCAGCAGGTAGTTGCGGGGGTGGTGCAGTTCGACGCCGGACGGGAAGCCGGTCAGGAACCGCCCGGCGCCGAGGAACGCCTCGCCGATCACGTCGGCCACCATGGCCGACAGCATCACGGTGAACAGCGCCTCGATGGAGAACTCCCGCAAGATCAGCAAGATCAGCTCGACGCCGAAGAATACGCCGGTCACCGGGGCGTTGAACGTGGCGGCGATCCCGCCGCCCGCGCCGCAGGCGACCAGGATCCGCAGCCGGCTCTCCGGCATCCGGACCCACTGGCCCAGGCTGGAGGCCAGCGCGGAGCCGATCTGCACGATCGGGCCCTCCCGGCCGACCGACCCGCCGGTGCCGATGCACAGCGCGGAGGCGACCGCCTTGACGACGCTGACCTGCGGGCGGATCCGGCCGCCGTTATCGGCGACCGCGATCATCACCTCGGGCACCCCGTGCCCGCGCGCCTCCCAGGCGTACCGGTAGATCAGCGGCCCGTACATCAGCCCCCCGATGGCCGGGATCAGCACGAAGAACCCCAGGCCCAGCCACGGCAGGTGCGCGCTGGCCACGTAGCCTTGCTGCCCGAACTGGCCGGGCCCGGTCGCCAGCCAGGTGCAGAAGTAGATCAGGTACCGGAACGCCACCGCGCCCAGCCCGGCCCCGGCGCCGGTCAGCAGCGCCAGCACGACCAGGCCACCGCGCGACCCGCGCAGCCAGCCGCCGGCCCGGCCCCGCCACCGGCGGCTCACCAGCCTGCCGGTCACCAGCCCGCCGCCTGCGCGCCGGCCCGCGCCGACTCGGGTTCGCCAGCCAGGCCCGGCCCGGCCAGGTCCGTGCCGGGAAGGTCGCCGACCGGCCACTGGCTATCCGGGATCTCGCCAGCCGCCGCCGCGAACGACAGCAGCGCCCGCGCCACGTCCTGCTGCAGCCCGGCCGGGAGCCTGGCCAGGATCCCGGCGATGAGCGCCCGGCGGCGGGCGGTCGCCGCCGTGGTGCCGGAAGAGCCCGAAGATCACCGAGGTGCTGCCGCTGTTGTACTTGCACGGGCTGTCGTCCAGGGACTTCGTGCCGGCGCTGGAGCAGTTCCTCGGGTCGGGCGCCGGGCTGTCGGCGTCGGCGATCACCCGGCTGACCGAGGCGTGGCAAGAGGAGTACCGCCGCTGGTGTGATCGGGACCTGTCCGGCGCGGACTACGTCTACTGCTGGGCCGATGGGCTGCACTTCGGAGTGCGGCTTGATCAGGACAGGGTGTGCACTCTGGTGGTCATCGGGGTCCGCGCCGATGGGAAGAAGGAGCTGGTCGCGCTCGCCGGCGGGCACCGCGAGCCGACCGAGTCCTGGGCCGGGCTGCTGCGCGATGCCCGCCGCCGCGGCATGCGCGCCCCGGTGCTGGCGGTCGGCGATGGGGCGCTGGGGTTCTGGGCCGCGCTGCGCGAGGTGTTCCCCGGGACCCGGCACGGCCGCTGCTGGGTGCACAAGCTGGTCAATGTCTTCGACTGCCTGCCCAAGTCGCCCAGCCCGCCGCCCGCAAGGCCCTCGCGCAGATCCGCGACGCCGAAGACCGCGAGCGCGCCGAGAGGGCCATCACCGACTTCGCCGCCGCCTACAGCGCCAAGTACCCCAGGGCCGTCGCGAAGATCACCGGCGACCAGGAGGAGCTGCTCGCGTTCTATGACTTCCCGGCCGAGCACTGGGTGCATCTAAAGACGTCCAACCCGATCGAGTCCACATTTTCCACGGTCAGGCTCCGGACCCGGGTCACCAAGGGACCGGGCTACCGGGCGGCCGGCCTGGCGATGGTGTTCAAGCTCATCGAGGCCGCCAGCGACCGCTGGCGCTACGTCAACGGCCCGCACCTGGCCGCCCTGGTCCGGGCCGGTGCCAAGTTCGAGAAGGGAGTGCTCACCGAGCGGCCAGATGAGGCCGAGTTCAAGGTCGCCGCGTGATCAATTCAGGACACGCCGTCCACGACTCTTGACCATTCCTCCCGCTTTGCCTCTCGCAGAGGCCTCCTCATGATCAAGACGACACGCTGTGATCAACCCACATAACGCGCCTCAGACATGGCGTCTCCCTCGTCGGCCCGCGGTCCGCTGCTCAGGCCGAGGAAGAGGCCACAGCACAAAGATCAGTCCCGGAGGTGGACTCAGTCCTTCCCGCGGACCCGGTGGCACCCTCCCGGCGCCAGACCCGGTAGTACCGCGAATCCGTGCCCGGGGACCGGCCCGGAAGTCGTGCCCGCCGGAGTCTGCAGCCGCCCGGTGACCGGCCCCGCGTGCACCGGGAAACTGCCCGGCGCGGCGGGCGGCGGCCCGGGCCGCCACGACAACGTCTGTCTGGTGTCGTGGCGGCCCGGGCTTCGCGGTCAATCGCCGGTGAGGACGCCGAGCAGCCGGAGACGCTCCACCGCGAGCGCCCGGGACGGGCTGCTGTCAGCGCCGGCAGCCCACTCCCGCCAGACCGGCCAGCGGTCCCGGTCGTAATCCTCGTGGTCGAACTCGACAGCACCGAGTGTCATGTCCCGGACGAGCCGCATCATGTCGGCGTCGCCGAGCCCGGGCCAGAGCAGGTAGTCGATCGTCCAGGTCAGCCGCGGCGTGCCGCCCCGCGCGCAGTTGAACAGGTGGGCGTGGAAGATGACGACGTCACCCGGCTGGGTCTCGACGATCACGTGCGGCCAGTCCGGCCACTCAGGCTGGGCGAAGCCTGAGATACCGGGCTCGGCGCGGCAGTAGGCCCGCAGCTGCCGCTCGTACCCGGGCAGGTGCGAGCCCGGGATCAGCCGCAGCGCGCCGGTGTCGGCGGCTCGGGGCTCGAGGTCTACCCAGACGCTCAGGCCGGGGATGGCCGGGCCGAGCCGGGTATGCCAGGTGGAGTCGCCGGTGAAGCAGGTGGCGATTCCTGCCGATGGCACGACCGGGCCGCCGAGCAGCTCGGCCGCGGCGAGGAGGGTCCGCTCGTCGTCGGCGATCAGCGACTGGCTGAACGGCGCCCGGTCCACCGACAGCGGAAGGTAATCCCCGCTGATGCCGCCGGTGTCATCGGGCTCGGTGCCGAGCCGTCCGAACGCATCGGTGAGCGCGCTGGTGACCTCATCGCGAAGGACCGTGATCTCCGGCGGGCTGAACAGCCCGCGCAGTGTCAGGTACCCGAACGTGCTGAAGTGCAGGATCTGCTGGTGCGTGAGCATGAAAGAACTCCCTTGTCGGCTCGGCTGGTCGGGGCTAGGCGCGAGCCGGCAGGAGGTGCACGAGCAGCACAGGGTCATCGCCGCATGCGCGCAAGCATAACCGGGCAGCCGCCGGTGCGTAACCGGCCAGCCTCGCATGCCGCCTCGTCTTCACCATGCACGCGTACCCGCTGCCCGTCTCCGAGACTCTGCGCCTGTCATGTCACACGCCGCACCAATCCCCCAGGTCACGACTCCATTGGCGGCTGCCGTACTACTGGCCTGCCCAGATCCCCGGTCGACGGCGCGGGCCGGGCCGCACCGCGATGCCAGGCCAGGTGGGCCATGTCGCTATTTCGGCGGGCAAGATCCGGCGCATGATCGTCTGAAAGGCGGTCAGCGGACCGGGCGTGCGCCGGCGGGCGGTGGCGTCCGGCGTGGCCGATCGGACCGGAGCGAAGGAGCGCGGCGATGAGAACCCCCATCTGCGACATGCTCGGCATCGACCTGCCGCTGCTGGCGTTCAGCCACTGCCGTGACGTGGTGGCGGCCGTCACCAACGCGGGCGGCTTCGGCGTGCTCGGCGCGTCCACGCACAGCCCGCGCCAGCTTGAGCGCGAGCTGGCCTGGATCGACGAGCACGTGAAGGGCCGGCCGTACGGCGCCGACATCCTGGTGCCCGAGAGGTTCGCCGGGAAGGGGCAGCGCCTCGGCGCGGCGGAGCTGAGCGCGATGATCGGGGCGCCGCAGCGGGAGTTCGTGGCGGGGCTCCTCGCCGCGCACGGCATCGCCCCGGGCGAGGGCGCCGGGGAGCCGCCGGCGGTCACGATCGGCGACGAGGCGGGCGAGCAGCTGCTCGACGTCGCGCTGCGCCACCCGATCAGGCTGATCGCCAGCGCGCTCGGCACGCCACCGCCGTACATGATCGAGCGGGCGCGGGCCGCCGGCGTGCCCATCGCGGCCCTGGTCGGCGCGCGCGAGCACGCCGTGCGGCAGGTCCGGGCCGGGGCGGACATCCTGGTCGCCGCGGGCACCGAGGCGGGCGGGCACTGCGGCGAGGTGACCACGATGGTGCTGGTCCCGGAGGTGATCGAGGCGATCAAACCGGTCAGGAGGGTGCCGGTGCTCGCCGCGGGCGGGATCGTGACCGGCCGGCAGGTCGCGGCCGCGATCGCCCTCGGCGCGGACGGCGCCTGGACCGGGTCGGTCTGGCTGACCACCGAGGAGGCGGAGACCGCCCCCTACACCAAGCGCCGGATGCTCGACGCCACCTCCCGCGACACCGTCCGCTCGCGCAGCCGCACCGGCAAGCCGTCCCGGCAGCTGCGGTCGGGATGGACCGACGCGTGGGACTCGCCGGGCAGCCCGCCCCCGCTGCCGATGCCGCTCCAGTCGCTGCTGTCCGAGCCGGCGCTGCGGCGCATCGACGCGCTGGCGGAGCAGGGGCACGAGGGCGCCCAGGCGCTGGCGACCTACTGGGTCGGCCAGGGCGTCGGGCTGATGAACGCGGTCCGGCCGGCCCGCGAGGTGGTCTACGAGATGGCGCGGGACCTCGCCGAGGCCGCCGAGCGCCTGGCTGGCGTGCTCGCCAGCTAGACTCCGGCCCGTGCCAGTCGAGGGAGAGTACGAGCCGAGCCCCCGCCAGTGGGTCCGCGAACAGGTCGAGCGGTACGAGGGCTCAGGCGGGACCGAGGGGACCACGCTGCTGGACACCGGGCTGCCGGTGGTGATCGTCACCAACCGGGGCGCACGGACCGGCAAGGTCCGCAAGACGCCGCTGATGCGGGTCGAGCACGAGGGCCGCTACGCGGCGGTCGCGTCCATGGGCGGCGCGCCGGTCCACCCGCAGTGGTACCACAACCTGCGCGCCCACCCGCAGGTGGAGCTGCAGGACGGGCCAGGCCGGCGGGAGATGGTCGCCCGGGAGCTGTCCGGGCCCGAGCGCGCGCTCTGGTGGGAGCGCGCCGTGGCCGCCTACCCCCCGTACGCCGAGTACCAGGCGAGGGCAGGGCGCCTCATCCCGGTCTTCCTCCTGGAGCCCGCCGGCGGCTGAACGTTGCTTACATCATTACACGCACGGTAGGCTGTTCCCGTGGTCACCGATGGCGCGGCAGGCGAGCCGCGGGCCGGCGAGGCGCCGCTGGACGCCTACTCGCGCGTCGTCGCCGGGGTGGCCGCCGAGCTGACGCCGCGGGTGGCCAGCCTGCGCGTGGCCGGGGCGGGGCGCTGGCCGGGGGAGGCCGTCGGGTCGGCCGTCGTCTACACGGCCGACGGCTTCCTGCTGACCAACGCCCACGTGGTCGGCGCGGCGGGCAGCGGGACCGCGCTGTTCTCCGACGGGTCGAGCTCGCCGTTCACGGTCGTCGGCACCGACCCGCTGTCCGACCTGGCGGTGCTGCGGGCCGGCTCGCGGACGCCGCCGCCCGCCGAGCTCGGGGAGGCCGACGACCTGGTCGTGGGCCAGCTCGTGGTGGCGGTCGGCAGCCCGCTCGGCCTGGCAGGGTCCGTGACCGCGGGCGTGGTGAGCGGGCTCGGCCGGTCCCTGCCCACCCGCAGCGGATCAGCGGCCCGGCTGATCGAGGACGTGATCCAGACCGACGCGGCGCTGAACCCCGGCAACTCCGGCGGCGCGCTGGCGGATGCGCGCGCCCGGGTGGTCGGCATCAGCACCGCCGTGGCCGGGGTCGGCCTGGGCCTGGCCGTGCCGGTCAACGCCACGACCCGCTCGATCGTCTCCGCCCTCATGCGCCACGGCCGGGTCCGGCGGGCATACCTGGGCATCGTCAGCGTCCCCGCCCCGCTGCCCGCGGCGGCGCGCCGCCGCATCGGCAGCGCGCAGGGGCTGCGGGTGGCCGAGATCATCCCCGGCGGGCCGGCGGACAGGGCGGGCCTGCGCCCGGGCGACATCCTGATCTCCGTGGCCGGCCGGCCGGCGCGGGCCGCGCGGGACCTGCAGCGGCTGATGTTCGCCGAGGCCATCGGCCGGCCGCTGGAGGTCACGGTGCTGCGCAACGGCGCGCTGGTGGACGTGATCGCCGAGCCGACCGAGCTCGCCGCCGCGTAGCCTGGGCGCGGCACCGCGTAGCCTGGGCACGGCGCTGCGCCCAGAGCGGACGCCGACCACGGAAGGCACCCCGATGCGTAAGAATGACTCATGAGCAAGCAGCCGAACCCGCCGCCACCGGGCGACAAGCCGATCCCGACTGCGCCGCCTCCGCCTCCGTCCTGGCGGCACTGGCTGTGGCCGATCGCGCTGCTGGCCATGCTGGCGCTGTACTTCTACCTGCCGTTCCGCGTGTCGACGCCGGTCAGCCTCAGCTACTCGACGTTCCTGTCCAAGGCGGCCAGCCACCAGGTCAAGAGCGTGACCCTGGCCAGCCCGTCCAACGGCTCGAACACGACCGTCTCCGGCACCCTGGTGAACGGGAGCAGCTTCACCACGGTGGCGCCGCCCGACACCTCGGCCCTGGCCAACCAGCTGCGGGCGGACGGCGCCCAGGTGTCGTACTCCGCGCCGAGCACCGGGATCGGCTCCGAGCTGCTCTACCTGCTGCTCCTGTTCTCGCCGCTGATCATCATCTACTTCCTGTTCCGCCGCGTCTCCCGGGGCGCGGCCGGGCAGCTGCAGGGCGCGCTCGGCGTCGGCCGGTCCCGCGCGAAGATCTTCGACGCCGAGCGCCCGCAGACCAAGTTCTCCGACGTCGCCGGGTACCAGGGGGCCAAGGAGGAGATCAGCGAGATCGTCGACTTCCTGCGCAACCCGGCCCGTTACCAGCGCGCCGGGGCCATGGCGCCGCGCGGCGTGCTCATGGTCGGCCCGCCGGGCACCGGCAAGACCCTCCTGGCCCGGGCCGTGGCCGGCGAGGCGTCGGTGCCGTTCCTGTCGGTGACCGGATCCAGCTTCGTGGAGATGTTCGTCGGCGTCGGCGCCGCCCGGGTCCGCGACCTGTTCGCCGAGGCCCGCAAGCGGGCGCCGGCGATCATCTTCGTCGACGAGATCGACGCGATCGGCCAGCGCCGGGCCGGCCAGGGCGCCGTGGTGGCCAACGACGAGCGCGAGCAGACGCTCAACCAGCTCCTGTCCGAGATGGACGGGTTCGACATCACCCAGGGGATCGTGGTGCTGGCCGCCACCAACCGCCCCGAGGTCCTCGACCCGGCGCTGCTGCGCCCCGGCCGGTTCGACCGCCAGATCACGATCCCGCTGCCCACGCTGGAGGAGCGGGCGGCGATCCTGGCGGTGCACTGCCGGGGCAAGCGCCTGGCGCCCGACGTCGACCTGACCGTGATCGCCCGCGGCACCCCGGGGTTCTCCGGCGCCGACCTGGCGAACCTGGCGAACGAGGCGGCGATCTTCGCGGTCCGCGGCAACCGCGAGGTGCTGACGGCCGCCGACTTCGACGACGCGCGCGACCGCATCCTGCTTGGCCGGCGGGAGGGCTCCAACGTGCTGCTGCCGGAGGAGAAGCACGCCGTCGCCGTGCACGAGGCGGGCCACGCGATCGTGGCCGCGCTGTCGGACAAGGCCGACCCGGTCGCGAAGGTCACGATCCTGCCCGCCGGGCAGGCGCTCGGGGTGACCCAGCAGCTCCCGCTGATCGAGCGCCACCTGTACGGGGAGGATTACCTGTACGACACCCTGGCGGTCCGGCTGGGCGGCCGGGCGGCCGAGCTCGTCGAATTCGGCCAGGGGTCGACCGGCGCGGCGAACGACCTGTCCACCGCGACCGACATCGCCACGCGCATGGTCCGCGAGTTCGGCCTGTCCGCCAAGATCGGCCCGGTCGGCTACCCGCAGGGCGGCTCGGTCTTCCTGGGCGGCGGCGGGGCCGGGCTGTCCAGCCGCCCGTTCGCCGAGGCGACCCAGGCCGCGATCGACGCCGAGGTCGCGCGGCTGCTGCGGGAGGCGGAGCAGCGGGCCAGCGAGCTGATCCGCGCGCACAAGGACCAGCTCGACGAGCTGGTCGCGCTGCTGCTGGAGCACGAGACCGTGGATGGCGGCCAGGTGTACCGGATCGTCGGCCGGCCGGTGCCCGAGCACCGGCCTGAGGAGGAGGTCGCGATCGGGCCGCGGGCCAGGCAGGCCGCCGCGTCCAAGCCCGCGGGCTAGGCCTCCGGGACGCCACGTGCCCCTGCTGGTGCTGTCCGCCGCCGACGTGCGGGCCGCGCTCGGCTGGGGCGCGTGCGCCGAGGCGATGCGGGCCGCGCTGGCCGCCCGCGCCCGCGGCGAGATCTTCCAGCCGCTCCGCGCCGTGCTGCGCCCGGACGGCGCGCCCGGGCTGATGGCGCTGATGCCGTCCTACCAGGCCGGGGCAGGGTACGGGCTGAAGGCGATCTGCATCACGCCGGGCAACCCGGCCGCGGGGCTCGACGCGCACCAGGGCGTCGTGCTGGTCAGCGACCCGGGGACCGGCGAGCCGGCGGCCGTGCTGAACGCCTCGGCGCTCACCGAGATCCGGACCGCCGCGGTCTCGGCCGTGGCCACCTCGCTGCTGGCCCGGCCGGACGCCGACGTGCTCGCGATCATCGGCACCGGGGTGCAGGCGCGGGCGCACCTGGCCGCGATCGCGGCGACCCGGCCGCTGGCGCAGGTGCGGGTGGCCGGGCGCACCGCGGCCAGGGCCGAGGAGTTCGCCGCCGCGGCGCGGTCCGGGGCGGCCGGGCCGGACGCGGCCGGGATCCCGGTGGTCGCCTGCGCCCGCGCGGGCGACGCGGTGGCGGGAGCCGGCATCGTCGTGACCGCCACCACGTCGGACGTTCCCGTGCTGCGGCGCGAGTGGCTGGCCCCTGGCACGCACGTGAACGCGGTCGGCGCGTGCCTGCCGCACGCCCGGGAACTCGACACGGTCACGGTGGCGGCGGCCGCGCTGTTCGCCGACAGCCGCGAGTCGGTGCTGGCCGAGTCGGGTGACTACCTGCTGGCCGCGGCCGAGGGCGCGGTCGGCCCCGGCCACGTCCGGGCCGAGGTGGGCGACCTGCTCGCGGGCCTGTCCGGCGACGGCCGCCGGGACGCGGAGGAGATCACCGTCTTCGAGTCCCTCGGCCTGGCGGCCGAGGACCTCGCCGCGGCGCTGGCCGCTCACCGGGCGGCCGTGGACCTGGGGATCGGCACCTGGATCGACTTCGGCTGACCAGCGCCGTGCCCCGTGCGGCCCGGGGGAGCCCGTGCGCGGCCCGCGGGCGGCGGGTATAGCATGTGCTGCCATGACGACGAGCCAGGCCGCCAGCTGGTGGCGCCGCCGGTAGGCGGCACCAGGCTCGCGCGCAGCAGGCCAAGGAAGGCGACCGCCCGGAAGCCGGCGGTCGCCTTCGGCGCTCCCCGGCCCGGGCCCGACCAGGCAGGAAGGGCCGATGAGCAGCAGCGAGTTCAGCGCGGACTTCGCGGCGCCGCCGCAGGCCGGGGTGACGCGGCTCACCACCGGCGGCGGCATCGCAATCACCCGGACGGCGGAGCCGTTCGCCCCGGCCATGCTCGCGGAGATCACCCGGCAGGTGCAGGGGCGCCGGGGCGGCGTCTTCAGCTCTGGCATGGAGTACCCGGGCCGGTACAGCCGCTGGCACACCGGGTACGTGGACCCGTGCGCCGAGATCGTGGCGCGGGGCCGCGAGGTCACCGCGACCGCGCTGAACGAGCGCGGCGCCGTGCTGATGCCGGTGCTCGGCTCCGCGCTCCGCCGGGCGGCCGGGCTCGCGGGATGCCCGCAGGACGGGGCGAGCGTGACGGTCACGATCCCCGAGCCGGCGGGGATCGCCCCGGAGGAGGAGCGCAGCCGGCGGCCGACCGTGTTCACCGCGATCCGCGAGATCGTCGCGGCCTTCGCGTGCGACGACCCGCACCTGGGGCTGTACGGCGCGTTCGGTTATGACCTGGCGTTCCAGTTCGAGCCGGTCCGGCTCCGGCCGGGCCGGGGCAGGCCCGCCGCGGCCGGCCTGCCCGGCAGGGCGCCCGGCCAGCGTGACCTCGTGCTGCACCTGCCCGACGAGCTGTACGTCATCGACCGCAAGCGGGAGACCGCGCTGCGGTACCGCTACGAGTTCGCCGCCGGGGGACGGTCCACCGCCGGCCTTGACCGCCGCACCCCGGCGTCCGCGCCGTCCCCCGCGGCCGCGGCGGCCCCGCCGGACCCGGAGCCGGGCGAATACGCGAAGGTCGTCACCCGGGCAAGGGAGCGGTTCGCTGCCGGGGACCTGTTCGAGGTCGTGCCCAGCCAGGAGTTCTGGGTGCCGTGCGATGCGCCGGCGGCCTGCTACGAGCTGCTGCGCCGGCGCAATCCCGCGCCGTACGAGTTCTTCCTCAACCTCGGCGAGGGCGAGTACCTGGTCGGCGCCTCGCCTGAGATGTACGTGCGGGTGACCGGGGACCGGGTCGAGACCTGCCCGATCTCCGGCACGGCGCCGCGCGGCGCGAGCGCGCTGGAGGACGCCGAGAACATCCGGGCGCTGCTGGTGTCGGCGAAGGAGGAGTCGGAGCTGACCATGTGCACCGACGTGGACCGCAACGACAAGTCCAGGGTCTGCGTGCCCGGCAGCGTCCGCGTGATCGGGCGGCGCCAGATCGAGCTGTACAGCCGGGTGATTCACACCGTCGATCACGTCGAGGGGCGGCTGCTGCCGGGGTTCGACGCGCTCGACGCGTTCCTGACCCACATGTGGGCCGTGACCGTGACCGGGGCGCCCAAGGCCTGGGCGATGCAGTTCATCGAGGACCACGAGCCGCGCCCGAGGCACTGGTACGGCGGCGCGGTCGGGTCGGTCGGCTTCGACGGGGGCATGAACACCGGCCTGACCCTGCGGACCGCGCACATCCGTGACGGACTGGCCTGCGTGCGGGCCGGGGCGACGCTGCTGTTCGACTCCGACCCGGCCGCCGAGGAGGCCGAGACCCGGCTGAAGGCGCGGGCGCTGCTCGAGGTGCTCGCCGCGGCGCAGGCCGGCGGGGCGCCCGGCGGCGCCCCCGGAGGGCGGGTGGACAGCGCAGGCCATGCGCCGCCGGCGGCGGCCACCGAGCCGCCGGGCCGGGGCCTGCGGGTGCTGCTGGTTGATCACCAGGACTCGTTCGTGCACACGCTCGCCAGCTACTTGCGCGAGCACGGGGCCCTGGTGACCACCCTGCGGGCCGGGTTCGACCTGGCAATCCTGCAGGACCAGGCCCCGGACCTGGTGGTCCTGTCGCCCGGGCCGGGCCGGCCATCCGACTTCGGCTGCGACCGGCTGCTCGCCGCCCTCGACCGGGACGGCATCCCCGCGTTCGGCGTCTGCCTGGGCCTGCAGGCGATGGTCGAGCACGCCGGCGGGACGCTGCGGCTGCTCGCGGCCCCTGCCCACGGCAAGCCGGGCGTGATCCGCGTGACCGGCGGCGACCTGCTGGCCGGGCTGCCGGCGTCGTTCCGCGCCGGGCGGTACCACTCGCTGCACGCGGCGCCCTGCGACGTCCGCGGCGGGTTCGCGGTCACCGCGGTGACCGCCGATCCGGCCGCCGGCCCGGGCGGCGAGGTGGTCATGGCGATCGAGGACCCGGCCGCCGGCCGCTGGGCGGTCCAGTTCCACCCCGAGTCGATCCTCACCGCCGGGGCCGGCCACCGGATCATCGCGAACGTGCTCGGCCTGGCCCGGCGCGCGCCGGGCCGGCCGGCCCGCTAGCCGACGGCGATGGTGCGGCGGGCGAACGCGATCAGGGCCGCCCGCGGCTCGCCGAACGACGACGCCACGTAATAGATGCCGCGCCGGCGCCAGGCGAGCAGCAGGACGACGTTCCTGCGCCCGCAGCGGGGCAGGCCCGGGCGGCCGCAGACGCCGCTCAGCGTGGCCCGGGCGCGGTGGACCGTGTAGTGGCCGAGGATCGCGACCCGCCCTGCCCTCAGGCACGGCCGGCCGTAGTCGTCCTGCGTGAAGCGCAGGTTGACCCTGGGCGTCAGCCCGTAGTTGGCGATCACCACCCGCTTGGCGCCCTGGCCCGGCACCCCGCACCTGATCACGGCGATCCGGCCGTTGCGCGCCAGGCCGAAGGTGGCGGCCGGCCGCAGCAGCCGGAAGCCCGCCGCCGACTGGGCCGCCCGCCAGCTCCGGAACAGGCCGAGCCCGTCCTGCCCCCCCGGCGCGGCGACGGCCACCGTGGATAGGCCGGCCGCCGCGGCGGCGCCCAGTGCCAGGCCGGCCGCGAGGACCCGGTTCCAGCGCATGATCACGTCCTCCTTCGAGACGGAAGCGGTGACGCTGGCGATCCTAGGCCCGGCCACCCCGTCGTGTACTCACAAAATGAATACGAGAAACTACTCACAGTTGTTACGTGCGTCGCGCCTCGCCTGGGCGCCAGGGGCCCGGCTACGCTCCCTCGCTGGCCGCCCTCAGCAGCGGGAGCGGGTCGTGGAGCACCCGATGGGACGGCACCCGGGCTGCCAGCGCCCGGATGACGGCGCTCACCAGGCCTGCCGGGCCGCTGACGTAGACGTCCGTGTCGCGGAACGACGGGTGCGCGGCGACGGCCCTGATCAGCCCGCTGGCCCGCCCGTCCGCGCCCCGGCCCGGCGTCGCCTGGCCGGTCACGGTCACGAGGGTGAGCGGGGGGTAGCCGAGGGCGAGCGTCTCCAGCTCGCGCATGTCGTACAGGTCCGCGTCGTCGCGCGCGCCGAGGTAGAGGGTGATCGCCCGCCGCCTGCCCGTTCCTGCCGCAGCGACCACGGCCTCGGTGATCGCCTTGACCGGTGCCAGCCCGGTGCCGCCCGCCACGCACACCAGGTCCCGGCCGCCGGCGAGCGGCGCGGTCATCGCGCCCCGGGGGGGACCGAGCACGACGACGTCGCCGGGGCCGCAGTACCGGACCAGGAACGTGCTGACCAGCCCGCCGGGAACGGCCCGGACATGCAGGTCGACCAGCCCGCTCTCGCGCGGCGCGTTGGCGATGGAGTACTCGCGCCAGACGCGGGGCCACTGCGGCACCTGCACCGACACGTGCTGGCCGGGCAGGTACCGCAGCGGCGCATCCGGCCGGATGGTGAGCACGGCCACCGTGTCGGACCGGCGGTCGTGCCGCACCACCTCGCCCAGCCACCAGGCGGGGCGCTCCGCCGCATCGCGCGCCGCAGCGGCGGCCAGCACCGAGACGAACCAGTCCGTGGCCGCCAGCCAGGCCGCGTCGAGCTCGGCGGTCCACGCGGGCCCGAGCGCCTCCCGCGCGCTGGCCCCGAGCGCCTCGAAGAACGGCCGGTAGTGCCGGTCACGGACGCCGAGCCTGCGGTGATCCCTGGCCACCTGCGCGAGCAGCTCCTCCGCGCGCCCGGCCTCCGGCAGGTCGCCGAAGAGCTGGGCGAGCCCGTCGCGGACCGCCTGCCTGGTCCGCGTCATCGCGAGCGGGAACAGCGCCCGTAGCTGGGGGTGGCGCGCGAACAGCAGCGCGAAGAACCGCTCCACCGCCTGCGGGTCGGCGAGCGCGCGGTTGAGCGCCCCGGACACCAGGGCGCGGTCGAAGTCGGCCGCCGCGGGCTCGGCGGGCCGGGCGGCCGAGAGCCGCGCAGAAGTCTCCGTCCCGGCGAATCGCGCCACAGGGTGCAGTCTCGCAGCAACGTCCAGTGCGCCTCCACCGGTTCGCGGCAAGCCCTCGCCGGCGCCGCGCCCGGCAGGCTGCGCCCGGCGCGCCCTAGGATGAGCCCGTGCCCGGCTACCTGCGCCACCCGACGATCCTCGGCTGGGCGCCCGACGGGCAGATCCTGGCCCGCACCTCGCACGGGCAGCCGTTCGGCCATCACACCTGGGCCTACGCGATCCCGGTCGAGGACGGCCAGGGCAGGTTCTCGCGGCTGCAGGGTCATCGGCCGGGACGTGGCCAGGCACTCCAGGCCGTCCAGCTGCCCCCGTGACCCGCCGCGCGGCCCGGGCGGGCCAGTGGGGCCGGCGGGTAGGAGCAGCCGCTCAGATGGGCGGGGTGTACCCGCTGACCCAGTGGGTCTGCAACCATGCCATGGCGCGGCCCCACTCGCCGGTCACCTCGAGCAGGCCGACGGCGATCAGCAGCAGCCCGCCGATCCTCGTGATCACCCGGGCATGCCGCCGCGCGAACGCGAACATCGCCACCCCCCGGTCGACCGCGAACGCCACGACCAGGAACGGGATGCCGATGCCCAGCCCGTAGACGAACGCGAGCAGGGCGCCGCGGGCCGCGGTCCCGGTGGACAGCCCGAGGGTGAGCACCGCCGAGAGGGTCGGGCCGATGCACGGGCTCCAGCCCAGGCCGAAGAGCACGCCGAGCAGCGGCGCGCTGGCCAGCCCTGCCCGCGGGCGGAATGACGGCTTGACGATCCGCCCGGTGAACGCGAACCTGTCGAAGGCGCCGGCGAACAGCAGGCCGAGCAGGATCAGCACGGCCCCGAGGACGCGCGACAGGCCCTGCTCGTGGTCGCGGAGCACGGATCCGACCGCGCCGAACGCCACGCCGTAGGTGGCGAACAGCGCCGAGAACCCCAGGACGAACAGGGCCGTGCCGGCGACCGCCCGGGACCGGCTCGGGCGCCGGGCCGCCGGGCGGGCCCAGGTCGCGACGGCTGTGGCGGCTCCCGCCCGCCGCCCGCCGGCCGCGGCCGCGCCGCGCTCGCGGGCCTGGCCGGACGCCTGGCCGGCGGGGACGCCCGCGGCGGCCGCGGCGCTGCCGGACATCCCGGTGAGGTACGACAGGTAGCCGGGCACCAGCGGGAGCACGCAGGGGGACAGGAAGGTGACCGCCCCGGCGGCGGCCGCGACCGGGATCGCCAGGAGCAGCGGCCCGGCCGACACGATCTGCGTCACTCCGCCGCCCATGCCGTCCTCCCTCCTTGCCCGTGCCCTCCTTGCCCGTGCCGGATACAACCTATCCGGCACGGGCAAGGAGGGCACGTCCGCCGGCCGCAGGCCGCGCCCGCCCGCGGCCGAGCAGGCGCCCGGGGACCGGGCAGGGGCGGGACCACGGCAGGCCATCCGGCGCGCCCGCCGAGCCGGTGACGCACCTGTGCCGCCTGAGCCGCCGTCCGGGGAACTGCGGGGCCAGCCGCCGCCTGTATGGCACTCTGGGGAACGAACGGCAATCCCCGCGCGCGGTCACCACGCCGACAAGGAGTCACCCGATGCGCAAGGCCGCCCATCGGCTCGCCGCCCCTGTGGCCGCCGCGGCCGAGGCGGCCAGCGTCCGCGTGATCACGGTCAGGCGCGCCGGCGGCCCGGCGGTCCGGCCGGGGGCGATCATCCGCGCCGGGCTGGCGCGGCGCTCGGCCGCCACGTTCAGCCTCGGCCCGGAGGTGATGAGATGCGCGTCCGCGGTGGTGCGGGCAACGGTCACCAGGAACCCGCCTACAGGGCCGGCCGCGTGTCAGGGCGCGCGCCGGGCTCGCCCGCGGTGATCACGTTCGCCAGGCAGCGCTTCGCCAGGGCCGCAGGGGGCGCGCTGTGCCCGTCGTCGGCGCTGTTGTCCGGGACCTTCGGGCCGGTCCGCGACATCAGCGCCCGGGGCCACCCGCGCGTCTTCGTGACCTGACGGGCATCCGGTGGCCGCGCGGGCGCGAGCTGCGGGGCCGGCGCCCGCACCCGGCTTCCCGCCCGCCGCCGGGCTGATCGACGCCCACCACCACGTCTGGGCACTCGGCGCCTTCGACCAGCCATGGCTGCGCCTGCCCGGCCATGAGCCGCTGCTGCGCGACTTCACCGAGGCCGAGCTGCGCCCGCAGGCCCGGGCGGCCGGGGTCGCCGGCACGGTGGTGATCCAGACGGTCACCGGCCAGGCGGAGACGCCCGCGCTGCTCGCCCTCGCCGCAGCCAGCGACCTCGTCGGCGCGGTGGTGGGCTGGGCGGACCTCTCGTCCCCGGCGGCGGCGGCCGAGATCGCCGCCCTCCGGGCCGCCCCGGGCGGGGAGTACCTGCGCGGCCTGCGCCACCCGCTGCTCACCGAGCCCGATCCCGGCTGGCTGCTGCGCGAGGAGGTGCAGGCGGGGCTGGCCGCGGCGGGGGCCGCGGGGCTCAGCTTCGACCTCGTGCTCACGCCCGGCCTGCTGCCGGCCTGCGCCCGGGCCGCCGCGGCCTGCCCGCAGGTCACGTTCATCCTCGACCACCTGGGCAATCCCGATGCCGGGTCCTGGCCCGATCCGGCGTGGGCGGCCGGCCTGCGGGCGCTGGCCGCGCTGCCGAACACCGCGTGCAAGCTGTCCGGCATCCTCGGGGCGCCCGCCCCGGGCGGTGCGCCGGGCGTGGCGCACCTGGTTCCCTGGTACGAGACGGCGCTCGGCGCGTTCGGCCCGGGCCGGCTGATGTTCGGCTCGGACTGGCCGGTCTGCACGCTCACGTCCCGGTACGCCGACGTGGTCGCGGCCGCCCTCGAGCTGACCGCCGGGCTCAGCCCGCCCGAGCGCGCCGAGGTGCTCGCCGGCACGGCACGGCGGGTCTACCGGATCGCCCCGCCGGGCTAGCCGGCCGGGCTCTCGCCGAGCACGATCAGCGAGCGCGCCCCGGTGCCCGAGCGCATCCGCGCGAACGCCTCGCCGACCTCGCCGAGGCCGATCCGGTGGGAGACCAGGGGCCGCAGGTCCAGCCGGCCGGAGCGCACGTGCTCGGCCAGCGCCGGCAGGTCGCGGTCGGGGTCACTGGAGCCGTAGACCGAGGCGGTGAGCGTGCGGGCGAAGTGGAAGAGCTCGATCGCAGCGAAGCTCACCTGCTGGTCGGCGCCGCCGACCCCGACGATCGTGCACCGCCCGCCCCGGCGGAGGCAGCGCCATGCCGCGCGGATGGTGGCGGCCGTGCCCACGCACTCAAGCGCGTGGTCCGCGCCCCGCCCGCCGGTCAGCGCCCGGACCCGGGCGGGCAGGTCCTCGCCCGCGGCCAGGAAGCAGGTGGCGCCCATCGCCCTGGCCAGCGGCTCCTTGCCGGTGGCCGAGTCGACGGCGATGACGGGGCCGGCGCCCGCGAGCGCGGCGCCGGCGACCGCGGACAGGCCAACCCCGCCGAGCCCGATGACGACCACCGACTCACCGGCCCGGACGCCCGCGGTGCGCCAGGCGGCGCCCACCCCGGTGAGCACCGCGCACCCGAGCAGGGCCGCCACGTCGGGCGCGATCCCGCCGGGCAGCGGCACCACGGCCCGCTCGGGGACCACGATCTCCTCCGCGAACGCGCCGACCCCCAGGCAGGCGTGGACCGGCGTGCCGTCGGCCAGCCGGCCAGCCGGCCGGGCCGTGACCCCCTCGGTGGCCCGGCATAGCCACGGCTCGCCGTGCAGGCAGAACCAGCACGCCCGGCAGGCCGGCGCCCAGTTCAGCACCACGTGGTCACCGGGCGCCACGCGGGTGACCTCCGGGCCGGCGTCGATCACCGTGCCGGATGCCTCGTGGCCGAGCACGAGGGGGTACGGCGCCCGGAGCGTGCCGTCGGTCATCGACAGGTCGGAGTGGCAGACCCCGGCGGCCGCTATCTGCACCCGCACGCCGCGGCGGCCGGCCTCGGCCGGGAGCACGCCGGCGATCTCGGGCCCGGCGCCCGCCTCGCGGACGACGACCGCGCGCACCAGCCCGCCCGCCACGGCGCTAGCCCGGCCGCCGGGCGCCCGGCCACAGGCCGTGCGACCATCCCGTGGCCACCACGGCCGCGCCGGCCAGCATCAGCGCGGGGCTGCGCCGGTGCGCGCCGAGCGCCATCAGCGCGTCGCCGGCCAGCCGGAGCGCCTGCGCCGACGGCGGCATGTGCGCGAGCACGTACCGGCCCCGGCGGGTGCGCGCCAGCGCGTCGAGGTCGGCCAGGCCGAGCACGGCCGCCGAGCCGGCCAGCGGCAGGGCGCACCGCACGGCGAGCCCGCCCGCCGGGCGGCCCTGCCAGAGCAGGACGGTGGAGGCCAGCGCGGCGGTGACGTCCGCGCCGACCTTCGCCGGGTGGACCTGGTGAATCAGCGCCGCGTCGGCCATTCGCATGCCGCCATTGTCCACCCGGGGGCGCGGGCAGCCGGCCGGGAATGCGCCGCGCCGGCCCGCGGTTGCGGTCTGGCATGGCTGCGACTGTGATCGCGACCGGGTACGGCGGGCCGGAGGTGCTGCGCGTGGCCGACCTGCCCGCCGGCGAGCCCGGGCCGGGCGAGGCGCTGATCGGCGTCCGGGCGGCGGGCGTGAACCCGATCGACCACAAGGTCTACAGCGGCGCCCACGGCACCGATCCGGCCAGGCTGCCGATGCGGCTCGGGTTCGAGGCGGCCGGGGTGGTGCTCCGCGCCGGGCCGGGAGCGACCGGGCCTGCCGGGCCGGTCCGGCCGGGGGATGAGGTCATCGCCTACCCCGCTCGCGGCGCCTACGCCGCCGAGCTGGTCGTGCCCGCCGGGGCGCTCGTCCCCAAGCCGGCGGCGCTGGACTGGCCGCAGGCCGCGGCGCTCATGCTCGCCGGGGTGACGGCCTGGCACGCGCTCGCGGCGACCGGGGTCGGGCAGGGCGACACCGTGCTGATCCACGGCGGCGCCGGGGGAGTGGGCACGATGGCCGTCCAGCTCGCCGCCGCCCGCGGCGCCTCGGTGGTCGCCACCGCGAGCCCGGCCAGGCACGATCTGCTGCGCGGTCTCGGCGCGGTGCCCGTCGCCTACGGCCCGGGGCTTGCCCAGCGGGTGCGGCTCGCGGCGCCCGGCGGCGTGACCGCCGCGCTGGACCTCGTCGGGACCGACGAGGCGATCGACGTCTCCCTGGAGCTGGTCCCGGACCGGGGGCGGATCGCCACGATCGCCGCGTTCCGCCGGGCCGGCCCGGCGGGAATCCGGGCGCTGGGCAGCGGGCCGGGAGCCGACCCTGGCACGCGGCTGCGCGAGCAGGCCAGGCCGCAGCTGGCCGCGATGGCCGGCCGCGGGGCGCTGCGGGTCGTGGTGAGCGGGACGTTCCCGCTGGCCGAGGCGGCTGCCGCGCACCGGGAGATCAGGGGCGGCCACGTGGCCGGGAAGATCGCGCTGATCCCCTAGCCGCCCGGCGGGCCGCCCGCGGCAGGACGAGCCAGGCCCGCGGGCTCAGCCGCCGCACCCGCAGGCGCCGCCGCAGCACCCGCCGGCGGAGTCCGGCGCCGAGGAGGCGGCTCTCCCGCCGACGGCCACGGCGGACAGCAGCCGGACCGTGTCGTCGTGACCTTGCGGGCAGGCGCACGGGGCAGATGACTCGGTCATCGGCCGGGTCAGCTCGAAGGTGTCTCCGCAGGCGCGGCAGCGGTACTCGTACCTGGGCACGGGCCCATTGTAGCCGCGCCGGCCCGGGCCGGGAGGATCCCGGCGCCGGCGTCGGGGGAGTCGTAGTAGAACTGCCCCCCGCGCAGCAGCGACGCGAGCGCGCCGGCCAGTGACATCCCGATGGCGACCCCGAACACCACGGCCAGGCCGTGGTGGAACGGGCCGGAGATCAGGTGCGGGAAGTACCGCCTGCTGGTCAGCGCTGCGACATCGGCCCGGGGCAGGCGGGCCAGCTCACCGGAGGAGCGCAGCAGGCTGCCGATCGGGTTGTCGCCGAGGAACGAGGCGAACAGGGTGCTCACCGGCGGCAGGTGCGCGATCCGGGCGGCCAGGCCGGCCGGAACGCCGTGGGCGCGCAGCCCGGCGCCGAGCGCCCGCGGCAGGTCGCTGGCCAGCCCGGCGATCATCAGCGAGAAGAAGATCCCGATCGACAGGGACATGCCGGAGTTCTGGAACGTCGAGCGCATGCCCGAGGCCACGCCCCGGTGCCGGGCGGGGACGCTGCTCATGATCGCCGAGGTGTTCGGGGAGGCGAACAGCCCGGATCCCAGGCCGTTGCCCAGGATGACGAGGGCGAACAGCCAGTAGGGGAAGTCCACGGGCAGCAGCAGCAGGCCGGCGAACGCGGCCGCGGCGACCAGCAGCCCCGCGGTCGCGAACGGCCGGGGCCCGTACCGGTCGGACAGGTAGCCGGAGACCGGGCCGGCGATCAGGAAGCCCGCGGTGAGCGGCAGCATGTAAATGCCAGCCCGCAGCGGGGTCTGGGCGAAGTCGTAGCCGTGCATCGGGAGCCAGATCCCCTGCAGCCAGACGATCAGCATGAACTGCAGGCCCCCCCGGGCGATCGAGCCCATGAGGCTCGCCGCGTTCCCGGCGGCGAACGCGCGGATGCGGAACAGTCCGAGCCGGAACATCGGCTCGGCGACCCGGGTCTCGATCAGGCAGAACACGGCGAGCAGGGCCACCCCGGCAGCCAGCCCGGCGATCACCCGGGGGCTGGACCAGCCGGTGGGATGCTGGCCGTAGGGCCGGATGCCGAAGGTGATCGCGACCAGCAGCAGGCCCGCGCCCGCCGCGAACGTCAGGTTCCCCCACCAGTCCACCCGCGCCCGCCGCGCCGGGCCGATCTCCCGCAGCTTGCGGTACGACCAGGCCGTGCCGAACACCCCGATCGGCACGTTCACCCAGAACACCGCGCGCCAGTCCCAGGCCGCGAGCACCCCGCCGAGCATCAGGCCGACGAACTGACCGGAGATCCCGCAGATCTGGTTGATGCCCAGCGCCATGCCCCGCTGGCGGGCGGGGAACGCGTCGGTGAGGATCGCGGCCGAGTTCGCCATCAGCATCGCGCCGCCGCAGGCCTGCGCCATCCGCCACAGGATCAGCCAGAGCGCGCCCGGGCCGCCGGTCAGCGGGTCGAGGGAGAGCGCGACCGAGGCGAGCGTGAACACGACGAAGCCGAGGTTGTAGATCCGCACGCGGCCGAACATGTCGCCGAGGCGGCCCAGGGTGACCACGAGCACCGCGGTGACCAGCAGGTACCCGATGATCATCCAGAGCAGGTAGCCGATGTTGCCCGGCGCGGTCGGATCGAGGCGTATCCCGCGGAAGATCGCGGGCATCGAGATGATCACGATCGACCCGTCGATCGTGGCCATGGTCATGCTGAGGGTCGTGTTGGACAGCGCGACCCACTTGTACCGGTCGCCCGGCCGGGCCGGCCGCGCCCCGCCCGGCGCGGCCGGGCCGGCGCTGCCCTCCCGCTGTGCCGCCGGCTCGCCCACGCCACAGAATTTAGCAGAGCTAAGTAGCGAGGCTAAGTATCACGGCCGCGGGCCCGGCCGGGGGGAGCCGCAACCGCCCCGGGCGGGCGGCCCGCGGCGCGGGGGCGCCCCGGCGACCGGGCAGGTGAGCCTGTCCGCCGCCCGTGCGATCGCTGCGGCCTAGGACGGGCCGTGCCTGCCCAGGCGCAGGGTGCGGGTGACCGGGAAGCGCCGCGGCCGGCGCCCGGTGTAGATGATGGTCATCCTGGTGAAGTACCTGGGGCGCAATCCGCGGTTGCGGCCCCAGAGCACCACGGTGACCGGGTAACGGATGAAATGGCCGCGCGCGCAGGTCGGGGCGCAGTTGTTGATCGCCTCCCAGCCATGGCCGAAGGCGGTCGCGAATCCCCATGCCTGCCAGTGCATGAACACCAGCACGTCGTTCGCGTCCGCGCATGCGATGACGTAGGCGCGCGGTGCCAGGAATGCCCTGCCGCCGCAGGTGTAGATGAACGTGAAGCCATGCGCGGCCGCGGCCGGATGGCCCGCCGCCACAGGGCGGCCCGCCGTGGCCGGGGCCGCGCTGGCGCCCGCCGCCACCGATCCGGACAGCGCCACGGCAATGGCCAGCCCGGCCCAGGCGCGCGTGAAAGCCCTCATGCTGATCCCCCCGTGCTGTCGTCGTCAGGCCGGGGAACCGGCCTGTCCCGAGCACCATAGACCATGACCGCGGCCGGGCGGGCGGCAATGGCAGGCTGGCGGCGAAGGCGCGTCGCGCGGCGCCGGAGGAGGCGAGAAGGCGGCGAGGAGGCAGGAATGGCTCCGCGGCCACGGCGCGGGCGCGCTAGGCGGTGCCGCGCACCAGGCCGATCAGCCGGTCGAGCACGGCGCCGCCGCTGGCCCTCAGGCCGTCATGCTCGTACTCGCTGGTCACCCAGCGGCGCAGGCCCCGGATCGCGGCGGCGGTGCGCAGCGAGAACCGCCGCGGCACGTACATGTCGTCGTGGTAGATGACGGCGGCCGCGGGCACCTCGTTCGCGGCGAGCCTGGCCGGGTCGTACAGGGCGGGCCATCCCTCGTGCTCGGCGAGAAGGCCGGCGGCCTCGGCGAGGGGGCGCAGCACCGGGTCGGCGCGGAACATCCACGGGTAGATCATCTCGCCGGTGAACAGCACGGGCGCGTCCCCGCCCAGCGCGGCCGCGGGATCGAACTCGCTGAAGCGGGCGCGCATCCGCTGTGCCGCCCAGCGGGTCGCCGCGCCCTGCGCGTAGCAGGCCTCGTGGAGCACCGCGTACAGGGGGCCGCGGGCGAAGGTCAGCGCGGCCTGGGCCTGGTAGCGGAAGTCATCGCCGATCTCGCCGTCCTCCAGCGCCGACTCCAGCAGGTAGTGCAGCCGGTCGCTGCCGTCGGCCATGCCGAGCCCGATGCCCAGCGCCTGGAAGGCGGCCACGTCCAGCGGCATCCCCGACGGCAGGAGGACCTCGTGCCCGGCCAGGTGGCGGGCGATCCGCCTGGCCAGCTCGGCGTCCTGCGGGTAGCGCTCGTAGTGCGCGGCGTTCTTCGCCGCCACCGCTGGGTAGGCGGCCAGGTAAACCTCGTCGGGCGTGGCGTCCAGGCCGGGCAGCCCCCCGGCGATGAGCACCTCGGCGAGCCCCTCCGGGGCCTGGGACAGGTAGGTGACCGCGCAGAAGCCGCCGAAGCTCTGGCCGAGCACGCTCCACGGGCGCCCGCCGGCCAGGCGCCGCCTGATCAGCTCGGCGTCGGCGACGATCGAGTCGGCGCGGAACAGCGTCAGGTACCGGGCCTGCTCGGCTGGCCCGCCGCGGCGGGCCAGCGTCCGCCAGGTGGCGGGCGTGGAACGCCCGGTGCCGCGCTGGTCGAGCAGCAGCACCCGGTAGTCGCGCAGCGCCCGGTCGAGCCAGCTCTCCCGGCCGGACGGGCGCGGGGCCGCCCGGCCGGGCCCGCCCTGCAGGAACAGCAGCCAGGGCAGGTCGCGGGCGCCGGCCGAGCGGTGCTCGGTGGCCACCACCTCCCGGGCGAACACGCTGATCTGCTCCCCGCCGGGGTCGGAGTGGTCGAGCGGTACCTCGAAGACGTGATCGGTCAGCACGGTGCCGCGCTGGGCAACGCTGGGCATGCCCGGCAGGATAGCCACCATGACCGCCGACCAGGCCACGGGCGGCCCGGGCGGCCCGGCGCAGGCGATGTTCGCCGCCGACCGGGCCAGCCGCGGCCTGGGCATCGAGCTGGTGCGGGCTGGCGACGGCGGCGCCGTCGTGCGGATGACGGTGACCGGGGCGATGCTCAACGGGCACGGGATCGCGCACGGCGGGTACGTGTTCCTGCTCGCCGACACCGCGTTCGCCTGCGCCTGCAACAGCCGCGGGCCGGTCACCGTCGCGGCAGGCGCGGACATCACGTTCGTAGCCCCGGCCCGGGAGGGCGACGTGCTCGAGGCCGTGGCCGCGGAGCGGGTCCGCTACGGGCGGAGCGGGATCTACGACGTCACGGTCAGGCGCGGCGAGCAGGTGGTGGCCGAGTTCCGCGGCAGGTCGCGGGCCGCGGGCCGGCTCGGCACGGCCTGACGCCGGCCACCGGGCGCGCTCAGCCGGCGCTGGCCAGGCCGCGCAGCAAGGCCGGGAGGCTGGCCGGGTAGAACGGCTCGGCGGCCGACTCCAGCTCGGCCAGCGTCCACCACCGGTGGCCGTCGACGACCGCGGCCTCCTCGTCGGTCATGCCCGCGGCCGCCACCTCGGGAGATCCGACCCGCAGCACGAAGAAGTCCTGCTCCTGCCGGAACCGGCGGCCGTCGAAGCTGAACTCGGCGACCTCGTGCCAGACCGGCTCGCCCAGCTCGGCCGGCGCCGCGGTGATCCCCGTTTCCTCCCGCAGCTCGCGCGCCGCCGCCTCGGCGAGGCTCTCGCCGGGCCTGGCGCCGCCGCCGACCGTGAACCAGTACGGCTCGTCCCGCCTCGCCGGGTCGTAGCCGTGCAGCAGGAGCACCCGCCCGGCGCCGTCGATCACCAGCACCCGCCCGGCCCGCCGCCAGTTCACCTCGCCCGCCGCCATGCTGGTCACGTTACCTGCCCGGTGACCGGGCTCGTGGCGGGCGCCGTGGCCGGGGCCGCGCGCCGTGGGCTGAGCGGGGGCTGCCGGTCAGGCCCGGGCCGGCCTGGCCAGCACCGCGGAGCCGAGCGTGCCGTCGGCGTCGGCCAGCCACAGCCGGCGGCCGCCGGGGCAGTCGGCGGACACCAGCCGCGGCCGTGCTCCCGGCAGGATCTGCCGCGGGTACTCCATCTCCGCCCGCACGGGCAGCCAGCTCAGCTGCGCCAGCTCATCCTCGGCCGCGGCCCAGTGGACGGTGTTGTTCACGTGGCCGGCCGGGTCGAAGTCCGCGGCGCGCAGCGGCCACGGGCGCGACCGGGCGCCGGGGCCGGGACCGGGGTGAACGAGCCGCGCCGGGACCCGCCCCGCCCGGGCCGACGGCCCGTACACGCGCAGGAAGGCCTCGCTGAGGCGGGCCGGGGCACCGGTCCGCGGGTCGGTGGCCACCCACACCGCGCGGGCCTGGATGAGGTCTTCGCGCCCGCGCGACAGCGTGGTGGTCCGCTCCGCCCAGCGCGGGCCGAGGCCCGAGCAGAACGTGCGCAGCCGCACCGCCTCGCCCCAGGCGGGGTAGCCGCGCAGGACGATCTCGCAGCGGCGCAGCAGCCAGCCGGCCGGCTCGTCCCAGCCGGAGTCCGCGACGTCATCCTCCGCGGCCTCTTGCAGGTACCGGGCGAGCGCGTCGAGCCGCAGCCGGCCGGACGGGGTCACGTCGGTGGTCCGCACGGACCGCTCGGTCGCGTACACCCGGCCGGCCGCGGGATCGGGCGCCAGGCCGGCCGCGGCGGGATCCGGCGCCGGCGTCATGGCGGGCCGCTCCGGGCCCGGGCGGCGGCGGGGGCCGTCATGGCCGCTCCCGGCCCGGCGCGGCGGGCGGCAGGTCGGCCAGCGCCCCGGCCAGCGCCCGGGTGAAGGCCGGGACGAGGTCGCTGGTGAACGCGAGCGGCGGGCGCACCTTCAGGACGTTGCCGGTCGGCCCGGTGGTGCCGACGAGGACCCCGCGCCGGCGCAGGCCTTCCCGCGCGGCGGCCGCCCCGGCGGGGTCGGGCGACTTGGACGCCCGGTCGGTCACGAGCTCGATGCCGTTGGCCAGGCCCACGCCGCGCACGTCGCCGACCCGGTCATGCCCGGCGGTCGCCTCGCGGACGGCGTCGCGCAGGGCGCGCCCGGCGTCGCGGACCCGGGGGAGCACGCGCTCGTCGGCGAGCACGTCGAGCACGGCGTGGGCGGCGGCGACCGAGACCTGGTTCCCGCCGAACGTGGAGAAGAACACCGTCTGCCGGGCGAACCGCTCGGCGATCTCCCGGCGCGTGATCACGGCGCCGACCGGCTGGCCGTTGCCCATCGGCTTGCCGAGCGTCACGATGTCGGGCTCGATGCCGAACCGCTGGAACGACCACATCGCCTCGCCGGTGCGCCCGTGCCCGCCCTGCACCTCGTCGGCGATCCACAGCCCGCCGGCGGCGCGGGTGAGCCGCGCCAGCTCGCGCACGTAGGCGGGGTCGAGGACGAGCACGCCATCGCTGAGCAGCACCCCGTCGAGGATCGCCGCCGCGGGGGCGATCCCGCGCGCCGCCAGCGCGGCGAGCGCCGCCGCGAACCCCTCGGCGCCCAGGCGCAGCCCGCGGTAGGCGTCGGGGGGCTCCCAGGTCGCGACGTGCGGCGGCGGGGCGCCGGGCAGCGCCTCGGGCGAGAACGCGGCGGTCGCCTCGGTGATCCCGTGGTACGCCGACCGGGTGCACACGGCGCCCTCGTGGCCGGTGTGGCAGCGGGCGAGCCGCCACGCCAGGTCGTTGGCCTCCGAGCCGGAGTTCACGAACAAGACGGTGTCCAGGCCGGGCGGGCACGTGGCCACGAGGCGCTCGGCCAGCTCGACCGCGCCGGCGTGCAGGTAGCGCAGGTTCGTGTTGAGGACCCGCCACTGCCGTGCGACCGCCTCGGTCACCCGCGGGTGCGCGTGCCCCACGCACGGCACGTTGTTGTACATGTCCAGGTAGGCGCGGCCCGAGGCGTCGGTGATCCACACTCCGCGCGCGCTGGCCACCTCGACCGGCTCGTCGTAGCTGAGCGGCTCCATCGCCGGGCCGAAGGCCGCCGCGCGCCGTGCCGCCAGCCCGGCGCCCCCCGGCGCGGCCCGCCCCGGGGCGCCCCCGAGGAGGCGCGCCGCCTGGTCCCAGCCCGCCGTGAGCAAGTGGTCGATCATCGCCAGCGCGGCCTGCCGGAACCGCCCGGCGAAGGCCGGCTCCTCCAGGCCGGCCGACGCCCGCCACGAGCCGAACGCGACGCCCACCGCCGCGCGGGCCGCCCACAGCTCGCCGAGCAGCTCAAGCTCGAGCGGCTCCAGGGGAGTGACCCGCTGGTAGCCGTCGAGCACCAGCCGGGCGACGCGGAACATCTCCGTTCCGTCCCGGCCGGCGCACAGCGAGTCGAGCACCGCTGCCAGGTCGGCGACCAGCGCGGAGTGGGTCATGTCGCCGAAGTCGACGATCCCGGTGATCGCGCCCGCCTGGTCGGCCAGCACGTTGTCGGCGGTGAGGTCGCCGTGGATCACCTGGGCGCGCAGCAGCGGCCAGCGGGGCGCGACGGCCTGGTCGAACCGGTCGAGCACCGCGGTCACCGCGGCCCGCGCGGACCGGTCGCCGATCGCGGCGAGCATCGGCCGCACGGCCGGGGCGTGCTGGACGTCCCACGGCAGCCGGCGGATCGCGCGCGGGTGGGCGAAGCCGCGCAGCGCCCGCCCCAGCCTCGCGGTCGTCTCGCCCCAGGCGATGAGCGCGGGATCGGCGAGGGCCGCCGGGTCGAGCCGGGCGCGGCCGGGCAGCACGTCATAGGCCCGGACCCAGTGGCCCGTGCCGTTCGCGGCCCAGCGCGCGCGATAGGCCGCCATGTCGCCCTCGCCGGCTCCGGCCGCCGCGGCCCCCGCGCCCCGGGCAGCGCCGTGGCCGGAACCCGCCACGGCCCGCCGGGGGAGGGCGATGCGCAGGCCGGGGTCGCAGGCGGCGGCGTGCCGCGCCGCGAGGGCCTCCGCGTCCAGCATCGCCGGGTCCTCGGCCGGGTTGGACACCTTGAGCACGGCCACGCCGTCGCCGGAGCTGCCCGTCAGCAGGAACGCCTGGTCCCGCTCGCTGCCCAGGCTCCGCGCGCCGGCCGCCTCGACGCCGAAGGCGGTCAGCGCGGCCGAGCGGGCGTCCTCGGCCGAAAGGGCCGGAGGCGGCGCGAGCAGCACGGCGTCGATGCCGCCTGGCGGGGTCCGGGCCGCGCCGCTCTGGTCCGCCACGGTGATGCCTCCCTGCCTCGCGTGCCGTGAGCCGGCCGGGCATGTGAACCGGCCGAAGATGGGACTATCCGACGATACCGGGCCGGTGTCGGTGCCGCCTGGCAGCATCGGCCGCATGGAACTGAGGCAGGCCATGCGGACCAGCGGGGCCGTCCGGGAGTTCACGGGCTCGGACGTCCCGGACTCGGTGATCGCCGAGGTGCCCGACGACGCCCGCTTCGCGCCCAGCGGGGCGAACCGGCCGCCCCGGCGGGTCATCGTCGTCCGGGACGCCGCGACCCGCGCCGCCCTGGCAGGCCTGTACCGGGAGGGCTGGCGCGACGCGTTCGACGGCCCGGCCCTGGACGTCGCCCAGACCCTGCCCGGCGCCGGCTAGGCCAGGCGCCGGGGCGTGCCCCCGGCCCCTGCCCGGCGCCGGCGGGCGGCCCGAGCGGGGCGAGGCCACTACTTTACATAATGCCCATTATCGGCGCGCGACGGGCGCCGACGCCGTCCGCGCGTCAGGCGGGCTGCCTGGCCCAGCGCAGGTAGGGCCGGACCTCCTCGACGTCCTCGAACCGCTGCCGCGCCTCCTCGGTGGGCATGGCGGGCGAGACGATGATCCGGTCTCCCGGCGCCCAGTCGACCGGCGTGGAGACCGGAGCGCGGTCGGTCAGCTGGAGCGCGTCGATCACGCGGAGGATCTCGCCGAAGTTGCGGCCCACGGACTTGGGATAGGTGAGCGTCAGCCGCACCCTGTTGGCCGGGTCGATGATGAACACCGAGCGCACGGTCGAGGTGTCGCCCTCGCCCGGGTGGATCATGTCGTACAGCTGCGACACGGTCCGGTCGGGGTCGGCGATGATCGGGAAGTTCAGCTCGGTGCCCCCGACCTCGGCGATGTCCGGCGCCCAGCTCCGGTGGCTGCCGACCGGGTCGACCGAGACGGCGATCACCTTGACCCCGCGCCGGGCGAACTCCTCCTTCAGCGCGGCGGTGCGGCCGAGCTCGGTGGTGCAGACCGGGGTGAAGTCGGCTGGATGGCTGAACAGCACCGCCCAGCTGCCCGCCTTCCACTGGTGGAAGTCGATCGTTCCCTCGGTGGTGTCGGCGGTGAAGTTCGGCGCCTGGTCGCCGAGCCGGATGCCCATCTCACGCCCTCCCTCGTGGCACGATGACCCGAGCCTGCCGCGCCGCGGCGCGGCGCGGTCACGCGCTCGACAGCATAGCGGCCGGCCCCGGGGCCGGCCGCCACGCGGCCCGGCGGCAGCCCGCCCGCGGCCCGGGGGCAGAATGGTGCAATCGACTGCGGCGCTGGCCCTACCGGAGGGAGCCGATGGACGAGCAGGACCTGCGGCTGACCGTGAACGGGGCCGGGTACGCCGTGCGCTGCGACCCGGCCACTCCCCTGCTCGACGTGCTCCGCCACGACCTCGGCCTGGCCGGCCCGAGGTTCGGCTGCGGGCAGGGGCTGTGCGGTGCCTGCTTCGTGCTGATCGACGGCCGCGCCCGCTCGTCCTGCGACCTGCCGGCCGGGGCCGCGCAGGGCCATGCGGTCACCACCGTGGAGGGGCTGGCAGGCCGGGACGGCGCGCCGCACCCGGTGCAGCGGGCGTTCCTGGACGAGCAGGCCGCCCAGTGCGGGTACTGCACGTCAGGCATGATCATCAGCGCGGTCGCGCTGCTGGCTGCCGACCCCTCCCCCGGCGAGGAGCAGGTGCGCGCGGCGCTCGAGCAGAACCTGTGCCGGTGCGGCGCGCATCAGCGGATCATCGCCGCAGTGCTCGCGGCGGCCCGGCGGATGGCCTGCGGTGACCCGCCGGGGCGGGACGGCCGGGCCCGGCAGGACCGGCAGGCGGCCCCGTGACCGGCCCGGCGGGCGGGCCCGCCGCCTCCGGGCACCCGGCCGGCCCGGCCCTGCCGCCGACGCTGGCCGCCAACCCCAGGCTCTCCGCCTGGGTGGACCTGTCGGCGGCCGGCGCGGTCACCGTGTCCACCGGCAAGGTCGAGTACGGCCAGGGGATCTGGACGGCGCTCGCCCAGGTTGCCGCCGAGGAGCTGGAGGTCGGGCTGGACCGGGTGACGGTCGCCCCGGTGCGCACCGACCGCAGCCCCGACGAGGGGATCACCTCGGGCAGCCGGTCGGTGGAGGAGTCGGGCGCGGCGCTGCGCCAGGCGTGCGCGCAGGCCAGGATGGCGCTGCTGGCGGCGGCGGCGCGGCGGCTGGGGGCCGACCCGGCGAGCCTGCGGGTGGCGGACGGGCGGATCGTCGGCCCTGGCGGCCCGACCGGGCTCACCTACTGGACGCTGGTGGCCGCCGACCCGGCCGTGCTGGACCGGGACGCCGGCCCCCCGGTGCCGGCCAGTGACCCGCGCCGCTGGTCGGTGGCCGGGCGCAGCGCGCCCCGCCGGGACCTGCCGGCCAAGGTGACCGGGCGCCCGGCCTTCCTGCACGACCTGGCGCTGCCCGGCATGCGCCACGGCCGGGTGGTGCGCCCGCCCGCGGTGAACGCCCGGCTGGCCGGCCTGCCGGACGCCGCCGCCCTGGCCCGGGCGGGGCTGCCGCCGGGCACGGCGGTGGTGCGGGACGGCTCTTTCCTCGGCGTGGTCGCGGAGGCCGAGCGGGACGCGGTGCGGGCCGCGGGGGTGGTCCGGCGGGCCGCCAGCTGGCTGGCCGGGCCGGAGCCCGGCCTGGGGGCGCTCCCGCCGCTGCCGGACTGCGACGACCTGGCCGCGTTCCTGCGCTCGGCGCCCGCCGAGGAGTCGACGGTGGCGCGGCGGGCGGACCAGGCCGCGGCGTCGCGGGCGGTGCGGACGGTCGCCGCGGAGTTCACCCGGCCGTACCTCGCCCACGCCTCGATGGCCCCCAGCTGCGCGATCGCGCGCTGGGACGGCGAGCAGGTGACGGTCTGGAGCCACAGCCAGGGACCGTTCGCGTTGCGCGGCGCGATCGCCGCGGCGCTGGGGATCGCGCCCGGGCAGGTGACCGTCTGCCACGCCGAGGGCGCCGGGGCCTACGGGCACAACGGCGCCGACGACGCGGCCTTCGACGCCGTGCTGCTTGCCCGCGCCGCCGGAGGCCGGCCGGTGCGGGTGCTCTGGTCACGGGAGGACGAGCTGGGCTGGGCGCCGCTCGGCCCGGCGATGCTCGCCAGGATCGAGGCGGGGCTGTCGCCGGAGGGCCGGATCGTCACCTGGCGCCAGGACGTGTGGAGCAACGGGTTCATCGGGCGCCCGGGCTCGGGGGGGCACCCGCGGCTGCTCGCCGCGGCGCACGTGGCCGGCGGCGAGCCGGCGCCGCCTGCCCCGGACGGCCCGCCCACCGGCGCGATGGGATCCACCCGGAACGCGGTCCCCGGCTACGACATCCCCGACCTGCTGGTCAGGCGGCACCGGCTGCTCGCCATGCCGCTGCGGACTTCCTCGCTGCGCTCGCTCGGCGCGTTCCTGAACGTGTTCGCGATCGAGTCGGTGATCGATGAGCTCGCCGCGGCAGCCGGGGCGGACCCGGTCGCGTTCCGCCTGGCCCACCTGAGCGACCCGAGGGCCGCGCGGGTCCTGCGGGAGGCCGCCCGCCTGGCCGGCTGGGACGCCCGGCCGCGCGCGGACGGCACCGGATGGGGCGTCGGCTACGCCCGCTACAAGGGGCTGGCCGGGTACTGCGCGGCCGTCGCCGAAGTGGAGGCGCACAGCTCCGTCCGCGTGCGGCGGCTATGGGTGGCCGCGGACGTGGGCAAGGTGATCAGCCCCGACGGCGTCGCCAACCAGCTGGAGGGCGGGGCGATCCAGTCCGCGAGCTGGGCGCTGAAGGAGCGGGTCAGGTTCAGCCGGTCGGCCGTCACCTCGGTGACCTGGGACGACTATCCGATCCTGCGGTTCTCGGAGGTGCCGCGGGTCCAGGTCGCGATCATGGAGTCGGAGGAGCCGGAGGCCGGGGCCGGCGAGGTCGCCCAGGGGCCCGTGGCCGCTGCGATCGGCAACGCGCTCGCCGACGCCGTCGGCGTCCGGGTCCGTGACCTGCCGCTGACCAGGGAGCAAGTCGCCCGTGCCATCGAGCGGGGCTAGCCGGGTACCCGGCGGCCGGCGGCGATGTCGCGTTTCCGCTAGCCCGCCCGGGCCGCGGCGGCGATGCTGGCAGGGTGCATGAGGACACCGAGCGCTGCGCGAGGGCGGTGCGCTCGAGGGACGAGCGGTTCGACGGCTGGTTCTTCGTCGGGGTGCTGACCACCGGCATCTACTGCCGGCCGAGCTGCCCGGCGGCGCCGCCGAGGCCGCGGAACATGCGGTTCTTCCCGAGCGCCGCCGCGGCGCAGCGGGCCGGGTTCCGCGCGTGCAAGCGGTGCCGGCCGGACGCCAGCCCGGGATCGCCGGAGTGGAACGCGCGTGCCGACCTGGCCGCCCGGGCGATGCGGCTGATCGCCGACGGCGTGGTCGACGCCGCGGGCGTCGCCGGGCTGGCGGCCAGGCTCGGGTACAGCCCCCGCCAGGTGGAGCGGGCGCTGCTGGCCGAGGTGGGCGCGGGCCCGCTGGCCCTGGCCCGCGCCCAGCGCGCCCAGGCCGCCCGGCTGCTGATCGAGACGACCGCGCTGCCCATGGGGGACGTCGCGTTCGCGGCCGGGTTCCCCAGCATCCGGGCGTTCAACGAGACGGTCCGGGCCGTCTTCGCGAGCACCCCCGGCCAGCTGCGCGCGCGGGCGGCGCGCCCGGCGGGCGGGGCGGGAGCCGGGAGCGCGCGCGGCGCGGCCGCCGTCCGGCCGCGCGCCGTGATCGCGCTGCGGCTGCCCCACCGGGCGCCGCTGTTCCCGGGCAGCCTGTTCGGTCACCTGGCCGCGACGGCGGTGCCGGGCGTCGAGGAGTGGCGCGACGGCGCCTACCGGCGCACGCTCAGGCTCCCGCACGGCACCGGGGTCGTCGCGCTCCGCCCCGGGCCCGGCCACGTCGCCTGCCAGCTTGCCCTCGACGACCTGCGCGACCTGCAGGCGGCGATCAGCCGCTGCCGGCGCCTGCTCGACCTCGACGCCGACCCGGTGGCGGTCTGCGCCCAGCTGGCCGCGGACCCGGTGCTCGCCCCCCTGGTGACCCGGGCGCCGGGCCGGCGCATCCCGCGGGCCACCGATCCGGCCGAGCTCGCCGTCCGGGCCGTGATCGGCCAGCAGATCTCGGTCGCCGCGGCCCGGGCGCTCGCCGGGCGCCTGGCGCGGTGCCTCGGCGAGCCGGCCGCGGACCCCGCCGGCGGGCTGACCCGGCTCTTCCCGTCCGTGGCGGCCATCGCCGCCGGGGCCGGGGGCGGGGAGTGCGCGGGCGCCCTGGCCCTGCCCTCGGCCCGCCGGCGGGCCGTGGCCGCGCTGGCCGGGGCGCTCGCCCGCGGCGAGATCGACCTGAGCCCGGGAGCCGACTGGCACCGGGCCCGGGCCGGGCTGGCCGCCCTGCCCGGCCTGGGGCCGCGGACGGCCGAGCTGATCGCGATGCGCGGCCTCGGCGACCCGGACGCGTTCATCCCGGGCGACCCCGGCGTGCGCCGGGCGGCGGCCGCGCTGGGCCTGCCCGGCTCGCCCGCCGCGCTTTCCCGGCGGGCGGCGCGCTGGCGACCCTGGCGCGCCTACGCCGTCCAGTACCTGTGGGCCGCCTGCGGCCACGCGGCCGGCGAGATGCCGGCCGCCTGAGCGCCCCGGCGCGGGAGGAGCAGTGGCAGTGAGGACCATCGTGACGGCGGAGCGGCCCGGGGGGCGGGGCCGCGTGGTTGTCGCCAGCCCCGTGGGGCCGCTGGCCCTGGAGGCGGCCGGCGGCGCGCTGGCCGGGGTGCGCATGGACGGCGGGGGGCGTCCGGGCGAGCCCGCCGGGCTGCCGGGGACCGGGGACCTGCCGCAGGCCGGCGGGGTGCTCGCCGAGGCCGCCCGGCAGCTGCGCGCCTACTTCGCCGGCGAGCTGACCGAGTTCGACCTGCCGCTGCTGCTGGAGGGCACGGCCTTCCAGCGCGCGGTCTGGGAGCGCCTGCGGCAGATCCCCTACGGCGAGACGACCTCCTACGGCGAGCTGGCCCGGCGGATCGGCCGGCCGGGTGCCTCACGCGCCGTCGGGCTGGCCAACCGCGCGAACCCGGTCGCGATCGTGGTCCCCTGCCACCGGGTGATCGGCGCGGACGGCAGCCTCACCGGCTACGGCGGCGGGCTGGACCGCAAGCGGTTCCTGCTCGCGCTGGAGCGGCGGGTGAGCGGCCGGGCGCTCGCCTGACCGCGGGCGGGCACGTGAGGCCAGACGCGCTCGCGCCGGCGGGGCGTGGATCGCGCCGCGGGACCGGGGCCGGGCGGGCGCACGGCGGGGCAGGGTTCGCAGGCGCCGAGCCGGCCGCGTTCATCGGCCGGGACCGCGAGCTCGCCGTGCTCCGCCGCCTCGCGGCGACCTCCCGCGCGCTCACGCTGTGCGGCCCGGGCGGCATCGGCAAGACCAGGCTCGCGCTGCGGCTCATGGCGGACCTGTCCGGGCAGTTCCCCGACGGGGCGTTCCTGGTGGACCTGGCCGGGCTGCGCCAGGGCGACCTGGTCGCCTCCCGCGTCGCGGCCGCCCTGGGGATCGTCGAGGAGCCCGGCAGGCCGCTGCTGGCGACCCTGGCCGACGCCCTGCGGCCCCGCCGCCTGCTGCTGTGCCTGGACACCTGCGAGCATCTCATCGACGCGTGCGCCAGGGCCTGCCAGCGCCTGCTCGCGGCGGCACCGGGCCTGCGGGTGCTCGCCACCAGCCGGGAGCCGCTCCGGGTGGCCGCCGAGACGGCGTGGCAGGTGCCGCCGATGTCCCTGCCGCCGATGTCCCTGCCGCCGGCGTCCCCCGCCGGCCGGCGGCCCGGCTGGGCGGGCAGCGACGCGATGAGGCTGTTCGCCGCCCGGGCCGCCGCGGCTGACCCCGGCTTCTCCCCCGGGCCCGGGAACTTCGCCCCGGCGGCGGCGATCTGCCGCGCGCTGGACGGCCTGCCGCTGGCGATCGAGCTGGCCGCGGCCCGGGTCGGCGGCCTCAGCTGCGAGCAGATCGCCGCCCGGCTCGCCAGCCGGCCCGGGCTGCTCGCCTCGC
>JAJPIV010000097.1 GCA_021324595.1 Actinomycetota bacterium | reverse complement strand
GGCGACCGGGGGCTACATCCTGCACTCGGGCCTTGAGAAGCTGCACGCCGACGAGGCCAGGGTGCAGGCGCTGCACGGGATGGCCAGCCGCGCGTTCCCCGCGCTGAAGGACATTCCGCCCGCCAGGTTCGTCCGGCTGCTGGCCATGGGCGAGATCGCGGTGGGGTCGGCTCTGCTGGCGCCGGTCGTGCCCGGCCTGCTGGCCGGCGCCGCGCTGACCGGGTTCTCGGCGAGCCTGCTGGCCATGTACGCCCGGACGCCGCAGCTGCGCAAGCCCGGCAGCATCTGGCCGAGCCAGGCCGGCACCGCGATCAGCAAGGACGTGTGGATGCTCGGCATCGGCCTCGGGCTGATCGCCGGTGCGGTCGCCGACCGGGTGCCGCGCGGCGGCGGGCGGGGTCAGGAGGAGTGGAAGGCCGCGTAGATGATGGCGGCGAGCCGGTCGATCATCTCCTCGCGCGGCAGCCGCACCTCGACGCTGAGCAGGTAGTTGATCCGCTCCAGCATCATCAGGCAGGCCAGGGCCGTCAGCTCGGCGTGCTGGCCGGGCTGGTCGCCGGCGCCGCCGCGCCCGGCCTTGGCGCCGGCCGTCATCCCCTGGGCGATCGCCTCCGACAGCCGGAACAGCAGCCGCAGCCCGTCCCCGTAGACCTCCTCGCCGACGATGTCGGCCTGGCTGAGGATGCGGATCACCGTGGCATGGGCAGCGTAGGTGTCAGTGAACTTCCCGATCCACCGGCGGAGCGCCGCCCGGCCCGCCTCGTTGGCCGTGACCACCGGGAACTCGTCGGTGATCAGCTCCATGTCGTGCAGCGCGTCCCGCAGCAGCGTGCGGAACAGGTCGTCCTTGTTGGCGAAGTACAGGTAGAACGTGCCGTGCGAGGTTTTGGCCCGGCGGACGACGTCGTCGACCCTGACCGCCTGGAAGCCGCGCTCGTCGAACTCGGCGAGGCCCGCCTCGAGCAGGCGCCGGACCGTCAGGCGGCCCTGGGCGCCGAGCTCGCGCTCCTGAGCCGGGATCCCGCCGCCCAGCGACGGGCGCCTGCCCGCAGGCCTGCCCCGCGCGGCTTGCGGCGGCACCTGCGGGCGGGGCGCCGGCGCTTCGTCCGCGGTCGCGGGGGTCGTGGCCTCGGCGGGCGCGTCCTGGCACGATTCCCTGCTCATGTCCGCGAGACTAGCCCCCGGGAGGCAGGCGGGCCACCACCGCCCGCCGGCCCGGCCGGGCGCGCGGCGCGCGCGTTGAAGCCGGCCGGCGCTGGCCGCCAGCCACGAAGGCGCCGCCACCGGGCGCGAACGGCACGGTCCACGCCACCTGGACAGGAGCGGAGGCGATCGGGCCGGCGGCTGGAGACCGTCGCCTGCACGGTGTCGGGCCGATGCTCAGGCTGGCGTAGCGGAAGCTGGCCGGCAGCGCGACATCGTGCGGCCAGATGTCGTGGGCGCAGGCGGCGGGGAAGCGCAGCACGACCGAGCCGACGGTGACCGGGCTGCCGGTGTCGTGGACCAGGCGGACCGCGCCGCCGTCGAACGAGCAGGACGGCAGCACGGCTCCGCAGCACGGCTCCGGGGCGCCAGTCCGCCCCGTTCGGCGGCAACCTTCCCGGCGCCCGCCCTTTCATGGCGCGCATCATCAGGGACAGCCTTATTCGGCATCGCCATTGCGGAATGGCCCGCACTCCACGGCGCCCGGTCAGTCAGCTCTTCCGAATGCGCGCCTCGTCGCTTCGGGCGAGCATTGCGAAGGAAATGTTCAGGCCCGCCGGCCCGGAGCATGGCGGGCCGCCGGGGAGCATGGCGGGCCGCCGGGGAGCATGGCGGGCCGCCGGGGGGCGCGACGAGGCGCGGCGGCGCGCGGAAGGCCCGGGTGGCTGGTCACGGCTGGGCCAGGGGCGGCCGCGGCCCGGAGGCCGAGGCGGCCCAAAGGGCGATGCGGCGCGGAGCCGGGGCGCCCGGCCGGGGCGCCGCCCGCCCGGCGGCGGGCCGGACGGCGAGCCGGGAGCATCGGCGCAGGTCGCGGCGCGGTCGCGGGCGGGCCGCGTTCTCAGTGGTCAGCGCGGGAAAGACGACGCCCGCATCAGGTGACGCCGATGTCATTGTTTGCATTTGAATTGCTGGCCGTGCGGAAATAGGAGCATGCCAGTTCAGGGCCGGGGGATGATCGCCGCGCGCGCCGCCGCCGGACTGCGCCCGGGCGTGCCTCGGGATGCCGCCCGCGCGGCAGGAGCCGGCGCGCCGGGCCCGGGCGGGCTCGGGCAGGCGCTCGCCAAGGCGACTGCGGAGAACTTCCCGGTCGCCCTGCGCCTGCTGCCGCCTCGCGCCCGGCGACACCTGATGGCGGTCTACGCGTTCGCTCGGACGGTGGACGACATCGGTGACGCGGCACCCCCTGGCGAGCGCCTGGGCCTGCTGGCGGATGTCGAATCTGACCTGAGGCGGCTCTTCGGCCGCGACGGGGCCGGGGACCCGCCGCGCCTGGCCGCCGTGGCCGGCCTGTCCGCGGTGGTCGCCGAGTGCGGGGTCCCGATCGAGCCGTTCCTGGCCCTGATCGAGGCCAACCGGCGGGACCAGACGGTGAACCGGTACCAGACGTTCGAAGACCTGCTCGGCTACTGCGAGCTGTCCGCCAATCCGGTCGGCCGCATCGTGCTGCGCGTTTTCGGCGTCCACTCGCCGGAGCGCGCCGTTCTCTCCGACTCGGTCTGCACCGGCCTGCAGCTGGCCGAGCACTGGCAGGACGTCGCCGAGGACTTCGCGGCGGGCCGGATCTACCTGCCCGCGCGGGACATGCTCGAGCATGGCTGCTCCGAGCGGGACCTGGCCGGGCGGCGGGCACCGGAGCGGCTGCGGCGGCTGATCGCGTTCGAAGTGGGCAGGGCCAGGTCACTGATCGACGCGGGTGCCCCGCTCATCGGGGACCTGCGCGGCGCGGCGCGGGCCGCCGTCGCGGGGTACGTGGCGGGCGGCCGGGCCGCCCTCGCGGCGATCGAGGCGGCCGGCTGCGACGTCCTGGCCGGGGCTCCGCACCCGGCGCGCCGCCGGGTCGCGGCCGAGCTCGCCCGGGCGTGGGCGCGGGGGCGGTGACGTGATGGCGCCGGGTGACATGGACGTCCGCGCTGCCTACCGCGCATGCGAGCTGATCACGCGGCAGCAGGCGAAGAACTTCGCCTACGGGATCGCGCTGCTGCCCGCCGGGAAGCGGCGGGCGCTGTCGGCCGTGTACGCGTTCGCCCGGCGGATCGACGACATCGGGGACGGGGACCTGCCCGCGGACCGCAAGCTGGCCGAGCTGGAGCGGGCGCGCGCCGATCTGGCCTGGGTCGGCGGCGCCGGCGCGGGCGGGCATCCGGCGCCGGCGGCCGGCGGGGACCGGGGCCGCGACCGCCGGGCCGATCCGGTGCTCGTGGCGCTGCGGGACGCGGCGGCGGGCTTCCCGATCCCGCTCGGCGCGTTCGGTGAGCTGATCGACGGCTGCGAGGCAGATGTCCGGGGCACCAGGTACGCGACGTTCGGCGAGCTGGAGCGCTACTGCCGGTGCGTCGCCGGGTCCATCGGCAGGCTCTCGCTCGGCGTGTTCGGCACCCGGGACGTGGCGGTCGCCGAGCCGCTCGCCGATGCCCTCGGCATCGCGCTGCAGCTGACCAACATCGTCCGCGACATCCGCGAGGACCTCGGCAACGGCCGCCTCTACCTGCCCGCCGAGGACCTGGAGCGGTTCGGCTGCATGCTCGCGCCGGGCGAGGGGCTCAGCGGCGACGTCGCCGGGCTGATCAGGTTCGAGGCGCGGCGCGCCAGGGACTGGTACGCCAGGGGCCTGGCGCTGATGCCCCTCCTCGACCGGCGCAGCGCGGCCTGCGCGGGCGCGATGGCCGGAATCTACCTGCGGCTGCTGGACCACATCGCGGCGCGCCCGCTGGCGGCGCTGCAGCAGCGGATGGCCCTTCCGGCCGGGGAGAAGGTGCTGGTCGCGTTCGGCGCGCTGGCGGGCCGCGGGCGGCGCGAAGGGCGCCGCGGCGAGCGGGGACGGCCAGTGAACGGCAGGCCCGGGGCGAACGGGGGGCCGCGGTGAGCCACAGGCCGGCGGCGCAGGCCACGCCCGCGGCGGATGCTGGCCGGGAAGGCGGCGGAGCCGGGCGCCAGCGCGCGGGAGCCGCCGCGCGGGTCGTGGTGATAGGCGGCGGGCTGGCAGGGATCACGGCGGCGATCGGGCTGCGCGAGGCCGGGCTGGCCGTCACCCTGCTCGAGGCCCGTCCGAGGCTCGGGGGCTCGGCGTCCTCCTACCGCCGGGCGGGGATGTGGGTCGACAACGGCCAGCACGTGTTCCTGCGCTGCTGCACCAGCTACCGGGACCTGCTCGCCCGGCTCGGCGTCGCCGGCTCGGTCACGATCCAGCGCCGCTTCGACGTCCCCGTGCTGTCCCCGGCCGGCCGTGCGCGGCTGCGCCGCACCGCGCTGCCCGCCCCGCTGCACCTGGCCGGCGCGCTGGCCCGGTACCGCCCGCTGCCGCCCGCCCAGCGGCTCGCCGCCGGCCGGGCCGCGCTCGCGCTGCGCTTCGTGGACCCGGCGGAGCCGTCGCTCGACTCGGTCAGGTTCGGGGACTGGCTGGCCTCCCGGGGGCAGCCGGAGCGCGTCCGCCGGGCGCTGTGGGACCTGTTCGTCGTCTCCGCGCTGAACATCGCCGGCGACGAGGCGAGCCTGCCGCTCGCCGCGACCGTCATCAGGACCGCTCTGCTGTCCCGGCGCGACGCGGCCGACATCGGCATGGCGACGGTCCCGCTCGGCGAGCTGCACGCGGCGGCCCCGGCCGCGCTGCTCGCGCGGCTCGGCGCGTCGGTCAGGCTGGGCGCCAAGGCGAGCTGGGTGCGCCCGGCCCCCGGCGGCGGATTCGAGGTCGGGCTGGCCCGCGGTGACGGCTGCCTGCCGGCCGACGGCGTCGTGATCGCGGTGCCGGCCCCGCAGGCAGCCCGGCTGGCCGGGCCGGCGGGCGTGCCCGGGGCGGCTGCCTGGGAGCGGCTCGGCGCCTCGCCGATCGTCAACGTGCACGTGATCTACGACCGGCCGGTCACGGACCTGCCGTTCGCCGCGGCGATCGACTCGCCGGTCCAGTGGGTCTTCGACCGGACCCGGCAGGCCGGCCTGGGCTCCGGGCAGTACCTGGCGGTCTCGCTGTCGGCCGCCGACGACGTGGCGCAGGTGCCCGCCGGGGAGCTGCGCCGGCAGTTCCTGCCCGAGCTGGAGCGGCTGTTCCCGGCCGCGGCAGGCGCCCGGGTCACCGACTTCTTCGTCACCAGGGAACGTCGGGCGACGTTCAGGCAGGGACCGGGCACCGGTGCCCTGCGCCCGGGCACCGCCACCCCGGTGCCCGGGCTCGCACTCGCCGGCGCGTGGACCGACACGGGCTGGCCGGACACGATGGAGGGTGCCGTGCGAAGCGGGATCAAGGCCAGCGGGGAACTGACCCGGCAGCTCGCCGGGCGGGAGGCGGCGAGCCGGCTGGGGCCGCCGGGGCGGGCGGCCGCCGCGACCGGGGCCCGGCCGTGACGGCGGTCATGCCGGCGGGCGTGGAGACGGCCCGTGACCTCGTCGGGCCCGCGATCGCGGCGAGCGTCCAGCGCCTGAGCCCGGAGGTGCGGGAAGTGGCCTGCTACCACCTCGGGCTCCCGGCGGCAGGACCGCGAGCCGCAGGCGTCGCGCCGCGCGGCACGGCGCCGGGCGGCGCGGGCAAGGCGCTGCGCCCCGCGCTCGCGCTGCTGTCGGCACGCGCCGCCGGGGTGGCGCAGGAGCGGGCGGTCCCCGCGGCGGTCGCCGTGGAGCTCGTGCACAATTTCTCCCTGCTCCACGACGACATCATGGACGGGGACGCCGAGCGCCGGCACCGGCCGACGGCGTGGAAGGCCTACGGGATCGGCGCCGCGATCCTGGCCGGCGACGCGCTGCTCGCCCTCGCCCAGGACCTGCTGCTCGAAGGGCCGTCGCCGCAGGGGCTGTGGGCCTCGCGCTGCCTGTCCGCCGCCGTGCAGCGGCTCATCGCCGGGCAGGGCGCGGACCTGGCCTTCGAGCGGCGCACCGACGTGACCGTGGCCGAGTGCCTGGACATGGCCGGGGACAAGACCGCCGCCCTGATGGCCTGCGCGTGCAGCATCGGCGCGATCTACGTGGGCGCGCCCGCCGGGCTCGCCGCCGGCCTGGCGTCGTTCGGCGCCTATGCCGGGCTGGCCTTCCAGCTCACCGACGACCTGCTCGGCATCTGGGGATCCCCGCAGGTGACCGGCAAGCCGGCCAGGTCGGACCTGCGGGCCAGGAAGAAGTCGCTCCCCGTGGTGGCGGCGCTGGCCAGCGGCACGCGGGCCGGCCGTGAGCTCGCCGAGCTGCTCGCCTCACCCGGCGCGCTCAGCGAGGAGGACCTGAACCGCGCCGCCGACCTGGTCGAGCAGGCGGGCGGCCGCACCTGGGCGGAGGCAGAGGCCGATTCCGCGCTCGCGTCGGCGGTGAGCTGCCTGGACAAGACCGCGATGCCCGCGGGCGTGCGCGACGAGTTCGCCGGGATCGCCGAGTTCGTGACGGCGAGGCAGTGGTGACGGGGGTGGCGCGCGGGCGCGCCGTGCCCCACGCCGGCGCGGCGCGGAGCGCGGACGGCGCGCGGGATCCCGGCCCGGCCGAGGCGACCCTGGCACGGCGGACGCTCGACCGCGCTGTCGGTCACCTGCTCAGCCTGCAGGACGGGGCCGGATGGTGGAAGGGGAACCTGGCCACCAACGTGACGATGGACGCCGAGGACCTGCTCTTCCGCGAGTTCCTCGGGATCCGCACCGCCGAGCAGACCGCTGCGTCCGCGCGGTGGCTGCGCGGGCACCAGCGGGCCGACGGCACGTGGGCGGTCTACCCCGGCGGTGACGGCGACCTGTCCGCGACCGTGGAGGCGTACGTGGCCCTGCGGCTCGCGGGCGACCCGCCCGGCGCCGGGCACATGCGCCGGGCCGCCGCCTGGATCAGGGAGCGCGGCGGCATCGCGGCCACCCGCGTGTTCACCAGGATCTGGCTGGCCATGTTCGGCGAATGGTCCTGGGACGACCTGCCGGTGATCCCGCCGGAGATGATCTACCTCCCCGGGTGGGCCCCCTTGAACGTCTACGACTGGGCGAGCTGGGCCCGCGGCACGATCGTCCCGCTCACGGTCGTCGGGTCGCTGCGGCCGGCGCGGTCCCTGCCGTTTCGCATCGACGAGCTGCGGGTGCCGGGCCGCCCGGCCGCGGGCGCGGAGCGGGACGCCTGGGGCCGGTTCTTCCTCGCCCTGGACCGGGCGCTGCACCGCTATGAACGGCGGGTCCGCCCGCTCGGCCCGGCGAACGCGGTCCGGACGGCCGCGCTGCGCCGCTGCGCCGAGTGGATCATCGCGCGGCAGGAGGCGGACGGATCCTGGGGCGGCATCCAGCCGCCCTGGGTCTACTCGCTGATCGCCCTGCACCTGCTGGGCTACGGGCTGGAGCACCCGGTGATCCGGCGCGGCCTGGCGGGCTTCGACCGGTTCACGGTCTGGGAAGGCTCGCCGGACGGCCCGGTGCGCTGGATCGAGGCCTGCCAGTCCCCGGTGTGGGACACGGTGCTCGCCATGATCGCGCTGGCCGACGCCGGGCTCCCGGCCGACCACCCCGCGCTGGTCAGCGCCGGGCGGTGGGTCCTGGACGAGGAGATCCGGGGGCCGGGGGACTGGCAGGTCCGCCGGCCCAGGCTCGCCCCCGGCGGCTGGGCGTTCGAGTTCGACAACGATGGCTACCCCGACGTGGACGACACGGCCGAGGCGGTGCTCGCGCTGCGCCGGGTGCGGCTGCCGTCCGGGACCGGCCGCGGCACGGCCGGGCACGCGGCCGCTGCCTGCCGGCGGGCGGTCGGCTGGATGCTCGGCATGCAGTGCCGGGACGGCGGCTGGGGCGCCTTCGACGCGGACAACACCTCCCGGCTGATCGCCAAGCTGCCGTTCTGCGACTTCGGGGAGGTCACCGACCCGCCGTCGGCGGACGTCACCGCGCACGTCGTGGAGGCCCTGGTGGCCGCCGGGCAGGGCGGCACGGCGCCGGTGCGCCGGGCGGTGGCCTGGCTGCTGAGGAACCAGGAGGCCGACGGCTCCTGGTTCGGCCGGTGGGGCGCGAACTACATCTACGGGACCGGGGCGGCCGTGCCCGCCCTCATCGCGGCCGGGGTGCTGCCCGGCAAGCCGCCGATCAGGCGGGCGGTGCGGTGGCTGACCGAGCACCAGAACCCCGACGTCGGCTGGGGCGAGGACCTGCGCTCCTACGAGGACCGGAGCTGGGCCGGGCGGGGCGAGTCGACGCCGTCGCAGACCGCCTGGGCGATGCTCGCGCTGCTGGCCGCCGGGGGCGAGGAGGCGCTCCGCAGCGCCGAGCGCGGCGTCCGCTGGCTGGCCGGGGCGCAGCGCCCGGACGGCGGCTGGGATGAGCAGCCGTTCACCGGGGTCGGGTTCCCGCGCGACTTCTACATCAGCTACCACCTCTACCGGATGGTCTTCCCGGTGTCCGCGCTCGGCCGGTACCTGGCAGGCGCGAGGTGAGCGGGCTGGTGGTCTGCGCGCCGCTGCGGGCCGAGGCGCGGGCCGTGCGGCGGGGCCTCGGCGGGGGCGGGCAGGTGGTCCGCACCGGGTACGGGCCGCGCAGGTCGGCGCGCGCGGCATCGGGCCTGGCGGCCCTTCGCCCCGGCCTGGTCGCGGTCGCGGGGGTCGCCGGGGCGATCGATCCCAGCCTGCGCCCCGGTGACCTCGTGGTCGCCTCGCGGGTCACCGGAGGCGACCGGGACCTGGCCTGCCCCGCGGCGCCGCTGCTCGCCGGGGAGCTGCGCCGGGCCGGGCTGCGCGCGGTGACCGGCCCGGTCGCCACCGCCCGGCGCCTGGCCTGGCGCCGCGGCGGCCACGCCGCGCTCGCGGGCGCGGGCGCGATCGCGGTCGACCTGGAGTCGGCGCCGCTGCTGGCCGCGGCGGCGGGCCTGCCCGCCGTCGCGATCCGGGCGATCTCCGACACCCCGGACCGCCCGCTGGCCAGCCCGCGGACGGTCGCGGGCGGGATCGCCGCCCTGCGGTCGCTGCGGCTGGCCGCGCCGGCGCTGGAGCGCCTGGCCCGGGCGTGCCGCCCACGGGAGCTGCTGCTGGCCGGGCCGCGGTCGTTCTGCGCCGGGGTGGAGCGGGCGATCGAGATCGTCGAGCTCACGCTGGCGCGCTACGGGCCGCCGGTCTACGTGCGCAAGCAGATCGTCCACAACGTCACGGTGGTGGCCGACCTGGAGCGGCGCGGCGCCGTCTTCGTTGACGAGCTCGACCAGGTGCCCGACGGGGCGCGGGTCGTGTTCTCCGCCCACGGCGTCGCGCCCGAGGTGCGCCGGGAGGCCCAGCGCCGCGGCCTGGCGACCGTCGACGCCACCTGCCCGCTGGTGTCCAAGGTCCACGCCGAGGCGCGCAGGTTCGCCGCCGACGGCTACCTGGTCGCGCTGATCGGCCACGCCGGGCACGAGGAGGTCGAGGGCACGCTCGGCGAGGCGCCGCAGTCGACCGTGCTGGTGCAGGCCCCGGCGGACGTCGCGGCCCTGCGCCCGGACGACCCGGCGAAGGTCGCGTACCTGATGCAGACCACGCTGTCGGCCGCCGAGGCGGGCGCCGTGGTGGAGGCGATCCGGGATCGCTTCCCGGCCGCCCGGGGGCCGGGAAGCGACGACATCTGCTACGCGACCACCAACCGCCAGCGCGCGGTGAGCGCGATCGCGGGCGAGTCCGACGTGGTCCTCGTCGTCGGGTCAGCGAATTCCTCCAACTCGCTGCGCCTGGTCGAGACCGCCGAGCGGGCCGGGACCCCCGCCCACCTGATCGACGGCCCGGAGGACATCGATCTCGGCTGGCTGGCCGGGGCGGCCCGGGTCGGGCTCACGGCCGGCGCGTCCGCGCCGCCCGCGGTCGTCGGCCAGGTGGTCGCCGCCCTGTCCGGCCTGGGGGAGGTCCAGGCCAGGGAGGTCATCGTGGCCACCGAGTCGATCTCGTTCGGCCTTCCGAAGGAGCTGAGGCAGACATGAGCATGCCGCTGCGCCAGAGCGCGCGGATCGGGGCCTACCTGCTGCGGCAGAGGCTGGCCAGGCGGGAGCGGTTCCCGCTGCTGGTCGAGCTGGAGCCGCTGTTCGCCTGCAACCTCAAGTGCGCCGGGTGCGGCAAGATCGCCCAGCCGCACACGGTGCTCAGGCAGCGGATGCCCGTGGAGCAGGCGATCGCGGCCATCGAGGAGTGCGGCGCGCCCATGGTCTCGATCGCCGGGGGCGAGCCGCTCATGCACCCGCAGATCGACGTGCTCGTCCGCGAGCTGCTGCGGCGCAAGAAGTACGTGTTCCTGTGCACGAACGCGCTGCTGGTCGGCAGGAAGATCGACAAGTTCGAGCCGTCGCCCCGGTTCGCCTGGGTGGTCCACATCGACGGCCTGCGCGAGCGCCATGACCAGTCGGTCTGCAAGGAGGGCGTGTTCGACCAGGCCGTGGCGGCGGTCCGGGAGCTGCGCCGGCGCGGCTTCCGGGTCAACACCAACACCACGTTCTTCAACACCGACACCCCGCAGACCGTCATCGACGTGCTCAACTACCTCAACGACGACCTGCGCGTCGACCAGATGCAGATCTCGCCGGCCTACGCCTACGAGAAGGCGCCCGACCAGGAGCACTTCCTGGGCGTCGCCGAGACCAGGGAGCTGTTCGCGAAGGCGTTCGCCGGCGGGAACCGCAGGCGCTGGCGGCTCAACCACACCCCGCTGTTCCTGGACTTCCTCGAGGGGAAGGCCGACTTCGCCTGCACCGCGTGGGGCATCCCGTCGTACTCGCTGCTGGGCTGGCAGCGACCGTGCTACCTGATGGCCGACGGGTACGCGGCGACCTACCGGGAGCTGATCGAGACCACCGACTGGTCCGCCTACGGCCGCGGCCGGGACCCCCGGTGCGCGAACTGCATGGCGCACTGCGGCTACGAGCCGTCCGCGGTGCTGGCCACGCTCGGCTCGCTCCGCGAGTCGCTGCGGGCGATCCGCGGCTCCTGACCGGCGCCCGCCCGCGGCGGCCGACCGGCGGCGCCGCGCCTGAGCTACAGATGGCAGGCCGCGGCGACCGCGGCGGCGGCCCCTTCCCTGTTCGCCGCGGCGGGGATGCCCGGCCGCTCGAAGTAGGTCATGTAGACGTCCGCCGCCTGAGCCGGGCTCGCCGCGGCGTTCAGCGCGGGCAGGTACTGCGCCCACTGCTGGTTGTAGACCAGGATCGCCTGGAGCTGGGTTCGCAGGTCGGCGGCGGGATTGCCGGTGACGAAGCCGCCCGGCAGGGGCGTCCAGCCGATCAGGCCGCCGCCGCCGGTTCCGACCGACTCCGGGTTGCCCTTCGACTCCTGGTAGATGTTCCCGGCAATCCCGGCCGCGGCCAGCGGAGTGTAGCCGTGCGCCATCAGGAACCGGACGATCGTGGCGTAATTCTCCGGGAGCATGCCTCCCGATCCCGAGCACGCCAGCTTCGGCCGCGCGGCCCCGCGCGCCGCGCCGCGCCGGCCGCGCCGCGCCGCGCCGGCCGCTGGGTGCCCAGCGGCACGGCCGGCCTGGGCTCGGGCGGCGAGCCCGCGGACGGCGCGGCGCGGCGGCTCACCGGTCACGCCAGGCCGTCCGGAGGGCCGCCGCGGGCCGGTCCGCCCGGGGGCCGCGGGGCGGCCGGGGTGGCCTGCACGGCTGGCGGCGCCAGCCCGGGCCTGCAGGCCGGCCAGCGAATCGGACAGGCCCGCGACCGCGCCGGGCAGCCCGCCGGCGAGCCGGCCAGCCTGGGCCCCGGCCGCGGGCTGGCCGCCGGCGGCCATCGCGGCCGTGGCCGCGAAGCCCCTGACTTGCGGGACCGCGAGCAGCGCGCCGGCCAGGGCGAACGCGGGGGCGATGCGGCTCGCGCGGAGGGTGAGCCGGCGAAGCCGTGAGGGGCCGACATGCCGCCCGTCATACCTGATCCTGCTCGCCCCGCCGCGTGCCGTGCCGTGCCTCAAGAATGTCCCAACGCCGGTTCCTCGCCCGCTACCAGGCAGTGGTCCGCGCCGTTCGCAGGGCCTGACGGTAGTACCGGTGCGGCAGCATAACCGGATATGCAAGACAATAGTTCTAAAGAATCAGTAAACCACTCAAATTGACTATGCGATCGGAAGCCGGGCAGCACGCGCCGCGGCGGTGCCCGCCCGCCCCCGGTTCCGGCTGTCGCCCGGTCCCGGATCGCCGGCGGGCCAGGCGCTTGCGCCGCGCCCCGGCCCGCCCCGCCGGACGGGCGCGCCGGCCGGCGGGCGGCTCGCGAGGACATGCGAGCCTGCCTGCAGATGACCCATATGGGCCATCCGCAGCAGGCCAGTAGCCCGTCTGGGCTACACCGGGCGGGCACGCGGCGGTGCCGGGCGGCAGCTCCGCGGCCGGGCGGCGGGGTGCAGCCGGCCCGGCGCGGGGTTGGCCGTGGTGCATCATGGGCGGGTGCCGTTGTTCACCTTCGAGGGCAGGAGCCCCCAGGTCAGCCCGGGGGCGTGGATCGCGCCGACCGCCACGCTCGTCGGCGACGTGCGAGTCGAGGCCGGGGCCTCGGTGTGGTACGGCGCCGTCCTGCGGGCCGACTTCGGCCCGATCGTCGTGCGCCGCGGGGCGAACGTGCAGGACGGCTCGGTGCTGCACGGCGGGGCGGACCCGGTCACCGAGGTTGGCGAGGGCGCGACGATCGGGCACCTGTGCGTGGTGCACGGCGCGGTGATCGGCGCCCAGGCGCTGATCGGCAACGGCGCCACGGTGCTCGACGGCGCGGTGGTCGGCAGCCGCGCGCTGGTGGCGGCCGGCGCGACCGTGCCGCCCGGCCTGCGGGTGGGCGACGGCATGCTCGCCGTCGGCGTGCCGGCCAGGGTCGTGGGGAAGGTGTCCGGCTCAGGCCTGGAGTGGGTGCGCACCAACCCGCAGGTCTACCGCGAGCTCGCCAGGCGCCACGCGGCCGGAGCGCGCCCCGCGACGGGCTGACCGGCCCGGGGCCGGCCCGGCCCGCGGTGCGGCGGGGGTCAGCCGCGCCCGGTGGCCTCCGCGCCGGTCGCTGCCGCGTCCCTGCCATGGCCTTCGGCCCGGCGGTCAAGGTGAACGAGCCGGCCGAGCGGGCCGCAGCGCACGATCCCGGTCACCGGCGCGGTGGTCGCCAGCGCCAGCAGCCGCGCCCGGCCGGCCGGCACGTCGGCGAGATGGATCCGGCCGGCCGGCCAGCCGGCCGGGGGGCGTTCGACGATGGCCACGGCGCCCCGGACGTCGATGCGGGAGAACGGGGCGGCCATGCCGTGCCCGCTGAGCTTGGCGACCGCCTCCTTGCGGGTCCAGGCTCGCAGCAGCCACCCAGCCCGGCCCGGCTGCGGCACCTGGGCGAGCGCCGTGCGCTCGGCGGCGGTGAGCACCCGGTCGGCCAGGCCCTCCAGGAGCGGCCTGGGGGGCACCTCCAGGTCGGCGCCGACGAGGACCCCGCCCCCGGTGACCGCGATCACCAGCCACCGGCCAGAATGGGAGACGCTGAAGTCCACGTTCGCGCCCTCGACGCGGGGGCGGCCGTGGTCGGCACCGCAGTGCCGGCAGGTGCGCGAGATGGGCACTGCCCGCGGCGGGCAGGCAAGGTAGCGGGCGAGCACGAGGCGCTGGGCCGTGCGCGAGGCGGTGAACGCCTCCCTGGCAGCCTGGCTGCGCAGCCGGCCGGCGCGCTCGCGTTCGGCGGCATCGAGCAGGCAGGGCAGGCCCGGCCAGCTGCCCCCGGGGGGGAGGCGAGCCAGCCACAGGTGGCACAGGCCAGGCGGCGGCGCCACGCCGCGGGCCGGGATCGCCAGGGGCCACCGGCCGTCCTTGGTCACGCGCCCACAGTACGATCGCCCGCGGCCCGGCCCGCCCGTGGCCCGGCCCGCCGGCCCGGCCCGCGGCGGCCGCCGGGAGTGATCGCGCCGCCGGCGGGCGGCCCCGAACCGGGCGGCGCACCGGGCAGGCACGTAGTGGGCCGCCCGTGCCGGGCGGGCACGCGGACCGCGGGCCCGCGGCTAGGATTCCGCTGAGCACGGCCCGAAGCCGGCCGGCCTGGCTGGCCACGGCGGGGAGGCTGATCGATGCGTCGACGTCGCGGACGGCATGCGGATCCCGGCCAGCCGGGGGACGGCGGGCTCCGCAGCCCCGGGCCCGGCGTGCCCGGTTCCGGGCACGCCGGGTGGGAGGGGCACGGCGCGTGGGCGGCGCCGGCCGGGCGGGCGGGGGAGCCGCCGGGCCCGGCGGCAGGCGGCCGGGGCGCCTACGCGGCTGTGCGCGCCGGCCGGCCACGGCGGCGGCGCCGCGCCATCCTCACCGTGATCGCGGCGCTCGCGCTCGCCCTCGCGATCGGCGGGGCCGGCGGCGGGTACCTGCTGCTGCGCACCCACGGCAGCCCCCAGCAGACCGCAGCGAGCTTCCTGGCCGCCTGGCAGCGCCGGGACTACGCGGCGATGCGGCGGCTCAGCGTGAACGTTCCGCAAGGCGGCCTCGCCCGGCCCTACCAGCGGGCGGCCGCCGAGCTGGGAGTGCGCCGCACCCGCGTGTCCGCGCCCGAGGTCAGCGTCAGCGGCACCGGGGCCACGGCCCGGTTCACGGTGACCGACGACCTGGCGAGCGGGCACGCGTGGACCTACCGGGGGCGGCTCGCGCTGGTGAAGCGGGACCGCCGCTGGCGGGTGGACTGGAGCCCGGGGGCGATCCACCCCGGCCTGCGGGCCGGGGAGCGATTCTCGCTGGCCAGCACCTGGCCGCCGAGGGCGCCGGTCCTGGCCGACGACGGCACGATCCTGAGCTCGCCGGCGGTCCTCGCCGAGTCCGGCTCGCTGCAACTGCTCGTCGGCTACCTCGGCCGCGCGACCGCCGCTCAGGCGAGGGCGCTCGGCGCTCCGTACCGGGCCGGCGATGTGATCGGGATCGGCGGTATCGAGGGCGCCTACCAGCGCGAGCTCGCCGGGCTGCCCTCGCTCGCCATCCGGATCACCGGGCCGGGCCGGCGGGTGGACGCCACGCTGGCGCGGTTCGCCGCGGTGCCGGGCAGGCCGGTCCGCACCAGCATCGACATGCCGGTCCAGCTCGCGGCGGCGCGGGCGGTCACGACGGCGAGGACCCGCAAGCCCGTCGACATGGTGGTGATGCAGGCCTCCACCGGGCGGGTGCTCGCCGTGGTCGAGCGCCCCGGCGGGTTCGACCGCGCTCTCGAAGGGACCTTCCCGCCCGGCTCGACGTTCAAGGTGGTGACCGCGTCGGCGCTGGCCATGGCGGGCATGACCCCGGCGAGCCCGGTCCAGTGCCCGAGCCGGGTCACGATCGACGGGCGGGCCTTCCACAACGCCGGCTACGAGCATCTCGGGGCGACCAGCCTGCAGGCCGCGTTCGCGATCTCCTGCAACACCACGTTCGCCATGCTCGCGACCACCAGGCTCACCGGGCGCTCGCTGGGCGCGATGGCCCGGGTGTACGGGTTCAACCTCAAGCCGGCGCTCGGCATCCCGGCGGTGCTCGGCTCGTTCACGCTCCCGCGCTCCCCGGTGGACCTGGCCGCCGACGCGTTCGGGCAGGGAACGGACCTGGTCAGCCCGCTGAGCCAGGCGGCGGTCGCGGCCGCGGTGGACAGCGGCGCCTGGCACCCGCCGCTGCTGGTGATCAGCCCCGCGCCGCGCCAGACCGCCAGGCCGCATCCGATCAGCCCGGCCATCCTGGCCACGCTCCGGCCCCTGATGCGGGCCGTCGTGACCAGCGGCACGGCAGCCGGGGTCGGCTTCCCGCCCGGCGTCTACGGCAAGACCGGGACCGCCGAGTACCAGGACGGGACCAAGATCCGCGCGCACGGCTGGTTCATCGGGTACCAGGGCGACCTCGCGTTCGCCGTGATCGTCGAGGGGGGCGGGTACGGCGCGGACACCGCGGGGCCGATCGTGAACGCGTTCCTGCGCGGGCGGTGAGCGCCGGCCGCGCCGGGACTGCGGTGAGCGCGCGCCCGCCGTGCCGCCCGGACGGCCCGCGGTCACGCCCGGGCCGGCGTCCGGGTGACCGTCCGGCCGTTCCGGCGGGCCAGCGCGGCGAACGCCGCCGAGTCGGCGACCGCGGCCCCGCCGGGATCGTTGTTGAAGTACACGTGCACCGGCGCGTCGTCCGGCCACGCCCCGGCCACCCGTTCCACCCAGGAGCGCAGCGCGCGCTCCCCGTAGCGCGGCCACGGGCGCGCCGCGCCCTGATGGAACCGCAGGTACCCCCAGTCCGCCGTGCGCCACAGCGGGGTCACGGGCCGGCCGAGCTGGTCCGCCCAGCACAGCGCGGCGCCGTGCTCGGCGAGCACGTGCCTGATCTCCGGCGACCACCATGAGGGATGGCGCGGCTCGACCGCCACCCGGGCGCCCGCCCTGGTGAACTCGGCCAGGCACGCGGCGAGCCTCCCGGCGTCGGCCGCGAGCGTCGGCGGCAGCTGCAGCAGGACCGGGCCGAGCTTGCCGCCCAGCCCCGATGCCGCGTGCATCAGCCGCGCGACCGGCTCGGCGGGGGAAGCGAGGTGCCGGACATGGGTGAGGAACCGGCTGGCCTTGACGGCCATCACGAATCCCTCGGGGGTGCGCTGCCGCCAGTCCTCGAACGTCTCGCGCGGCGGCAGGCGGTAGAACGTGCCATCGTTCTCCACGGTCGCGTACACGCCGGCATAGTGCTCCAGCCAGCGCCGCTGCGGGAGGCCCGGCGGGTAGAGCAGGCCGCGCCAGTCCCGGTACTGCCAGCCGGAGGTGCCGACAAGAAGGGGCACGAGGCTGTCCTGCCCCGCCCCGGCGCGCGTCACGCTCCGCAGCGGCCACCTCGCCCGGCCAGCGGATCGCGATCCTGGCGGGCTCGCGGGACGGCTGCCACAATTGCGGTCATGAGCCCCGGTCCGGGCGCCCTGGCGGCCCCCGTGAGCGCGGCCGGCGCCAGCGGCGAGGACGTCGCCGGGCGGCTCGTCCGCGACGGCTACGTCATCATCGCCGGCATGATGAGCGATGCGGAGATCCGGGCGGCGAGGGCCGACCTGGACCGGATCCTGGCGGCGACGAGGACCGGCCGGAACGCCTTCGAGGGGTTCTCCACCCGGCGGGTGTACGCGCTGTTCGCCAAGACCAGGACGTTCGACCGGGCCGCCACCCATCCGCTCCTGCTCGACGTGCTCGACCGCGTCCTGCGGCACTACCAGCTCAGCGCCCCGGTCGGGATCCAGATCGGGCCGGGGGAGGCCGCGCAGATCCTGCACCGCGACGACGCGATCTACCCGCTGCCCCAGCCGCACCCGACGGTCGTGGTGAACACGATGTGGCCGCTGGATGAGTTCACCGCGGACAACGGGGCCACGCGGTTCGTGCCGGGCAGCCACGAGTGGGCGCCCGGGCGCACGCCGGCGGCGGGCGACCCGGTCCTGTCCGCCACGATGAGCCCGGGGTCGGCGATGCTCTACCTGGGGAGCCTGTGGCACGGCGGCGGTGCCAACCACACCGGACGGCCCCGCCTCGGCGTGATCCTGGAGTACGCGGCCGCGTGGCTGCGGCCCCAGGAGAACCACTGCCTCGCCGTGCCGCGCGCGGTCGTGCGCCAGCTGCCCGGCCGGCTCCAGGAGTTGCTCGGCTACGGGATCTACCCTCCGTTCCTCGGCTATGTCGACGGACGGCATCCCAGGAGGGTGCTGTCCGCACCGGAGTAGCCGGTGCCACGGGGCCGGTGCCACGGGGCCGGTGCCACCGGCCGGTTCAGCGCCGCGTGCGGTCCGGGCGGCCTGCCGCCCGTGGCGCCACGGTCGGCAGGCCTTCCAGTCATGCCGGGAACAGCCGGCGCAGCACGTCGGCTACGGCGATGACGCCGGTGATGGCGACGATCACGGCGAGCACGACGAACAGCGTCGTGGCGATCCGCAGCATCGCGCGTGAGAACACCACGCACATGCCGATCACCACGGCGGCGAGCATCGCCACCGAACTCGGATCCGTGAGGTGAGCCTGGGCGGCGAACACGATGCCTCCTCGGGGGTCCAGATCCTGCGCGGGAATCGAGGAGGACCGGTGACCGGGCGCCCTGCCCGGAGCTGCCAGCTGCCGGGTCTGCCTGCCACGTGGCAGCCCGGTCTAGGCATCTGGCTGCTGGGGGGCTACCATGGGTGATTCACTGGTCCTTCCTTCAACGGGATTTGGTGCTGGTGCTCGGCGCGGCTGACGCGGCAACGTCAGCCGCGCCATCATTGCTGGCGCGTCGCGGCCGGGGCCACCGTGCAGCGTCCCGGCGGGGCGCGGGATCGCCGCGCGACCGCCGGCTGGCCGTGGCGGGGTGAGGCTGCCCGGCTCGCCCGGTGGACCCGCATTGCTTGCTCCCGATGGCTGGCGTACGATCGCTGGTACTCTCAGTGTCACTTCCGCTGAAACTTTCGGCAACTCTTCATAGGCAGATTCGCTTGGATAAATCTTGGCGTCTTGCCATGAGACTTCCGCCATCCGTGCCACACTGTGCTCCGGAGTCTGCGGTGGCCACTGCGGTCGCTCCTGGCTGGCACCGGGCGCGGGCTCCGGGCCCCGGCCGGCCGGGCGTTGCGGCGCCGTGGCGGGCGTTGCGGCGCCGCGGCGGGCGCGCAGCGTGCGGTGCGAGGGAGAAGGGCGGTGAGGAATGGCGCTGAGCCCCACGGTCCGCCGCCGCCGGCTCGCCGCGGAATTGCGCCAGATCCGCGAGTCACGGGGCCTGAGCGGCGATCGCGTCGCCGAGGCCCTTGCGTGGTCACCCTCGAAGATCTCTCGAATCGAGTCCGGGCGCACCACCCCCAAGCCAGCCGATGTCGACCGCCTGCTCGGCTATTACGGCATCGGCGGGCCCGAGCGGGCGCGGCTGGCAAGCCTGGCGCACGATGCGCGTCAGAAGGGCTGGTGGGACGAGTATGCCGGCGACCTGCCCGCCGAGTTCATCGACGCGATCGGCCTGGAATCCGAGGCCTCCGAGATCCTCGAGTGGCAGCCGTACGTGGTGCCGGGGCTGCTCCAGACCGAGGACTATGCCCGGCACATCATGCTCGGTTACCAGCGGGTCGTACCCATCACGCCCCAGGCGGTGGAGCGGCGCGTGCAGGTCCGCATGCGCAGGCAGGAGGTGCTCACCCGGCCGGAGCCGGCCCGGCTCACCGTGGTCGCGGATGAGTCCGTCCTGCTCCGCAAGGTGGGTGGCGATCCGGTCATGCGCGCCCAGCTGCGGCGCCTGGCCGAGCTCGCCGACCTGCCGAACGTCGAGCTGAGGATTTTGCCGTTGAGCGCCGACCGGACTGTTGCGCCGGGCGACTCGTTTGTGGTACTCAACTACGGTGCGCTGAACGGCGAGGCCCTGCTGCCCGACGTGGTGATCGCGGAGAACCTTCCCAAGAGCGAGCTGTATTTCGAAAGCGATGACGAAGGCTATCTCTATAGGCGGGTTTTCGACAGTCAGTACGAGAAGTCGCTGGGGCCAGGTGAGTCGCGGGACCTGATCGAGCGGATTGCGCGGAGCGCGTGGGCTTGACCAGAGGCGCGTGCCGAGTGGTCCAGGGAAATCTCAAAGGCGAACGGATTTGGCCAGTAGGAGGGGAAGGGAGACGGAATGACATCAACGGATCCTCATTCAGCGGGGCTTCCGGTGGAGGCTGCGGCGGGCACCCGCTGGGTGAAGGCTTCGCGCAGCCAGGCTAACAGCCATTGCGTGGAGATTGCGAGCCTTGGCGGGGGGATGGTCGGCATCCGCGACAGCAAGAACCCCGGGCCGGTGCTGCGCATCACGCCGCGGCAGTGGCGCGCCCTGACCTCCGGCATCAAGAGCGGCAGGTTCGACATCGGCCGCCTGTGAGCAGCTCGTCGGCCCTGCGGAGCGGGCCGGGACGGCCGGCCACCGCACCGTGAGGCCGCCGCGGCCCCGTGGGCGAGGCGACCTCGGCCGCCGCGCCGAGCGAGTCGTCCGCGTTGGCTTGCGCGCGGTCCCCAGTGCCGAGGGCGTCTCCGCGGCGGCGTTCTGCTGCGGTAAGGAGAGCACCGAGAGCGAATCGGAGCACCGCTCCGGCCGCGCCGCGTCGCCCGGGTGACCCGGGGACGGAAGGCCCTGTTGCCACCCGGGCGCCAGGAGGAGCATGGGACGAACTGTGCCGCCTGGCGCCGGAGGTTCCCATGACGCGCACCACGCACCGCCCCGTCGCCCGCGCGCGGCCCGGCGTGAGGCTGGCGATGCTGCTTGCCTGCGCCATGGCCGCGGCCTGGGCGGCGCGGCTGGTCCCGCCCGCCACCGCGGGCGCACTGCCGGACGGCCCTGTGAGCACCGCCGCTGCGGGGTTCCGCGCCGCCGGCTCACGCGCCGCGGACCTGCCAGGCGCGCAGCGGCCCGCCATGGCCCTGCGGCCCGCCGGGGACAGCCCGGCCGGGTTCTGGTACGGCACCGACAGCCGCGCCATGCCGGTCACCGGCACCGGCCCGTACCACGAGCCGGTGATCGGCGGCGCGTACGGCGGCTACGTGGGCATGGTCGGCAACTGGGCGCGGTGGCAGGGCTGTCACGGGGCCCTTGCCTGGTCGTCGGTGAACTTCGCTCAGGCCGCGGCCGACTTCGCCACCTACCACCTCGGGATCGGCACGGCCGCCTACTGGTTCATGGCCGGACCGGGCGTGGACCCGCGCTACAACGGGACGGTCGCCGAGGCCGCCGCCTGGGGCCGGGCGCAGGCAGCGCGGGCGCTCTTCGACATCCACGGCAGCGAGAACTACCCGGTCGTCTGGATGGACGTCGAGCTGCCGGGCCACGCCCCGGCCTACACGCCCGCCCCGGACAACGGGTGGAACGCGGTCTACACCGCGCCGTGCAGCGGGAAGGTGAGGTCCAGTTACATCGCCCCGGCGGTGGACCGCGCGGTGCTCGACGGGTTCGCCAGCTACCTGACCAGCCATTCGCGGTACCAGCCCGGCGTCTACTCCGCCCCGTCGATCTGGCCGCTGATCTTCGGCAACGGCGCCCCGTCGCAGATCGCCGCGTTCTACGAGTGGACCTACACGCAGGACACCTCCAGCCTCGCCAGCCCGCCATCCGGCTGGTGCCTGAGGGGCACGAGCACGTGCGCGGCGTTCTTCGGCGGGGATACCAGCGCGAGCGCCAAGGCGCTGATGTGGCAGTGGTCGGGCGGCGGTGGCACGAGCAACGGCTACGGGGACTTCGACCAGATCGACGCCAACCGCACGCCGTAGCGCCGGCGCCGCGGGCCGGCCGGCGAACACCGGGCCGGCGACCACCGGGCCGGCCACCAGCCGCGCTACCGGCCGGCGCCATGGCCGGAGGGAGCCGTCTGCGGGCGCAGCCAGCGCAGGTGCTCGCGGTCGCCGAGCAGCTCCAGGCGGCGCCAGACCGCGGCGCCGGGAGGGACCTGGCTGGCGTGGGCCAGGGCGGCGCGTCGCTGCGCGGCACGGTCCACCACGATGCTCATGTCGATCTCGGCCTCCGGGCGGCCGGCGAACGGCTGACCGGTCTCGGCGCGCAGCACGGCGGCCACGTCGGCGGGCAGCGTCCACGCCAGGACCGGAAGAGCGGCGAGCTCTGCGGCGTCGGCGGCGGCGGCCGTGGCCGCGCGGTGGTCGGGGTGACCGGTGATCCCAGTGTCATCGAAGACCAGGAGGCCGTCAGGGCCGCCCGTGGCGCCGACCCGGCGGGCGGCATCCAGGACGCGGCTGGCCAGCTCGGCGCGGGCGACGCCTGCTAGCGCGCCGTCGGAGTACTCAAGCAGGGCCACCGAAGCCACGCCGAGCTCGGTGCCGGCCCGGTGGAGCTCGGCCTCCCTCGTGGCCCGCAGGTCGGTGTGCGTCTCGTTGAGCGTGGAGGCCTCGCCGTGGGTGAAGCACAGGACGTGAACGGCAGCCCCGCGCCGGACCAGCTCGGCGATCACCGCGCCGAGCCCGAATGACTCGTCGTCCGGATGAGCCACGACGGCGAGCACGCTCCGCCAGGTCGGCAGCAGCCGCCGGCGTTCACCCACGTCCGTCACCCTCATACCCGAGAGGGTATTATTCCGGGTCGGCCGCCGCGCGAGGTGATCCCGGCTTCGCCGTCCCCCGTGCACCGGTACCGGCCTGGCCGGCGGACCTGCGGCCGGCGGGCTGCCGCCGCGACGCCGTGCGCCGCGGCTCCGCCACCTCAGGCCAGCGCCGGGACGCTGCGGGCGAGCGTGTACGCGGCGACCAGGATGATCAGGACGACGAACGCGGCGTTGAGGCGGCGCGGGCTGATCCGGCCGGCGAGGCCGCCCGCGGTGAGCGCGCCCGCCGCGGTGGCAGCGGCGAAGACGGCCAGGAGCGGCCAGCTCTGCTGGGCGACGTGCCCGGCCCGGGCGACGAGGGCGGCGGCGCTGTTCACCGCGATCACCACCAGCGAGGTCCCGGCCGCCGCCGGCAGGTCGAAGCGGAGGACCAGCACGAGGGCGGGCACCACCACGAACCCGCCGCCGACTCCGAAGAACCCCGTGATCAGCCCGACACCCGTGGCGGCGGCCAGCACCACGAGGACCTCGCGAGACAGCCCGCGCCTGGCGGCGAGCCGGGCAAGGCCCGCGGCGCCTGCTGCGGCGCTCGCGCCGGCGCTGGGCCGGGCGGGGCCGGCGAGGGCGGGGCCGGCGCCTGCCGCCGCCACCGCCGTCGCCGGACGGCCAGGGCCGGCCGCCGGCCGCCGGCCGCCGGGCCGGTCCCGGCGCAGCAGCATCAGCGCCGCCACCACCAGCATCAGCACGCCGAATCCGGCGAGCAGCAGCGGTGCCGGGACAGCCGCGCTGGCCAGCGACCCGGCGTAGGAGCCGGCGATGCCCGCCGCGCCGAAGGCGAGGCCGGGAAGCAACCGGACCCGGCCGGCCCGGTGGTGAATCACCGCCCCCGCGAGCGCGGCCGCCCCGACCACGATCAGCGACGCGGTCGTGGCCTGATGCGGGCTCTCCCGGAGCAGGTACACCAGGGCGGGCACGGTCAGGATCGACCCGCCCCCGCCGAGGGCGCCGAGGCTGCCGCCGATGACCAGGCCGGCAGCGACCGCGAGGACGATCACCGCAGGGTCACCCCGCCGTGCCGGGCGCTCACCCCGCGGCCAGCGCGAGCCCGGCGCCGGACGCCCGGGTGAAGTCGTCATCGACCGCGACCACCGTCCGGCCCGCTGCCTGGAGCAGCGACGCGGCGATGAACGAGCGGTACCCCGACTGGCAGTGCACCCAGATCTCGCCTGGCGGCACGTTCCCGGCGGCGATCCGGGCCGGCAGGTCGTGCAGCGGGATGTGGACCGCGCCGTCGAGATGGCCGTCCGCCCACTCGGCCGCCCGGCGCACGTCGAGGATCGTCACCGGCCGGTGATGCCGGACCGCCTCGAGCTCGGCGAAGCCGGCGACCGCGATCGAGGCGAGCGGCCGGCCCCCGGCCAGCTCCTCCGGCCGGCCCGACGCAGCCCCGGCGAGCCGGTCGATGCCGATCCTCGCCAGGTCCCGCTGGGCGGCGGCGACCTGGTCCGGGGTCTCGCCGATGAGGGTCAGCGGGGTGCCCCACGGGATCAGCCAGCCCAGGTAGCTGGTGAAGTCGGTGCCGTGCTCGAAGCTCAGCGTGCCGGGCACGTGGCCGGCGGCGAACGCGCGCCGCGACCGCAGGTCCACCACCCACTCTCCCGCCGCGATCCGCGCCGCCAGGGTTGCCGCGTCAGCGGGCTCGGGCGGGGTGAGGTCGGCGGCGGCCGGGCCGGCGGCGTTGGCCGCCGCCATGTGCGCGTAGTACGCAGGGTAGGCGTCGAGCCCGGCGAGGAGCCCGGCCACGTACCGCTCCCGGTCGAGCAGCAGCACCGGGTTGACCCGCTTCTGCTCGCCGATCGTGGACGCGGTTCCGGCCGCCTGGGTGGCCGAGCAGAAGCTGCCGAACCCGTGGGTGGGCCAGACCGGGGTCTGGTCCGGCAGCGCGGCCAGGCGCCGGGCGGAGGCGTGCTGCGCCTTGGCGAGAGCCTCGGTGTGCGCGGGGCCGAGCAGGTCCGGCCGTCCGGTCGAGCCGTACAGCAGCGACCCGCCGGTGAAGGCCGCTGCGATCCTCCCGGTCGGGCATCCGAGAGCGCGTAGGACAGGTGCGTGAACGTGTGGCCGGGCGTGGCGATGGCGGTGAGCCGCATCACGTCCCCGACCGCGATCACGTCGCCGTCCGAGACGGGCGTGCGCTCGTAGGCCACCTTGTCGGCGGCGTTCACGTGGTACGCGGCCCCGGTGTGGCGGGCGAGCGCCAGCCCGCCGGTCACGTAGTCGTTGTGGATGTGGGTCTCGAACACGTGAGTGATTCGCACGCCGTGCTCGGCCGCGAGGCCGAGCACGCGGTCGATGTCCCGCTGCGGGTCGATCACCAGGGCGACCTGGCCGTCCGTGGCGAGGTAGCTGCGGTCGCCGAGCGACGGGGTGTCGACGCCGATGACGTCGATCATGCGCCGAGCCCGTTCTCGCGCAGGGCGCCGAGCCCGTTCGGCCCCGGGGCGGCGCGAAGGCGCCTCGCCAGGGGGCCGCCCGCACTCGCCCAGGCGCTCGTCCCGCCCGCCACGGACCAGGCGTCGATTCCCGCCGACGCCAGCCACGAGGCCGCGGCCAGGCTGCGGCTGCCCGATGCGCAGATCACGTACACCGGCTCGTGGCGCGGGAACTCGCCCATCCGGGCATGCACGGTGGCCAGGGGGACCAGCAGCGCGCCGGGGACGTGCCCGGCGGCGTACTCGTAGGCCTCGCGCACGTCGATGACGAACGCCCCGTCCCGGTGGGCCGCGGCGAACGTCCGCACATCGACCTCACGTATCATGCTCCACCCTTCATATACCCCGGTAGGTATCGACTCCCGGCACGATAGCCGACCGCGGCACCAGGAGGCAAATACCGGCGGGGGTATGTCCCCGGGCGTGCCGGGGCCGCGCCGCACGGGCGAGATCACCCTGGCCGGGTGAGGGGACCACGGCCCGGGCGGGGAACGCTGCGCCCATGAGTGTTCCCCATCGCTTCCGGCAATCCCGGCGGGCCGTGGTGATTGCCGGGTCCCTCGCCGCCTGCGCCGCCCTCGCGGCCGGGTGCGGCTCGGGCAGTCCCAGCGGTTCGAGCGGTCCCAGCAGCCCGGCAGCCACCTCGCCGCACGCCTCGGCGACCAGCAGCCCGGCCATTCCGTGCCACCAGATCGACGCGCTGCGCTCGTCCCTGGACGACCTGGCGCACATGAACGTGAGCACCCGCTCGGCCGCCGAGATCCGGGCGCGCCTGGCCGGGGCGCAGGCCGAGTTGTCCGGGCTGAAGGCGCAGGCCAAGGGGCCGTTCGCCAGTCAGGCCGGCCAGCTCTCCGCCGCGCTCGCCAGGGTCAGGTCGGCCGCCCAGGGCATGACCAGCACTCCGACCGCCGCGCAGGTCCAGGCGCTCAGCGCCGCTCTGGCCGGCCTGCGGAAGGCGATCTCGCCGATGGTCGCGGAGATCAACGCGGTCTGCCCGGGCTCGTGAGGGCCGGCCGGTGAGCTACGCCCGGCCGCGCCGTGCCCGGGTCTTCGCGGCGGACCGCTCGGCGAACGCGCGGCCACCTCGTCCGCGAGCGGCTGCCTGTCGGCGGCGAGCGCAAGCGGGGCGTGGAACGGCGGGCCGGTCAGCGGCCCGCCGCGGCTGAACCGCCCGGCCCCTCCGCGAGGTCGGAGAGGTCGGCCACGACGAAGCGCGCCATCGCCGCGGGGAGCGCGGCCCGGTGATCGTCCGTCAGGTGCTCGCCGATCCCGGCGAGCCGGGCGGCCAGCTGCCTGGCCGCGGCGAGCAGCCGGCCCGGGTCCAGGTCCGCGACCGTGTCCGCCATCCACTCCGGCATTGCCTCGGGAGCGAAGTCGAGCACGCTGGTGACCCCGAGCTGCGGGTTCGGGACGCCGCTTGCCACGGCCCACAGCCGCCACAGCGCCTCGCGCGCCTCGCCCAGCCGGCCCAGCGCCTCCCACGGCGATCCGCGGCGCAGGTACTTGCCGATGTCGGCGAGTGCGCACCAGCCGCGGAACGCCCATTCGCGGACCTGCCCGGGCGTCACGGCCCGGTCCTCGAAGCGACCGGTGACGCGCCGGCCCGGGTCATACAGGACCACCGCGTCCTTGACGCCGCCCACCTGCTGCGACGCGGGGAACACCACCAGGTCGACCTGGCACCGGTCGGCGTACTGGGCGAAGATCCGCTCGTGCGGATGGCACAGCCCGGGGATCTGGTGCTGGTAAGAGTCCACCAGGTCACCAAGCGCCCCGGTGAGATCGCGGACCCGCACCAGGGCGGTGCCGAACCGCTCGTCCGCGACGCCCACCCCCAGGTCCAGGTCGGACAGGCGGTCGCCTGCGCCGCGGCCGACGGAGGCGGCGACGACCAGCCACTGGATGTCGGGGTCGGCCTCGCAGGCGCTCAGCAGCCGCCGCAGGATCTGCCGCTGGCCGCTCATCTCGTCGGGCAGCCGGTCGATCCACGCCGGCCCGAATCGCTCCATGAGCGGATTGTCCTCCTCCCGCCGCGGGGGGGCGAGCGCCGTGATCGCGCGGGTGCGCGGCCCCGCGTGGGTCCCGGCCGGCGAGCCGGTCCGGCCGCCTCGTGATCCCGCGGGTGCGCGGCCCCGCGGCCCGCCGGGGTCGGCGATGCCGGCCAGCCTGCCGCCGGCTGCCGGCGGCACCCGCCGGCCGCGATGCCGGCGCGGGCGGCGATACTTGCGGCATGACCCTCGCGAGCGACGCCGGATCGGACGACCGGTACCTCTGGCTGGAGGAGATCACCGGGGACCGGGCGCTGGAGTGGGTGCGGGAACGGAACGCGCAGGCCCTGGCGCGGCTGTCCGGCGGCGCGCGGTTCGAGGAGCTGCGCGCTCAGGTCCGCGAGGTGCTCGACGCCGATGAGCGCATCCCGTACGTCAGCCGCCGGGGCGAGCACCTGTACAACTTCTGGCAGGACGCGGAGCATCGGAAGGGCCTGTGGCGGCGCACCACGCTGGAGGAGTACCGCCGGGAGCGCCCCGAGTGGGAGGTGCTCATCGACGTCGACGCGCTCGCGGCGGCGGACGGCGAGAGCTGGGTCTGGCAAGGGGCGACCGTGCTGCGGCCGGGCGGGTACCGGCAGGCCCTCGTTCACCTGTCACGTGGCGGCGCCGACGCGAGCGTCGTCCGCGAGTTCGACATCGCGGAGCGGGAGTTCGTCACCGACGGCTTCGCGCTTCCCGAGGCCAAGACCGACGTGAGCTGGATCGATGCCGACCACATCTACGTGGGCACGGACTTCGGCCCCGGATCGCTCACCACGTCCGGCTACCCGCGGATCGTCAAGCAGTGGCGGCGGGGCACGCCGCTGGACCAGGCGGAGGTCGTCTTCGAGGGCAAGCCCGAGGACGTGGCGGTCTCGGCGTTCCGTGACCCGACGCCAGGGTTCGAGCGGGACTTCGTCGTGCGCTCGCTCGACTTCTACCGCAGCGAGCTGTACCTGCGATCCGGGGGCGACCTGGTGCGGATCGACGTGCCCGAGGACGCCGACGCGGCCGCGCACCGGCAGTGGCTGCTGGTCCGCACCCGGTCGGCGTGGGCGGTCGGCGGCGCGACGTACCCGGCCGGGGCGCTGCTGGCGGCGCCGTTCGACGCCTACCTGGCGGGGGAGCGCGACCTGGAGGTGCTGTTCGAGCCCGACGAGCGGTCCGCCCTGAGCTACTGGGCCTGGACGCGGCACCATCTGATCCTGGGCACGCTGCGTGATGTCCGCAGCGAGCTGGCCGTTGTGACGCCGCCCGGCGGGCCCGGGCCGGATGCGGGCGGGCCCGGGCCGGAAACGGGCGGGAACGGCCCGGGCCACGCGGGGAGCCGCTGGCGGCGCGCGCCGCTGCCCGGCGTGCCGGAGCTCGCCCAGACCGACATCGCCGGCACCGACCCCTACGACAGCGACGAGTACATGCTCACCAGCTCCGGGTTCACCCAGCCCGCCACCCTGCGCCGCGGGGTGATCGGCGGGGCAGCGGAGGACCTCAAGCGCGAGCCCGCGTGGTTCGACGCGGACGGCCTGTCGGTCCGGCAGTTCTTCGCCACCTCCGACGACGGCACCCGGGTGCCGTACTTCGTGACCGGCCCGGAGGGCGGCCCGGGCGGCCCGGTGCTGCTGACCGGGTACGGCGGGTTCGAGGTGTCGCTGACCCCGTTCTACAGCGGCGTGACCGGGCGGGCCTGGCTGGCCCGCGGTGGCACCTACGTGGTTGCGAACCTGCGCGGCGGCGGGGAGTACGGCCCCGGATGGCACATGTCCGCGGTCAAGGAGCGCCGGCACCGGGTGTATGAGGACTTCGCGGCGGTCGCGCGGGATCTTGCCGCGCGCGGCATCGCCACCCGGGAGCGCCTGGGCATCGAGGGAGCCAGTAACGGCGGCCTGCTCATGGGGGTGATGCTCACCCGCTACCCGGAGCTGTTCGGCGCGATCGCCTGCCAGGTGCCGCTGCTGGACATGCGGCGCTACCACGAGCTGCTCGCCGGCGCCTCGTGGATCGCCGAGTACGGTGACCCGCGCGAGCCGGAGCAGTGGGAGCACCTGCGGCCGTTTTCCCCGTACCACAACGTGGCGCCTGGCCGGCCGTACCCGCCGGTGCTGCTCATCACCTCCACGCGTGACGACCGGGTGCACCCGGGGCACGCCAGGAAGATGGCCGCGCTGCTCGCCGAGCACGGCTATGACGTGACCTACTACGAGAACATCGAGGGCGGCCACGGAGCGGCGGCAGACAACGAGCAGCGGGCGCTCAAGTCCGCGCTGGTCTTCGAGTTCCTCTGGAGGAACCTGGCGGGCCGGGGCGACCGGGCCGGCCTGCCCGGAACGAGCCCTGGCACGTGACGGCGTGACTTCCGTTCCGCGTGCCCGGCGGCCGGCTCAGGCCCGGTCGTCCCTGACTTCCGGCGCCCCGGCTCCAGGCGCGGCGAACCGGGCGACGTAGCGGCGCTGCCGGAAGGTCTCGACCGCGCGCGGATGAGAGCGATCGCGGACGTAGCGGACCGCCTCCCGGGGCGGCACGCCGTCGATGATGGCCAGGCAGGCCAGCGCGGTGCCGGTGCGCCCGCGCCCGCCCAGGCAGGCGACCTCGACCCGCTCGGCACGTGGTCCTGGCGGGAGCGGGCGGCTCAGGCCCTGGCCGCGGATGAGCCGGCCGGACGGCGGGCGGAGCATGCCCGGCGCGGCCGGCGCCCAGGCCTGCCGCCCGCCGGCGCCGCTCACCAGGGGCCGGTCCCCTCCCGGGGCGGCCGCCGGTCCCGCAGCAGGGCGAGGCCCTGCACGGCGAGGGTGAGGCGGGTCCGGGTGTCCTGCGACTCAAGGCTCCGTCCGAGGAGCGCTTCGAGCCGCTCGAGCCTGGCGTACAGCGTGCGGCGCTGGATGCCGAGAGCGCGGATCGTCTCCGCCTTGCGCCCGGCGTTCTCCAGGTAGCAGGTGAGCGTGGGGAGGAGCCTGGAGCGGGACCGGGCATCGTGGGCGAGCACGGCCCGCAGCTCGGAGTCGACGAACCGGGCCAGCTCCGGGCCCTGGGCGAGCCGTGCCAGCAGCTGGTAGGTGCCCAGATCGGCGAAGTGGCGGACCCGGTGGCGGCCGGCGCTCGCGCGCCCCGCGCCGACGTTCCCCACGCCGAGGGCGGTCAGCGCTTCGTCGGCCGCCCTCGGGAGCGCGTCGGGCGGTGTCTGCGAGCTCGCCCCCGCGGTCAGCTCGACGTGCTCGCCGCGTCCCTTCGCCCGGGCCGCTGCCTGGTCGATGAGCTCGTCGAGCAGCCCGGGGAGCGGGCGGGCGCCCGGGACCGCGAGGACGGCGAGGATGTGGTCACCGCTGAGGCCCACGAGCGCCCCCCACCCCCGGTCGGCCGCCAGCTGCCGGATGTCGGTGGCGACGGCTGCCCGTACGGCGAGCCGGCGCTCTTCATCGCTCGCCGCCGCCTGGCCGGCGCCGTGGCCCGCGGCAGCGCCCCACGCCGGCCAGGAGGTCCCGACGGCGAGGACCACCAGGCGCCCGGCTCCCAGGTCGGCGCCGAGGCTGCGCGCCCGGCGCAGGAAGTCCGCCGTCGGCCCGTAGCGGCCGGAGACAACCTCGCCCACCAGGGCGCTGCGCGCCCGGTCGGCCAGGTGCGCGGCGTCCTTCTCGGACAGCAGCGTCAGGCTGATGGACGCGCCGGCCCGGTCGACGAGCAGCTCCGTGATGTCATCCAGCCGGCTCCGCGTCTCCAGCACGTGCAGGCGCCCCCACGGCTCATGCCGCAGCCACAACGTCACCCACATGCAGCGCGGGGCCCCGTCATGGCGGTGCACGGTCCCCCGCTCGACCTCGTCGTGGCCGCCGCGGGCATGCTCGTCCCACCCGACGAGCACCTCGCCGAGCCCGTCGTTCACCCCGGCGATCTCCACGACCTGGTGGGCGTCATCCTCGAGCACCACGTGGTTGCCGAAGATCTCGGCGAGCCGGTCCACGATGCGCCCGAGGCCCGCCCCCGACAGGATGAGCTCGGTCAGCTCCCGGCTGACCTGCTCCGCCCGGCGCAGCAGCTCGTACTGCCGGTTGATGATCTCCCGGTGCACCGCCTCGGTCACCTCGACGAACCGCGCCTCGCGTTCCAGCGCCACGAGGGGCAGCCCCGCGGATTCCGCGGCCTCGATCATCGCGCCGGGCAGCTGGCGGAAGTTGCGGCCCAGCTCGACCACGAGGCCGGACACCCGGGCCGCGGCCAGCTCGGCGATGTACCGCTCCTGGACGCGCGAGCTCCCGGCGATCGCCATGCCGGTCGTGAGCAGCAGCTCACCGCCCCGGAGCAGGTAGGCGATGTCAGGCAGCTCCGTGACGTGGACCCACCGGACGATCTCGTCGAGACGGCCCCGGCCGGCGAGCACCCGCGGGCGCGCCGTGCGGAGCGGCTCAAGGTCCAGGATCTCGCGCAGGGTCAGCGTCACAGCACCGCACATTATGTGCAGCTAGCAGGTGAATCAATGCTCAGAACGTGCATTGTTCCTCTTCTACGGGATCCGTAGCATCGGCTCCATGCTGAGGCCCCCGGCGGGCCGCAGGGGAGGAGACCCGAATGGACACCGACAGGTCGGCCGGCGCCCCGGACCCGGTGCCCGCGCCCGGCACCATGCAACCGCCAGAGGGGCTCACGGGCGAGCAGGAGAAGGAATTCGCGGTCGCCGTCGCGCGGGCCGAGCACGCCATCGAGGGCCACGCGCACGGTCGCTACAAGCAGGAGCTGTCGCGCTCGATCGGCGTGCTCGGCAACATCCTCATCACGCTGTCCGGGGTGACCCCCGCGGCGTCGGTCTTCATCATCGCCCCGGTGGCGCTCGTGGCCGCCGGGAGCGGCTCGTTCTGGTCGTTCGTCTTCGCCGCCATCGTCGGCGTGCTCATGGCCTTCTGCTGGGCGGAGCTCGGCGCGGCCTTCCCGATCGCCGGCGGGGACTACGCGCTGGTCGGCCACTCGTTCAAGGGCAGGGCCGCGCCGCTGTCCGGGCCGGTCAGCTTCATCACCTACGCCCTGTACGTGGACTTCATCGCCTTCATCCCGGCCACGATCGCCCTCGGGGCGGGCACCTACCTGGCCGTGGTCGCCAACATCGACCCGCGCTACGTCGGCGCGGCGATCATGATCATCGCGGCGGCCATCGCCACGCTGAAGATCCGCTTCAACGCCGTGCTCACCGGCATATTCCTCGGCATCGAGATGGCGGCGCTGCTGATCCTCACGGTGCTCGGCCTCTCGCACGCCAGGAACTGGCACGCGCTCGCCCACCCGGTGATCGGGGGACCGCACGGGGCGCTCGTCCCGGTCGCGTTCTCCGGCATCCTCGCGCTGACGGCCGTCGCGATCTTCTCTTACAACGGCTACGCCAACGCGGTGAACTTCGCCGAGGAGACGGCCGGGCCGAGGCGGAACATCGCCCGGGCGATCCTCTGGTCGCTGGTGATCACGGTCCTGGCCGAGCTGGTGCCGTTCGCCTCGACCATCATCGGGGCCCCCGACCTGGCCACGTTCACCAGGTCCGCCATCCCGCTGCAGTACTTCATCGAGAGCACGGCCAACGCCGGGCTCTACGACGTGGTGAGCGTCGGCATCTGCCTGGCGATCCTCAACGCCGTGATCGCGATCATCCTGAGCTACGGGCGCATCCTGTACAGCTCGGCCCGGGACCGCGCGTTCCCCGGCCCGGTGAGCCGGTGGCTGGCGGACCTGCACCCGAGGTTCCGCTCGCCGTGGATCGCCACGATCTTCATCGGCGTCCTCGGGGCCGTCCTGTGCCTGACCGTCTCGCTCAACACCCTCGTCAACCTGACCGGCGCGAGCCTGGTGGCGGACTACGCCCTGGTGGCCATCGCGGCGCTGGTGGCCAGGCCGGCCGGCGCGACCCGCCACGGGCCGTACAAGATGCCGTTGTGGCCGCTGCCGCCGCTGCTGGCCCTGGCGGCCCTCGGCTACGTCTTCACTCAGCAGACCAGGCTGCTGCTGGAGGTGACGCTCATCACGATGGGCATCGGCGTGGTCTACTGGGCGATCGTGCTGCTGCCCCAGCGGGGCCGGGCCTGGACGCTGCGCGACGCTCCGGCCGGCGAGGAGCACGAGCCGGCCCGGGCGGTGTCGGGGTGAGCCCGGCCCCGGGCGCGCGCCCCGGGGCGGCGGGGCCCGGTCCGCACCTGTCGACCCCGTCGGGCAAGCCGCGGGCACGCGCCCTCGGCATCCCGTTCGCCGGCCGGCCGGGCCGCTGGAACGCGATCACCGACGTGCCGGGGGTCGAGGTCGGCTACGTCACCCTGATCGAAGGCACCGACGTGCGCACCGGGGTGACCGCGATCCACCCGCGGGGCAAGGAGCGCCCGGGTGACCCGGTGGCGGCCGGGCTGCACAACCAGAACGGCAACGGCGAGATGACCGGAGCCTGGTGGATCGAGGAATCGGGCACGTTCTCCGGCCCGGTCGTCATCACCAACACGCACGCGGTCGGCGTGGGACATGCCGGCATCGTCGCCTGGACGCACCGGCATCACCCCCGCCTCACCCGGGCGTGGCTCATGCCGGTGGCGGCGGAGACCTGGGACGGCTACCTGAACGACATCAACGGCCACCACGTCCACGAGTCGACGGTGGTGGAAGCCCTTGAGGCGGCCGAGGGGGGCGGCCCGGTCGAGGAGGGGTCCGTCGGCGGCGGGACCGGCATGAACTGCTACGCGTTCAAGGGAGGGTCGGGGACGGCGTCCCGGGTCGTCGGCTACGCCGGGCGCGAGTACACGGTCGGCGCGTTCGTGCAGGCCAACTTCGGGGACCGGCGCGAGCTGGTGCTCGCGGGCGTTCCGCTCGGCGAGGCGCTCGCGGACGACAACCCGATGGCCGAGCACTTCTCCGCGCCGCCGGGCGCCGGGTCGGTCATCGCGGTCGTGGCGACCGACGCCCCGCTGCTGCCCCACCAGTGCCGGGCGCTGGCCCGGCGCGTCACGCTCGGCCTCGCCCGCACCGGGACGAGCGGCTCGCACTTCTCCGGTGACCTGTTCCTCGCGTTCTCGACCGCCAACGAGGGCGCGTTCACGCCATCGGTCGCCACCTTGTACCCCTCGCCGGAGCACCTGGACCGCCTGGAGTTCGTGCCGTGGGGCCACATCGACCCGTTCTGCGAGGCCGTCGTGCAGGCGGTGGAGGAGTCGGTGGCAAACGCGCTCGTCGCCAACGAGGAGATGACCGGCCGGGACGGTCACCGCACGCCCGCGCTCCCGCGCGAGCGCGTGCGCGAGCTCGTCGCGAGGGCCACGTCCGCGCGCGGGTCGTGAGGCCGGCCGGGCTGAGCCTTGCCGCGCGCCGTCCAGCAGCCACAGGATTTCCGAATGGGCCCGTGCTCATGCCCGGCATCAGAACCCGCCGCCTTCCCTCACGGGCATGCCTTCCCCGTGAGCTCGCATGCCCCAGCAGTCGCCTCCCGGCGCCGGCCGGCGCCCGCGCCCCAAAGCCGCGCGAACGCCCGTTCATGTGATTGACTGCTCGCCGGCGGCCCAGACCCTGCCCCGGATGCACGTTCAGCCTGGTGGCCCTGTGAGACCGGAGAGCGCAAGCGAAGATCATGGCGTGGTACGTCACTGGCCCGCACCCGGGCGCGGGCAATGAGGTCGCCGCGCTCCCGGGCCTGCAGGTGTCGGCGGGCCGCCTGCCCGGCGCGCGGACGCCCAGCCTGGCCGGCGACTTCTGCGAGGTCTTGCCGCTCGCCGGTGGGGGCGCCACGCTGATCATCGGGAACGTGGAGCCCGACGTCGCGGCGGGCAGCGCCGCGCCCGCAGGGCGCGCGGGAGCCGGGCAGCCGGATGCCGGAAGCGCCGCGCTCGCGCGATCGGTGCTGCGCGCCACCGTCGACATCGAGTCCCGGCCAAGCCTGATCCTGCAGGCGCTCCATCGCGCGCTGCTCGCCTGGCCCGCAGCCGACGGCCAGGGCGTGGCCGCGACGTGCGTCACCGTCCGGCCGACCCGGTTCGGGGCTCGCGGGCACGTCTGCGCGGCAGGCTCCCCGCCGGCCCTGGCGTGGCGGGCCGACGGCAGCCTGCGGTGGCTCGGCTCATCCGGGCCCATCCTCGGCCGGAGCCGCGATCCGCACCTGGCCGACGCCAGGCTCACGCTCTGGCCGGGCGACGGGTTAGTCCTGGCCACGCGGAGCCTGGTCACCGCGCCCGGGGCCGGGGGCCAGCCGGAGTTCGGCGCGGAGCGCCTTCGCCAGGTGGTCGCCGGGCTGCGCGCGGCATCGGCGGCCCGGTGCGTGAGCACGGTGCTGGGCGCCGTGCGGGACCACTGCGGCGGTGAGCCCGCCCGCGGGACGGCCGCGCTGGCGCTCCGGGTCCCCGGGTACCGGCGCGGCGAGGGAGCCCACTCCGCCGGCTGGCCCGGCACCCGCGACTACTTCGCGGGCTCGCGACGGGGGGGCGCAGCGGGCCGGCGAGGCGGCTAGGGCCAGCCGGAGCCGGCGACCTTGGAGGCTGGCGGCCGCCGTGGCGGCACCAGCTCAGCTGGCGGGCGGGGCAGCCGCCTGCCGGGCCGGCGAGCCGTCCAGGACGGCGTGGCGCGGGCAGCCGCAGGGCCGGGGGGCGGCGGCCCGCAGGCCGGAGACCACCAGGGAGAGGATCGTCTCGAAGATGTCGTCGTCGTCCACGCCGGGCAGCTCGGACCTGACCTGCCAGATGTTGGGGTGCTCGGCCGGGTCGACCCCCAGGTAGGCGCGGGTCCAGGCAGCCCGGTCCGTGCGCTGCGCCGACTCGTCGAGCGCGAGGAACGCCGCCTCCCCCCCGGCCCAGGACAGCGCGAAGTCGCCGAGCGCGCGGTACACCACGGCGGCCCGAGCCCCCTCGAAGCCGGCCTGCAGCACCGCGCCGATCAGCAGGTCGACGACCCGCATCTCGGCCGGGCGCTGGGTGGTGCGGCAGGCCGACAGCGATGCCGCGGCCGGGTGCCGCCGGTAGGTGGCACGCAGCCGCCGCGTCGACTCGGTCACGGTCTGGACCCAGCACGGGCCGGCGGACAGCCCGGTCATCGCCTCCTCGATCAGCCGGTCGGCGATCGCCAGGATGAGGTCGTCCTTGCTGGCGAAGTGCCGGTAGACCGCCGTGGGGTCGGCCCCGAGCGCGCGGCCCAGCTTGGGCAGGCTGAACCCGTCCCGGCCGCCTTCGTCGAGCAGGCGCAGGCTCGCGGAGACGATCATCTGGGGCGTGAGGCTGCCCCGGGTGCGGCGCGCGCGCGCCTTCCGCTCCGGCGGCCCGGCGGGGTCGCCGCGGCTGCGCCTGGTGCCCGTCACGGAGCCAGCATCGCACGCATCAGCACCTTTGTCACAAGCATTGACTAGCTTCCCGGGCAGTGATGTAATTTCGGGCATCTCTACCTCATCCGGGAGGACCGCGTGCGAGCTGATGTCGGACCGCCGTCCGGGGCAGGGCAGGCGGGGCCGGGGGCGGCGCGAGGCCGGGCAGAGCCACGGGCCCGGCGGCCGGCGAGGCGGCGGCTGGTCTTCCGGAACGGCACGGTTTTCGACGGCGCCCGGTTCTGGCCGGAGGGCACGGTGGTCACCGTCGCCGGCGCCACGATCACCGGCATCGGGCCGCAGGACTCCCCGGACGTCGCCGAGCATGCCCGCGGGGCTGAGCCGGTCGACCTGGCCGGCGGGACGCTGCTGCCCGGCTTCATCGACGCCCACGTCCATCCGGTCCTGGCGGGTGAGCGGATGGTCCGCTGCGACCTGTCGGGCGCGAAGACCGCCGCCGAGTACCTGGACCGGATCGCCGCTTACTGCGCGGCCCACCCCGGCGCCGGGTGGATCACGGGGGGCGGCTGGTCGATGGAGGCGTTCCCCGGAGGGGTGCCCACGAAGGACCTGCTGGACCCGGTGACCGGAGGGCGGCCCGCGTTCCTGCCGAACCGGGACGGGCACGGGGCGTGGGTGAACAGCCGCGCGCTGGAGCTGGCCGGCATCGGCGCGGCCACGCCCGACCCGCCGGACGGCCGGATCGAGCGGGACGCGGCCGGGGAGCCGGTCGGCATGCTCCAGGAGGGGGCCGCGCGGCTGGTCTCCCGGCTGATGCCGCCGGCCGGCGAGGAGGACTGGTACCAGGGCCTGCTCGCCGCCCAGGAGTACCTGCTCTCGCTCGGCATCACCGGGTGGCAGGACGCGATCGTCGCCAGCCACCCGGGGCTGCCCGACCCGTTCGGCGCCTACCTGCGCGCCGCCGGGAACGGGGCGCTGGCCGCCCGGGTGGTCGGCGCGCTCTGGTGGGACCGGCACCGCGGCCTGGACCAGCTTCCCGAGCTGCTCGGCTGGCGCGAGCGGGCCGCCAGGGAGCTGGGCGGCGCCGATCCCGGCGCCGCGGGCGGCCCGGGCGGGGCGGCGGCGCTGTTCCGCGCCTCCAGCGTGAAGATGATGCTGGACGGGGTCGCGGAGAACCACACCGCAGCCATGCTCGAGCCGTACCTGGACGGCCACGGCTGCCCGACGGGGAACGCGGGCCTGGACTTCATCGACCCCGCCGAGCTGCCGCGGTTCGTGACCGCCCTGGACCGCGAGGGGTTCCAGGTGCACTTCCACGCCCTCGGCGACCGCGCGGTGCGCAACGCCCTGGACGCGATCGAGGCCGCCCGGTCCGCGGCCGGCCCGGCGGCCGCCACCTCCGGCCCGCGGCACCACCTCGCTCACCTGCAGGTCATCCACCCGGACGACATCGGACGGTTCGCCAGGCTGGGCGCCACTGCGAACATCCAGCCGCTGTGGGCGACCCACGAGCCGCAGATGGACGAGCTGACGATCCCGTTCCTCGGGGAGCGGCGCTCCGGCTGGCAGTACCCGTTCGCCGCGCTGCGCGCCTCGGGCGCGCGGCTGGCCGCCGGCAGCGACTGGTCGGTGTCCAGCCCCGACCCGCTGCTCGGCGCTCACGTGGCGGTGAACCGTTCGCTCCCTGCTGACCTCGGGGGAACCGGGGCCGAGCCGTTCCTGCCCGGCCAGGCACTGCGCCGCGAGGACATCCTCGCCGCGTACACGGCGGGCAGCGCCCGGGTGAACGGCCTGGAGGAGATCGCCGGCGCGATCCGTCCCGGCCTGGACGCCGACCTCGTGGTCACCGACGCCGACCTGGCGCGCGTTCCGGACGGCGACATCGGCCGGGCGCGCGTGCGGGCCACGTGGGTCCGCGGCGAGGCGCGCTACGAGCGGCCCTAGGCGCCCGGGCGGCGGGCGCCCGCAGCCGGGCGGGCGCCACCCCGGCAGCCGGCCGGGTCCGATCCGAGGGAGGGGGAAGGCAGATGGCCAGGAGAACGAGGACGCGGGCGCTGGCCGCCGCGGTTGCCGTGCTCGCCGCCGGGCTGGCGGCCTGCGGGCGGTCGGCCGGGGCCGGCGGCACGGCGGGGCAGGTGTCGCCCACCCGGGGCCTGGTCGCGACGACCCCGGCGGGCACCGCCGCGGTGCCGTCGGTGACCTGGGCGCTCTACCGGGACGTGAACTCGCTCGATCCGATCTTCGCGTTCGACTACCCGGAGAACACGGCGATCTCCCTGATGTGCGAGTCGCTGCTGCGCCAGTCGCCGGACGGCTCGATCGGCCCGGGGCTGGCCACGATGTCCACGCCGTCGCCGACGAGGCTGGTCTTCTCGATCAACCCGAAGGCGAGGTTCTGGGACGGCCACCCGGTCACGGCGGCGGACGTCGTCTACAGCCTCGACCGCGCGATGAACCCCAAGCTCGGCGGGTTCTACACGCTCGTGTTCAGCCGGGTCTCCTCGATCGCCGCGACCGGGCCCGGCCAGGTGACGATCACGCTGAAGCAGCCTGACTACTGGCTGCCGGGCGAGCTGTCCTCCATGCCCGGGGTGGTGATCGAGAAGAGCTACGCGGTGCGGGAGGGCAAGAACTACGGCACCCCGGCCGGGGGCATCATGTGCACCGGCGCCTACAAGCTCAAGTCGTGGGTGCCCGGCACCGGGGTCACCGCCGTCGCCAACCCGCACTACTGGAACCCCGCGGTCCGGACGCCGCTGGTCAGGCAGATCGTGCTGAAGGGGGTTCCGGACACCACCACGTTCACCTCCGGGATGATCACCGGCGCGATCCAGGGCGCCTACACGATGGGCCTGGCCACGCTCGACCAGCTCAAGTCGAGCAGCGCGGTCAAGGTGTACCTCGGGCCGGGCTGGGCGACCGACGCCTTCATCGTGAGCAGCACCAAGGGCGTGCTGGGCAGCCGGCTGGTCCGCGAGGCACTCTCGCTCGCGCTGAACCGGCAGGCGATCATCGAGAACGTCTACAAGGGCGCGGCGCTGATGCCGCGCTGGCTGTCCAACCCGGGCACGTTCGGCTACGGCCGGCCGGTCTTCGTCAAGGCCTATGACGCCAGCCCGGTGATGACCCAGAACCTCGCGCTCGCGCGCAAGCTGGTGCGCCAGGCCGGGGCGGTCGGCAAGACGATCACGATCGGGACGTCCAGCCAGATCTCCAACATCGCCGCGGTGACCGGCGCCTACCAGCAGGCCGCGCAGGCGATCGGGCTGAAGACCGTGCTGCGGTCGGTCTCGGCGCAGAACTACATCAACTTCTTCATCGACCCGAAGGCCCGCGCCGGGGTCGACGGCTTCCTCACGCTGAACTACGGCGACTACGCCGACCCGGCGGCGCTGCTGGCCACGCTGGTGCTGCCCGGAGGCTCGCAGAACTACGACAACTTCAACGACCCGAGGATCACGGGCCTGCTGGAGCAGGCCAGGAGCACGGCGAACCCGGACCGGCGGGCGGCCCTGGTCGCCCAGGCGGAGGAGCTGACCGCCAGGGAGCTGCCGTGGATCCCTGACGTCCAGCCGACCAACATCCTCCTGCTCAGCAGGAACCTGACCGGCGCCGTCGGCTCGTTCGCCTACATGTTCGCTCCCTGGGCGGACAGCCTGGGCGGGACGGGCTGAGGCCGGCGGGCCGTGCGCTGGCGCTTCCTCGGCCGCAGGCTGGCGATGCTCCTCGCCAGCCTGCTGGTCGCCAGCTTCGTGATCTTCGCCGCGCTCTACCTGGCGCCGGGCAACCCGGTGGCGGCGCTGTCCGGCGGCCGCTCGCTGCCGCCGGGCAGCCTGCGGGTCCTGGAGGCGCGGTACCACCTGAACGAGCCGTTCCTGGCCCAGTACTGGTACTGGCTGGGCAACGCGCTGCACGGCAACCTCGGCATCTCGATCACGCTGCGGGAGGACGTCTCGACCCTGATCGCCTCGCGGATCTGGACCACGGCCGGGCTGGTGCTCTACGCCTCGCTGATCATCTGCGTCGCCGGGATCGGGCTGGGCGTGCTCGCCGGGCTGCGCCCCGGCCTGATCGACACCTCGGCGCTGGTCGTCAGCGCGATCAGCGCCGCGATCCCCTCGTTCGTCGCCGCGATCGTGCTGATCAGCCTGTTCGCGGTCAAGCTGGGGTGGTTCCCGGCGCTGGGCAACGGCACCGGCTTCCTGTCGAACGTGCGGCACTTCACGTTGCCGGCGGTCGCGCTCGCGGTCTCGTCGCTGGCGATCGTG